>CANQIU010000027.1 GCA_947624145.1 uncultured Bacilli bacterium | reverse complement strand
GGGAGGTGAATACCCATAACTACATTTCCATATCTCATGAACGACTTTTCCTTCAAATTATTATTTGGGAGTATCGAAACTAGGGAATATGTTGTTAAAATATTAGAAAATATTTTAAATATTAAAATAGACCCTAGTAAGATTGAGTTTCTTAATACGGAATTAATTACTTCTACTTTTAGTGATGAAAAAGGCAAAATTACGGACTGTTATATCTTATATGATAAAAAATATCATTTAATCTTTGAATGTAATAAAACTAAGAGCGATGATTTATATAAGTTAAAAGCTAGATATATATTCTTTGCTTATAATAATAGTTATAAAATAGGAGAAATAAATAAAAATAGAGATGAAGAAGTATTTATATTAGTTAATATAAATGATTTTGCCAACGAAAGTGGTAAAAATATTGAAGTCCATCACTTAAAAAGTACTGATAAAAATATCCTAATAAAAGATTTAAAAATAATAAATATAAGTCTTGAAAGTATTGAAAAAGCATGGTACAATAAAACTACATTAAGTAAATTAGAAAAGCTTATGTTGTTTTTAAAGATTGGTAATACCAACAAGGCTGAAGAGCTCTTAAAGGAGGAGAAAGAATTAATGAGTATAAGAGAACAACTCGAAAAAATGAGTTTGCAAGATGCTTTCCAAGCCTTCTTCGATAAAGATGAAGAAGACGCTAGGGAACTTGAAGGCATAAAGAAGTCTGAGAGAAAAAGTGGAGTGGAAGAAGGTAAAGTTTTAGGTAGAGATGAAAGAGAAGCTGAAATGGTTATATCTATGTATAAGGATAATATACCTTTGGAAAGAATAGCTAGAATAGCTAAACTAAAATTAAGTCGGGTTAAAGAAATAATTAACCAACATAGTAAAAGTAGTATTACTGCCTAAAAATTAATTGCTTAATTTTTAGGCTTTTTTTTGGCGTGTAGTCTTGAAAGAACCATAAAAACATGGTACAATAGAACTACATTAATTAATAAAAGAAGGAGGTGGATAATTTTGACTATAAGAGAACAACTCGAAAAAATGAGCATCCAAGAGGCCTTTGATTCCTTCTTCGATAAAGATGAAGAAGATGCTATGTTACTTGAAGGCATAGTAGATTTTGCAAGAAAAACGGGTTATGTTTTAAATAAAGCTTTAAATCATGGTAAAGTTCAAGGTATATTTATAGGTATGAATAAAATGATTAAAGCTATGTATGATGATAACATGCCTTTAGAAACAATAGCCAAAATAACTCATTCTGACTTAAAAGAAGTTAAGATATAGTTAAGAAGGAAAATTCGAATCTTATTGAACAACTGGCTCAAATGAATGAATCTGAGATAATTAAAGCTTATTTTAACAAAGATGACGACAAAAGTTTGATACAACAAGCAATAAATGATACTGAGAAAGAAGGATATAAAATAGTTGAAAAGATAAGTGAAGAAATAGCTATAGGCATAATTACAGGCAAATTAGTAATAATGTCTGATATGTATAAACATAATATCTCTATAGAAAGAATAGCTAAAATAACTGATATGAACATAGAAAAAGTTAAAAAAATAATAGATTTACTGTTTAAAAATTAATTAATAAAAGAAGGAGGTGGATAATTTTGACTATAAGAGAACAACTAGAGGAAATAAGAATGCAAGAAGTTTTCGATTCGCTTTTTGCTAAGGAAGTAGAAGATGTTATAAAGCAAGTATCTAAAGGAAGAGGTTATGTTATAGGTAAAACTTTAGATCGGATCCATGATCAAGGCACAATTATAGGTATAAATAAAATGATTAAAGCTATGTATAATGATAACATGCCTTTAGAAACAATAGCCAAAATAACTGATTTAGATTTAAAAGAAGTTAAAGATATGGTTAAGAAGGAAAATTCGAATCTTATTGAACAACTGGCTCAAATGGATGAATCTGAGATAATTAAAACTTATTTTGCCGAAGATGAAGACAAAGATTTGATGCAACAAGCAATAGAAGATTATGAGAGATTATTGGGAAATGACATAGATAATATCATAAGACAAAGAGCATCTATGGGCATATATCGAGGCAAATTAGTTATAATTAAAGCTATGAATAAAGAAAACATCCCTATAGAAAGAATAGCTAAAATAGTTGATATGGAATTAAAAAGAGTTAAGAACTTAATAGATATTGTTTAAAAATTAATTATTTAATTTTTAGACAGTATCTTTTTTAGAAGAAGAATAAGATAAGTAAGAATATTTAAGATTAAGAAGATAGGTAAAGCTAGTTTATAAATAGATACAGCTATTTTATAATCACCAATAACATAAGTACTAATTAAATAAGCTATACCTAAAAAGATAATATAAGTCCAAGTATTATGTTGATAACCTAATATTTCTTTAATATTTTTAGCACTTAAACTTAAAGCAATAAAGATATCAAATAACCAATTTATAGCTAAGAAAGATTCAATATTTTGAATAAAGTTAAAGACATTAATTTGTCTTAGAATGGAAAACTCCGGATAACTAAAAGTTCTAGCTAAAGAACTGCCAAAAACCCCAATTAAATAAATATTCATAATTAAAATAATTAAACTACTTCCTAAATAACTAATTAAATTAGTTTTAAAACTAGTTTTTGCATCAATTACTAACATATAAGAAGAAGTTGTAAAGACCATAAATATTAAAGCTGTTTTAAATAAAGATTTACTGCCAATTGTATATATAGGTAAAAAGTTACTTAAATCAATATGAATAGATAACATTCCATATTTAAATATAATTAATAAAACATTAATAAAGAAAAGAATTTTAATTATTCTTAAAATAGCTTTATTACCTTTACTACTTAAATAAATAGCTAAGAATAAAAAGGGAGTACAAGAAAGTAAGGTTTTAGTAAAGGGTAAATAAAAAGAATAAATAAAGATAGCAAATATAATAACTAAATAAAAGATTAAAGCTAGATAAAAGATTAAGAGTATACCTTTAACTAAATAATTAAGAAAAGTTTTCTTTTTTAAATATTCTTTAATATTATAAAAAGATACTTTGGTATAAAGATAGATTAAAGGTATACCTAATAAAAAACCTAAGATTATTCCTAAATAAACATCTTTTTCTCCCGTTGAAAGAAGTAAAGAGATACCTCCTCCTAAAAATAAAGACCGACCTAATAAAAACTTAGTTTGAAATTGTTCCTTATCCGTTATTTTCATATATATTAAAAACTAGTCCTTTCTTATTAATAATGACATTTACTTGACTATTAACTTTAGCATATTGCCAAATAGAATCATTTTTATCACGAGTTTTTTGATAATAACTATTAGCTAAATAAATAATATCGGTTTTATTATCTTGAAGTTTTTGAATAAAGTTAGTTATTTCTTCATTTAAAAGATTAGAAAATAATTTATCTAATTTTTTTAAAACTTCTTCTTTTTTAATATCTAAGTTAGGGGTATTTTCAATTATTTTAGCTTTATAGTTTCCACTTATTTCTATTTCTTCTTTAGTTACCTTTATTTGAGGGGTTATATCATAAATAGCCACCGAGACAAAAGAATCATCTACTTTTAGTTTAAAAACAGGTTTTTTAATTTCTCCTTGTAAAAGATTATAGATAACAGCCTCATCATTATCTAAAATATTAATCATTTTATATTCATTAAAGATAGCTAAACCATCAATAAAAAAGCTTTTATTTTCTTCATTAATAACACTCATAGCTCCATCTTTTCCAAATTCAATGACATCACTTAAGAAAACATCAAAAGGAACATCTACGGCATAATTTGAGGCATAAGCATTAGTTTGGAGTAATAAATTTATGGCAATAGAAGAAATAGGGGTCTCTGGGCTTTCAATTTCTAAGATTTCCTGCGGGCTTTTTTTCGAAACAACCACTCGAAAGTTTTCTCTTAGATAAGTACTTCGAATAAAGAAGTCCGCGATTTGGTCTAAATAGTTTTTGGCTACTTCTTCGCTTAAGATGCATAATTTTACATGAGAGTAGTAAGCCCTTGCACTAAGCTTGTCCGCGGCTTTTTCAAAAGCTAAAGAAATGGAAGGATCTTCCCCAGTTCTTACATACGTTGTTACTTTTCCGGATTGTTTATCGACTTTATTATTAAATGTTTCTAAAGTTACTAAAAAGTTATCGTTTGCATAATCAATGCCTATAGCACTAACTATAGCCATTTCATTAACTTCTTTGTAATCACTACAACCACTTAGAAATAATAATAAACAAATTAATAAGCTAAGTTTTTTCAAGATTAATTTTTCTTCTCCTTTCGTAAGTTTTTGGAAGTAAATAACTTACTTCTTTTCGTATCATTTTCTAAAGATGTTTTAAAAGCAGTATCTAAAAAATAAACTTTGTCAAAGGGGGCAAAAGGAGCAAAATAAGGTTTCTTAAAGGAACTGGTGGTAACTGTATAAATTAAAAAGTAAAGAAAAGCTAAAGAAAGACCATATAAGCCAAATAAAGCGGCGGCAATTAAGGCAATAACGCGAAAAAAACGAATAGCATGGTTCATCTCTGTATTGGTAAATATTAAGCTTGAGATAAAAGTTACAGCTACAACAATAATCATAATAGGTGTAACTAACCCTGCATTAACAGAAGCCTCTCCAATAATGATTGCTCCCAAAATTGATATTGCCGAGCCATAACTAGAAGGAAACCTTAAATCGCTTTCTTTTAAAATTTCACAAATAACTAACATAATAATCATTTCAATAATCGCGGGGAAGGGCACACCTTCTCTTTGAATGGCAAAGTTAATTAATAAAGTCGTGGGAATTGCCTCCTGGTTATAATTAATTAAAGCAATATAAAAAGCTGGGGTAAATGTTGCTACTAAAAAGGAAAATAGTCGAATAAATTTAATAAAATTAACATTAATACTTTTATTATAATTATCATTAATTGGGTTAATAAAATCAATAAAAAAGGAAGGAATAATTAAAACAAAGCACGAGGTATCAACGACTAAAGCAATCTTTCCTTCCATTAAGGAAGAGACAACTAAATCAGGTCTTTCAGTTTGCATCACCGTTGGATAAACACATCTTTTTTCACCACTTAATAAAAAGGCAATACTACTTGAATCAACTATCCCATCAATATCAATTGTTTCTAGCTTGGTTAAAACATCTTGAACTAAGTCTTTATCTGCAATATCTTCAAAATACATTACGCCTACTTGGGTTCCCGTCTTGCGCCCAATAATTCTATTTTCAATCTTTAAGGTACTAGATTTAATTCTTCTTTTAATTAACCCAATATTAGTTTGAATATTTTCCGTAAAACCATCTTTAGGACCATTTAAACTAGTTTCGATCTCGGGACTACCAATACTTCTAGTTAAATCTGCTTTAGTTTCTATAGCAAAGATTCTATTATTTAAAATTATACACGTAAAGCCATTAGTTAGATAAAATTCTATTTGGTCAATTTCTTTTATTTCTTTAGTATTTGGTCCAGCTAAAAAAGAGGCAATATTATGGGTATTTATTTTATCTTTAGCATAGATTATATTTTTTAAAATATAGTCATTTACTTTATCACTTCCCGAGACAGTTTCTAAATAAATAATATAGATTTTATTAAAAAGACTTATAGCTATATCTTTAATAATTAAATCAGGATTCTTACTAAATTCTTCTTTTATTCGTCTGACAATAGGATTCATTTAACTTCACCATTTTTATTATTAGCAAAAATTGGTAATTATATACGAAAACATGCTATACTTAAGCTAGGTGTTGTTTATGCAAGAAATTAGTAAATTTGATGAACAAGGAAAAGGAATAACTTATGTTGATAACTTAATTACTTTTGTTCCTAAAACTATTCCGGGGGATATCGTAAAATTAAAAGTTACGAAAGCTAAAAAGACTTATCAAGAGGCAAAACTAATAGAAATTATTAAGCCATCTTCTAAAAGAAAAGATGCTTTTTGTCCCTTCTACTATCAGTGTGGGGGATGTGATTTACAAAACTTAAGCTATGAAGATACTTTAGAATATAAAAAAACTAATATTCAAAATATTTTAAAAAAGAAAGATATTTTTATCGAACCTTGTCTTATTAAAAATGACCATGATTTATTTTATCGAAATAAAATAGAATTAAAAGTTGTTAATAAAGTAATAGGTTTTTATGAAGAAAAAACAAATAATATTGTGAAAATAGATAAATGTTTTATAACTAGTAAAGCTATTAATAATGTTTTAAAAGAGTTAGAAGATTTTAATATTATTAATGGGCATATTACTATAAGAAGTAATGAAAAAGATGAATTATTAATTATTATTGATAGTCAAGATAAGATAAATATAGATATTGATAAATTAAATAAGCATCATAAAATAGAAGGAATTATCGTTAATAAGAAGTGTTTTTATGGTAAAAGCTATTTAATGGAACATATTAATGGAATAGATTTTAAGGTAAGTTATGATGCTTTCTTTCAAGTTAATCCTTATGTGGCCTCAAAGTTATTTGAGCTAATAAGGGCAAATATTACTAAAAATGATAAAGTTTTAGACCTTTATTCAGGGGTAGGAACTTTGACTTTAAGTGCCTCTTTAAAAGCTCTTAAAACCACGGGTATTGAAGTTATTCCTAATGCTGTTAAAGATGCTACCATTAATGCTAAGCTTAATAACCTTAAAGCTAACTTTGTTCTTAATAAAGTAGAAGAGGCTATTTCTAAAATAGTTTTAGATTATAATACAATAATAATTGACCCACCTCGAAAAGGAATAGCTAAACAAGTTCTAGATATTTTAATGAATCATGATTTTGCTAAAATAATCTATGTTTCTTGTGATGCCCAAACTTTAGTCAGGGATTTAAGTATTTTAAAAAATAAATACAATATTACTAAATTATATGTTTTAGATATGTTTAGTTATACTTATCATGCTGAATGCTTATGTGTTTTAACTTTAAAAGATAAATAAAAGAGTTGTGTTAATTTTTTTAGGAAAATAACGTTTATATATAATAAATTTGAAAAAATAATAATATTTTTAAAAAAACTATTCACTTTTGAACTGATAAATGATAAAATTTCAGTTAGAAAGGGAATAGTGCAGAATTATGAATTATGATAAAATTTTAAAAATTGTGGAAAAAAATAAAGGTTATATTACAACAAAAGAAGTTGTAAATAATGGTATTGATAAAAAATTTTTAACAAATATGGTAAAGAAAGGAACATTAGTAAGAATTTCCAAAGGCTATTATGGACTTCCAAATTATATAGAAGATGAATATTATAAAATTGTTTCTAAAAGTAAAAATGCCAGATTTTCAATGGCTACTGCTTTATATTTGCATAATTTATCAGATCGTACACCTCTTTTATATAACATCACTTTGCCCAATAATTATAGTGGAGTTTTACAAAAAGATAAAAATGTCATTATTAACTTTGTAAATAGAAATATTTTAGATTTAGGAGTAATAGATATGCCATCTCCATTTGGTATGAAAATTAAAGTATATGATATTGAGCGAACTATTTGTGATATTATTAAAAATAAAAATAAAATAGATGGAGAAATATTTTCAAAGGCCCTAAAAGAGTATGCTAGAAGTAATAATAAAAATTTAAGTAAGCTTACAAAGTATGCCAAAATTATGAAAATTGAAAAGAAAGTAAGTGAGTATATGGAGGTATTATTATAGTGAATAAAGACAAATTAAAAAGTATTATTTCCAAAAAAGCCAAAGGAAATAGTAATATATCAGCCCAACTATATCAAATGTATTTTTTTGAGCATATTTTAGAAAGACTTTCAAAAAGTAAATATAAACATAATATTATTTTAAAGGGTGGATTATTACTTTCTTCTATAATTGGTGATGATGAAAGAACAACAAAGGATATGGACGCAACATTAAAGAGTTTGCCACTTGAGAAAGATAATGTAATAGAAATAATAACAGAAATATTAAATGTAAAAGTTGATGATAAAATAAAGTTTGAAATTGAAAGTGTTAAAGATATAAGACAAGAAAGTGAATATGGAGGATTTAAGATAAATATTTTAGCAATTATGGATAATTTGAAAGTTTATCTTGCCTACAGGAGATAGAATAACGCCAAGAGAAACTCGCTATATGTATAATTCCCATTTTGAAGATAAAAAAATACCAATTCTCGCATATACATTGGAAACCATTATTGCTGAAAAGTATCAAACTGTTATAGATAGGGATATTTATAATACTAGAATGAAAGATTTTTATGATATTTATATTTTGATAAATGATAATAAAGAAAAAATAAACTTTAAAAATCTTGCTTTAGCAATTAAAAATACTTTCAAATATAGAGAAACTGAATTAAGTATAGAAAATATTAAAGAACAATTCAATAATATGAAATCAAATGAACAACTTATTAAATTGTGGAAAAATTATCAGATTACTGCTCCATATTCTAGTAATATATCTTTTGATAGTTTATTTGATTCATTAGAATACATAACCAATATTTTAATCGAAGAAGAAGTTAATATATAAAAAAGTGATATTTGATATTCATATTAGTTATGACCAAATATAACTATTCATAATGTCCGAACTTATCATGCCAAATGAAATAAAGATAAATATAAAGATGAAATTGTGTCACCACTGGTGATGCATATGAAAGATATATGTTATCAATTGAAAAAACTCTCTTTTTAGTGAGAGTTTTTATCTATTTAAAAGATAGAAGAATAGATTTAAGTAAGTAGCAAATAAGACCCAGACTAGATAAGGTATTTGTATTAAACCAACCCATTTTTCTTTTTTAATAAATTTAATTATCATACTTAAAACAAGATAATCTAAAATAATTATCCAAATAAAAGCTAATAAACGAAGATGGAAAAGAAAAAAGATTATAGGCCAGATTAAATTAACAATTAGTTGGGTATAATAGGCTTTTTTAATATCTAATGTATTTAGATTGTGGACTTTTAAATAACCATAGCCAAGACCCATTAAGATATATAATATAGTCCAAATAATAGGAAAGATAAAACCGGGTGGGGTAAGACTAGGTTTAACTAAAGTAGCAAAGTTACCTCTGGTAATTAAACCAACAAGACCGCCTAGAATAACGGGAATAAGAATAGATTTTAAATAAGTTTTAAACATAAGACCTCCTTTATAATTATTTTATTATAAAAAAAAGAAGTTATTCTTCTTTTAAATGATATACTACTTGATTAATTGGTCCTGCACCAATTGTTATAACTAAATCATTTTCTTGGACATGTTCTTTTAAATAATCTTCGATTTTTGAAAAACTATCTAAGTAAATAACCTGAGGATTATTTATTTTGATTTTTGCTACTAACATATCTTCACTTATATTAAAAGTATTTATTTCTCGGGCAGGATATATGGGAGCAATAATAATATTATCGAACTTACTTAAAACTTCGGCAAATTCATCTAAATGTTCTTTAGTTCGAGAGAAAGTATGGGATTGAAAGATAGCCCAAGACTTATGATGCTTAACTTTTTTTACTGATTCTAAAGTTGTTTTAATTTCGGTAGGATGATGCGCATAATCATCATATAAACTAGCTTTTTTAAAAGAACCTATATATTCAAATCTTCTTTCTACTCCCCGGTAGTTTTCCAAACCTTCTTTAATAATATTTTTATCTTTAATATATCTACTAGCTAAGGCATAAGATGCTAAAGCATTATAGATATTATGTTGACCATTTAGATTTAAATCAAGATGAATTAAAAATTGATTATTTTCATAGATATCAAAACTATAATGACCTAATTCGTTAACTGTGATATTTTTAGCTTGGAAATTAGCCTCATTATTGATACCAAAAGTTATTACATGAGCTTTAGTAGAATTTTTTAAAATAGAAGAGTTAATATCATCATTATTCATAACTAAATAACCTTCCGGTGGAATTAAGCTTACATATTTTTGAAAAGATTTTTGAATATTATCTAATGTTTTAAAATAATCTAAATGATCATCATCAATATTTGTAACAATAGCGCTAGTGGGATGAAAATGTAAGAAACTATCAACATATTCACAAGCTTCCATGATTAAATAATCTTTTGAACCAATATAAGAAGTACTATTAATTAAAGGTAAGATAGCGCCAATTTGAATTGTTGGATTAAGATTAGCTTGCCTAAAGATAGTACTAACCATCCCTGTTGTCGTACTTTTACCATGGGTTCCCGAGATACATAAAGTATTTTGATATAGAAGAGTTAGTTTTCCTAAGAATTCAGCTCTTTCAAAGGAAGGAATATTTAATTCTTGAGCTTTTTTTCTTTCTAAATCATCTTCTTTGATAGCCGCGGTATAAATAACGAAATCTTGATTAGTTATCACTTCGGGATGATGCCCATAGTAGATTTTAATTCCTAAGTCTTCTAAGTGTTTTGTAATTTTACTCTCAGCAACATCCGAGCCCGTAACAATAGCTCCCATAGCTAAAAGCATCTCAGCAATACCGCTCATGGAAACTCCACCGATACCTATCAAATGAATTTTTTTATTTTCATACATTTTTTCTTCACCTCAAAAAATTTCATATTTATTATATACCTAGAGTTTTAAATAGTGCAACATTTTTAAAAAATAGGCTTTAAAAACGGCTAAATTTTAACCTTATTTACACTTAGAAAAATATGTAAATTTTTTGATATGTTAAATTTTTGAAAAATAAAAAATTTAAAAAAGTAAATATTTGTCAAAATTTTATTTTTTAAAAAAATATTGTTTTTTCTTAGGTAATACCTTAGAAAAAAGAAGATTGTAGTTAAAAAATTAACTTAGAAAAACGGCATAAAAACGGCATTTTTAAATTTTGGAAAATTTTTAAAATTAAAATTTTTGATAGACTTTTTTTAGTTGATATAATAAAATGAAATTGTAGGAAAGGTAGTGTGTTAAATGATAAGTGAAGAAGTATTAGAAAAGTTACAAGTTGTTAAAAGAAACGGAACAAAAGTTGATTTTAACGGAACAAAAATTGCCATGGCTATTAAAAAAGGTTTTGATAGTATTAAAACCACTAAGATCGATGAAGATGGTGATGAAGTAGATGATAATAAATATAGTGAAGCCGATATTCAAAAAGTCTATAAGAAAGTATTAAAAACAATTGAAAAAGATTATCAAGATAAAGATAAAATTAAAATAGAAGATATTCAAGATATAATTGAAGATACTTTAAAAAAAGAAAAGTATGAAGATGTTTATGTTTCTTTTAGTGAATATCGGGAAAGAAGAAATCAATCAAGAGAAACATTTACTTATGATAAGAAGATTCATAAATTTTTAAAAACTTTGGAAGGTCTTGGCTTAAAGACAGCTTCCGAAGAAGATACAAAAAGAGAAAATGCTAATATTGATGGTAATTCAGCGATGGGAACAATGCTTCAATATGGCTCAACAGTTTCTAAAGAATTTGCTAAATCTTATTTGATGAAGAAAAAGTTTGCTACAGCTCATGATGAAGGTGATATTCATATTCATGATATGGACTTTTTAGCTATGGGAACGACTACTTGTAATCAAATTAATTTAGATAAATTATTTAAAGGGGGATTTTCTACGGGTCATGGTTTTTTAAGAGAACCAAATGATATTATGAGTTATTCTTCTTTAGCAGCTATAGCTATTCAAGCTAATCAAAATGACCAACATGGAGGTCAATCAATTCCTGCTTTTGATTATTATCTAGCCCCTGGGGTTTTAAAAACATTTAGAAAAATGTTAAAAGATGTTATTCATGATTATATTGATTTAGAAGATTTAAATGTTTTTATTAATTTAAATTCAGTTGATAAAGATATAATGAAAATAACGACAATTGATATTAGTAAAAATTATTTTGAAAAATATTATAAAGAAAGTAAAAGATTAGAACGGCTATTTGAAATGGCCATCGAAAAAGCGTTAGATAAGACGGAAAAAAGAACTTATCAAGCTATGGAAGCTTTTGTTCATAATTTAAATACCATGCATTCCAGAGCTGGGGCGCAAGTACCATTTTCTTCTATTAACTTTGGAACAGATACATCAAGTGAAGGAAGAATGGTAACTAAAAACTATATGTTAGCCGCGGAAGCTGGTCTTGGCCAAGGAGAAACGCCAATCTTCCCAATTTCCATTTTTAAAGTTAAAGAAGGCGTTAATTATAATCCGGAAGACCCTAACTATGATTTATTTAAATTAAGTTTAAGAGTATCCGCGAAAAGATTATTCCCTAACTGGTCTTTCTTAGATTCATCTTTCAATAAACCTTATTATAAAGAAGGCGATTATCGTACTGAAGTTGGTTATATGGGTTGTCGGACTAGAGTTTTAGCAAATGTTGTTGATCCTGATAAAGCAATTACCCCAGGACGTGGTAATCTATCATTTACTTCTATTAATTTACCAAGACTAGGAATTAAACATGGAATTGTTGGTCCGGAAAAAAGAGAAAAAGCTGATTTAGATGGTTTCTTTAAAGAACTAGAAGAATTATGTGATTTAGTTAAAGACCAATTATTAGAAAGATATGAAATTCAATGTAATAAAAGAGTCTATAACTTTCCATTTTTAATGGGTCAAGGTGTTTGGCTTGATTCAGAAAAATTAAAACCTAATGATAAATTAAGAAAAGTTTTAAAACATGGAACCTTATCAATTGGTTTTATTGGTCTAGCGGAATGTTTAGTGGCTTTAACTGGTAAGCATCATGGTGAATCAGAAGCATCCCAAGAACTTGGTTTAAAGATTGTAGGTAAAATAAGAGAGTTATGTGATGAATATACCAAAAAATATAATTTAAACTTTACTTGTTTAGCAACTCCGGCGGAAGGACTTTCTGGAAGGTTTGTTAATATTGATAAAGCTGTTTATGGTAAGATTAAAGGAGTTACCGATAGAGCTTATTATACTAATTCATTCCATGTTCCAGTTTATTATAATACGACTGTAGCTAAGAAGTTAAAAATAGAAGGCAAATATCATTCTTTAACGAATGCTGGCCATATTAGTTATATTGAAGTTGATGGTGATCCTCTTGATAACTTAGATGCTTTCGAAAATATTGTTAGAATAATGAAAGAATCTGATGTTGGATATGGAGCTATTAACCATCCAGTTGACCGTGACCCTGTATGTGGTTATGTCGGAATTATTAAAGATGTTTGTCCAAGATGTGGAAGACACACTGGAGAAGCAATAAATGTTGAAGTGCTAAAGCACTTAAATGGAAAGGAATAAAGGAGGTAACGTGTTTATGAAAAACGAAAAAGCAGAATTCCAATCTAAAAAAACAGTTGGCGAAGGAGTAGAATTTGACCGTATTAGAAGAATAACTGGTTATTTAGTTGGAACCGTAGATCGTTTCAATAATGCCAAAAGAGCCGAAGAAAAAGACCGTGTTAAACATATGTCTTGCTCTTGTGACAAAGAAGAATATGCTGCTTAAGTTAAAAAAATCTCAAATTTGAGATTTTTTTAATAGGAAAATATAGATATTAATTATATAATAGTAATAGGTGATGGATAAATGTATGAAAATAAAAAAATCTTAATTTTAGGTGCAGCTAGAAGTGGAATAGCTATTGCTAAGTTTCTGCAAGATAAGCATAATGATTTAACTATAAGTGATGTTAAAGCTTTAGATAAAGAGGTTAAAAAAGAATTAGAATCTTTGGGTATAAAGGTAATAGAAGAAAAAGACCAATTAGATTTAATAGATAATAGTTATGATTTAATTATTAAAAATCCAGCAATTATGGAGACTAGTTTAGTTTCTAAAAAAATAAGAGATTTAAATGTTCGGTGCGAAAATGAAATGGAAGTAGCCTATCATTTTATTCCACAAAATGTACAAATTATTGGCATAACTGGTTCTAATGGTAAGACTACAACAACGACATTAGTTTATGAATTATTAAAAAAATTAAATGTTAATGTTGTTTTAGGTGGTAATATTGGCTATCCTTTAGCTAGTGTTGTAAAAAATTTAAAAGAAAATGATGTTTTACTTTTAGAAATATCGGATCATCAATTAAATGACTTTAATGATTTTAAAACTAATATTAGCGTTCTTTTAAATATTTGTCCAACACATCTTGATTATCATGGAACTTATGAACATTATAAATGGACTAAAGCCAAAATATTTAATCATCATACATCTAATGATATAGCCATTATTAATAAACAAAATGATGATTGTTTAGAAGTATCTAAGGATATTAAAAGTAATAAAATATATTTTAATGATGAAAATAATTATATAGGTGAAGATGGAATATATATTGATAAAGAAAAAGTTATTGATTTAAAAGATATATTTCTTAAAGGAAGACATAATTATGAAGATATCTTAGCCTCTTTATTAGTAGTTAAAAGATTTAGTTGGGATCCTAAAGTAATTGGTGAATTTTTAAAAAACTTTGGAGGAGTTGAACATCGGCAAGAATTTGTCCGAGAATATCAAAATATTAAATTTTATAATGATTCTAAAGCCACTAATCCTACGGCGACCATTAATGCTCTAAAAACTTTTCAAGAACCTATTTTGCTTATCTTAGGTGGGCAAGAAAGAAATCAAGATTTTAATGAACTGAATCCTTATATGAATTATGTTAAAAAAATTTATGCGATAGGAACAGTAACGAGTAGAGTAGTTGAGTATGCTAAAAGTATTCATAAAGAAGTTGAAGCTTGTTATAAATTGAATGTTGCTTTAGAAAAAATAAAAGAAGATATGGTAAGTGGGGATGTTGTTTTATTATCAACAGCCTCAGCTAGTCAAGACCAATATGTAAAGTTTGAAGACCGTGGGGAAGAATTTAAAAAATTTGTTGCAAATTTATAATTTTAAGCTTATAATTGTAATATGATAAGAGTAAGGGGCTGATTTTAGATGAATGAGCAAAATCAAAATACAAATAATCAAGAAAATGGGACGGTTTTAGGTCAAGTAGGGATGCCTGTTGGACCAAATCCGAATCCAAATTTAGGTGTACCACCGGTAGCTAGTCCAAGTCAAGGTGAAACACTTGGGGTAAATGATAGTGTTAACCAACCACTACCAACACCACCTAGTTTAGG
>CANQIU010000026.1 GCA_947624145.1 uncultured Bacilli bacterium | reverse complement strand
GAAACAGTAAAATGGAATATAGCTGGAGGAAATGATAGTGAATTATATAATGTTACAGCCAAAAAAGCATATAACACCGAAAAAAATAACAGTACAGCAGGAAGTTACAAAGCTACTCAAACAACATCAACAGCCCAAATAGGTTTAATGTATTTACATGATTATGGTTTTGCTAGTGACAAAAGCAACTGGAAAACAAATTTAAGCGGTTATAATACAGACGCTAATAGACAAAAAAATTGGTTATTTAATGGCGTTTTCGAATGGACAATTTCGCGCTACTCCGATCATAGCTACCATGCGTTCTATGTCTACATCGACGGGTATGTGCGCCACTACTATGTCAACAGTAATGCGTTCGGTGTGCGCCCGGTCTTTTATCTTAAATCTGATGTTCAATTTTCTGGAGGTAATGGAACTACTTCAACACCTTACAGAGTTAATTTACAATAAGTAAATAGAGAAAATATCAACCAAGTGGTTGATTTTTTTCTTTAAAAATGCTATTCTTTATATAGAATAAAATTAGGTGATAAGAATGAGTATAAGAACCAGAAGAACATTAATACTTTTATATATAATAGCATTTTTAATTACTTGTACAGGAACAGCTTTAGCTTATTTTATGGTTGATGAAACAAGAAAGGTAGTTGGAGAAACAGAAAATAAATCGGCAACCACAACATCTATTGTTTTTAATGCGGGAGAATCTTTAAATATAAATGCTGAATATGATAATTTTAATCAAAATGTTAAAAATAATTTATTTGATGATACCACCGTAACGGCTACTTTACAAAAAGGAACAGATTTAAATGTAGCTAATTTTCATTATAATATTAAATTAGTTATTAATGCTAATGATTTAACTTATTCTGATGCTAATAAACCAGAGCTAATTCTTAGTATAAAAGGACCTAATAATGAAGAATTAAAAGAAATAAATACTACAGAAAATAAATTAGAATATGTAACAGTTAAAGGAAATAATAATGAAGAAATATCGGGTTTTGATATTACTAATAAAGTTGGAGAATTTCCTTTAATTACTAATCAGTTAATCTCAGCTAATGATTTTAACCCAGTTACCGATACTTGGGAAATAACTTTAACATTTGTTAATCTTGATTTAAATCAAGATACCAATATTGGAAAAACTTTTGATGGGCATATTGAAATAAGTCCAGTAGAAACTGAAAGTGATGTTTATGCCAAATAATATTATAAGTTATTGGCTTAAAACGATTAGATATAATGCCTTAAAAGAAGCCAGAGAAGATATATTAATGCTTAGTGATGAGGAATTATTACAGATGTATCCTCTTACAGAACTTGATTATAGTCTTTTAAAAGACTATGGTTTTCCGGTAGAAATTTCTTTAGAAGATGAAGAAATAATATATAAACTTAATGAAGAAATTAATGAAACTTATAAAGAAATAGAATGGTGTGAAAAGTATTTAAAAGAACGACACAGTAGTAGTGAGTTAAGTGAAGCTAGACATGATTTAGTGGATGCTAATCGCAAAGTCATGGCTTTAGAAACAAAAATGCAAGAGATGAGAAAAAAATATGGAAGATGATATCTTTAAGTATTTAACTTATTTAAAAAAAGAAGCTAGTTTTTCATTAAATACAATTATTAGTTATCAAAAAGATTTAGAGTCTTTTAAAAACTTTATAAATAAAAAGAATTTAAATTATTTAGATTTAAAAAGAGAAGATATTATTGATTATTTAAAATATTTAGATGAAAAAAAACTAAAAAATAGTAGTATTTCAAGGAAAATTAGTTGTTTTAGATCTTTTTATAATTATTTATTAGAAGAAAATAAAATAAATAAAAATATTTTTAAAATTATTAAAAATCCTAAATTAGAAAAAAAAGTTCCAAATTATTTAAACTATGAAGAATTAAGAATAATTTTAGATTCTCTTAATTATCAGACTGATGAAGGGTTATTAAATCGGTTATTAATTGAACTATTTTATGCCACGGGTTGTCGGGTTAGTGAAATAATTGCCATTAAGTTAGAAGATATTGATCGAAGTAATAAAAAAATTAGAATAATGGGTAAGGGGAGTAAAGAAAGAATTGTTTATTATGGTGAATATGCTGAAGAATTCTTAGATAAATACTTAAGTAATTTAAGACCAAGATTAGCTAATAAAGAAAATCCTTATTTGTTTATTGATAAAAAAGGTAAGCAATTTAATATTAATGAAATGGAATTAAGAATAAAAGATATCGTGAAGAATTTAAGTTTAAAATCGCATGTGACACCCCATACTTTTCGTCATACTTTTGCAACGCACCTACTTAATAATGGGGCGGATATAAAAACTGTTCAAGAGTTACTAGGACATGCTAATTTAAATACCACGGGAATTTATACGCATATTTCTAATGAAGAATTACGCAAGACTTATTTAAATAAATTTCGGCGAAATTAAAAAAAATAAAGGAAATGAGCTAGTAGGTGGCAATATATAATAGTAGAGGGTAAAAATGAAAACAATATTAGAATGTCATAATTTAAATAAAAATTTTGGAAAGAAAAAAATCTTAAAAGATGTTTCGTTTAAGATTGAAGAAGGGGATATTTTAGCTTTTATTGGTCCCAATGGCTCTGGGAAAACTACGACAATTAAACTTATTTTAGGCTTACAAAATATAACTAAAGGAGAAGTTGTTATCAATGGCTTCGATATTACCAAAAATTATGTGGAAGCCATTAAAAGTGTTGGTTCTATTGTGGAAAATCCTGACTTCTACATGTATTTAAGTGGTTATCAAAACTTAAAGTTAATTGCTTCTTTTTATGGAAATATCCCGGATACAAGAATTAAGGAAGTTGTAAAATTAGTTAATTTAGAAAAAAGTATTAATGAGCCTGTTAGTAAGTATTCTTTAGGAATGCGGCAAAGATTAGGTATTGCTAGAAGCCTGCTCCATGAGCCTAACTTACTTATTTTAGATGAACCGACGAATGGTTTAGACCCTGAAGGCATTAAAGATTTACGAAACATTTTAAAAAGCTTAGCTAAAAAAGGAATGGGAATCTTAATATCTAGTCATAACTTAGCCGAGTTAGAAAGCTTTTGTAATAAAGTATGTGTTATAAAAGAAGGAAAGATTGTTGAAGATAGTAATGTTTTAAGTTTTAAAAGTGATGAAGATAAATATTTATTTAAGGTAAGTAATTTAGAAGATTTAGATTTTAAAAATATCCATAAAGAAAGTAGTGATACATTTACTTTTAAAGGTTCAAAAGAAGATGTTGCTAAGTTAATTCGAAAACTAGTACGCTTAAATCATGATATTTATGAAGTTAAAAAATGTGAATTAACCTTAGAAGAAGCTTTCTTAAAAAAGACTGGGGGTAAATAATGTTAAAATTAATTAAAGGCGAACTATTTAAAATATTTCATAAAAAAAGTACGATTATCACTTTATTTATTATTTTTCTTTTGGTTATCTTAGTAAATTATCTTTATACAAGTGATTATAATGGCAAAGTTATTTATGGGGATGAAAGTTATATTAAGGAATTAGAAGAAAGATTAGCTAATTTTGATTTTAATAATCAAAGTAAAGGTGAATATGCCCAAATTTTAGCTTCTTTAGAAATTGAAAAATATGTCTTAGGAAAGACTAATGACTGGCAAACTGAAAAATACTACCGTTATGTTAGTGATGAGGTTTATGACTATTATAATACCTTATATGTTTTAAATAATGAAGAAGAAGCTTTAAAATTACGAAATGAAATAGATGAAGTAATTAAGAAATTAGATAATAATGATTGGTCTTATTTTGTAAATCAAGAAAAAAAGCAAATAGAAGAAGATTTAAATAACTTAAATAATTATGGAATTAATAATCCTGATTATGCTAAAAATAAAGAAATTTATGAATATCAATTATATTTACTTAATTATCGGTTAAATAATAATGTTTCTTATGAAGATAGTTATTTAAATGAAGCAATTGTTGAACAAGAATTTTTAATTAATGATAAGATTAATTATGAAAAAGAAACTAAAGAAGTCTTAAAAGATAATTATAAAGATAGTTATAAGCAATTTAAA
Source organism: uncultured Bacilli bacterium (assembly GCA_947624145.1). Lineage (GTDB taxonomy): Bacteria > Bacillota_I > Bacilli_A > RF39 > UBA660 > Onthocola_B. Next base: position 12,249 of record CANQIU010000026.1, on the reverse strand, counting down.
GAAAATGAGTATATTTTAGAAAATAAGAAAGATACTAATAATAGCCAATCATTAAGAGGATTATTAGTTAATTTCTTTGAAGAATATACGATATTAATCTTAATATTTGTAATTATGATCGCTGGGTCAAGTGTAAGTGAAGAGTTTAGTAAAGGAACAATTAAATCTTTACTAACTATTCCTTATAAAAGAAGTAAAATTCTTTTAGCTAAATACTTAAGTGTACTTATGATGATTCCTTTTATTGTTGGTTTTATTTTACTATGTGAATTAGTTATTGGGGCTTTATTCTTTAACTTTCAAACTTTATCTATTCCGGTGATAGGCTATAACTTTAGTTTAGGCCAAGTAGAAGTATTAAGTTTAGCTAAATATTTTATTTTAAAATTTTTAACAATACTACCAATGCTAATTTTAATAACGACTTTAGCTTTTAGCTTATCAACTCTTTTATTAAGTACTGCTTTTGCGATAACTTTAAGCTTATGTGGTTTCTTTGGTAGTTCCCTTATTAATTCTTTAATAGAAACTTTTAAGATTAAGTTTTTATATTATTTTGTTACGCCTAATTGGGACTTATCATACACCTTATTTGGGGGAACTTCGATCTATGGAATACCTTTAGGTAAATCAATTATTATTTGTTTAGTTTATTTAATTATTATGATTATTATATCATTTAAAGTATTTAAAAAAAGAAATATAAAAAATATTTAATTTATTTTTTGAGGTAGGTAGTAATGAATTTTTTTAAGAAGAATAATTTATTTAAAATAGTCTTTTTAATAATTTTAATAGTTATATTTTTAGTTCCAATTATTGTTTTAGGAATAAATAAAGATAAGAATATTACTAATAGTAAAAGTTTAAGTTTAGAAGAATTTACTAATACTTTAAATTGTTCTAATTATGAAAAATACCTTATAAATGATGATTTAATTAGTCTAAGTTGTTTAGAAAATAATCGTTATATTAATTATATGTATTCTGCTAATGATCAAACAGAAGTTAGTTTTAAAGACTATTTAAAGAAGGAAGAAGAGTTTTTTAAAAAAATAAAAGAATTAATATATCTAAAATATCCAGCCTTTATTGCGGATGTTTTAACTAAGTTAGATAAGACTAATATATATTTATTTAAAGAAGATGAATTAATAATCTATTTTTATGATTATGAGATAACGCCTTTAGTAAATGAAGATTTATTTTTAAAAGTTAATTATATGGAGATTAAAGATTATTTAAATATTGATTTTAATATTAATATAGATTATCTAAATGAAGATGGAAGAGCTATTGATCTGAATAAAAAACTAATTGCCTTTACCTTTGATGATGGTCCTTCTAAGTATACTCAAGATTTAGTGGATGTTTTAAATAAGAATAAAGCCGGAGCAACATTCTTCATGGTTGGTAAAAGACTTGAGGAATTTGCAAAGGCTGTAAAATATGTAGATAAATATTCTTATGAAATAGCTTATCACTCTTGGAATCATCAAAATTTAACGAGACAAAGCCTAGAGACTATTCAAGCCGAACTTCTTAATAGTCAAGAAATATTAAATAAATTAATTAATAAAGATTTTAAGCTTTTTAGGCCTCCTTATGGTTCTATTAATAATAATATAAAGACTTCTTTAGAAATTCCATTTATTTTATGGAATGTTGATACGGAAGATTGGCGTAATCATGATAGTGAGTATTTAAAAAACTATGTTTTAGATAAGGCTAAAGATGGAGATATAATCTTATTTCATGATATGTATAAAGAAACCGTCGAGGCCATTTCCAAAGTTTTGCCAGAGCTTTATGCCAAAGGATTTCAAGTAGTAAGTGTTAGTGATTTAGCTAAGGCTCATGAAAAAGAAATACTTCCCCATAAGTCCTATCGAAGTTTTCCTAAATAAAGCCAACTTCATCTGGTTCATTAGAAACAACTTCTAAAACAACATAAATAGCCCCACCTATTAAAAATAAAATAGAAGCAATAAGTCTCGCCATGGCCTCGGCATATTTAGGATTATCTAAATTATTTTTAAAATCTTTTAAATCATCTGTACTTAATAATACAAAATATAAATAAATAAAAAAAGCAATTGTTAAAATAGTAATATTAACTGTTTTAACTTTTCTTTTGGCGTCTATACTTTTTGACATATAATATTTTCGTTCTTCACTATTAGAATATAAAGCTGCGATAGCTACAAAAAAATAGATTATCCAAATAAAATCTTCATTTTTTAATCGATTTAGTTTAACGCCAATATTCATAATAAAAATTTATGATAATAAAAAAGAATAATTACTTCTTTTTAATTAAATAATTATTCACATCTCTTACTAATATTTTATGCCGACCGATTAAAAATACTAAACTACAAATAAATAATATCCCGGCAGCAACATAACTCCAAATAGATTTATTAATTAAGCCCGATATAAATAAATAAAGGCTATAACAAATAAGCAGAAAACTAATAATTAATAATCTTGTAAAGATGGCTTTTTTACTTTTTCCAAAATTGGTTTTATAAAAATCTTCCCGAGCTTTCTTTCGATCTTCCTTATTTAATCTTTGATATTTATTCTTTAACATACTAATTACCTCATTTAAATTATAGCATTTAATTGTCAAAAGATAAAGCTTGTGATATAATTTTTTAATGAAAGGGTAGTATTTTTAATATAATGTAGTATGAAAAAGATAATAGTTATAATTATTTTACTTGGAGCATTTGGCTTCATTGGTTATAAAACATGTAAATATATTGCTGAAGAAAAAAAGAGTTTTAAAGTAGAGATTACTAGTGATGAAATAAATATTCGGGACGATAAAACAATTTGGACAAGAAAACTAGGAACAGTTAAAAAAGGGGAAAAGTATAAAGTCTTAGAAGTTTATTTAGATGATCCTACTTATGTATGGTATAAAATTAGTTTAGGAAAAGATTCTTCTGGTTGGATTTCTAGTAAAAGAAAAAGTCCTAATGTGACCGAGATAAATAATCCGAATGCCTCCGACTACAGTGGGGGAGTTGTAGATTATGCTCGCCCAATTATTAAGTTTTATACCAATGATTATTATGTTCATGATATAAATAGTATTAATTCTAATCACTTAGAAATAATTGAAATTAGTGATTATACGATTAATTATGAGGTTTATTATGAAGAACATCCAACGGATCGTGATGTGCCTCAATACTGGATTAAATGGATAGTTGAAGATGCCAATGGTTATAAATCAAGTAAAATGCAAAGAATTATTTTTGAAGTAGAACCAGATGCCAGTCAAGTTAAATTATTTTCTGAGCTTAAATAATGACTAACAAATAGTCATTTTTATTTAGTCAAGTTTTGTAAACTTGACTATTAGATTAATTTATTATAAACTAAGTTTAAAGTAATGTGATGATAATGAATAAGGAATTAAAACAAATAAAAAAACTTTATGGGGAGGAAATGATGCATTTTTGTCGGGATAATTTTGCCCTTATTTTAGATACTCCAAATTTACTTCTAAGTATCTTAACGAGTAATTTTCATCCGACTCATGAACTATATCATGATTTAGAAAAAGAAAATATGCTTATAAGTTTTAAAAATTTCATATTTAAAAAATTTGAAAATGATAATAATAAAGATACTAAAATAATTGAAATTATTGAATCTCCGGAAGACTTAATGGCTAAGGCGGGATACGACTTATACGAATGCTTAACCGAAGATGATATTCAAAAGTTTCGCAAGTACTATGCTAAGGGCGAAGAACTATGTACATTTTGGACTAATCGTCTAGAAAAAGCTCGCGTCTTTTTTGCGGTTAAGAAAAATGTGGAAGAAATCAAAAGAGAAAACTTCTCTAATCCTTCTAGGCAAGATGAATATGGCACTAGTGTTATCAGTATTCAGTTTACGAAAGATGGCACAAATACTTTATCAATAAAAAATAGATATAATCATACGGTTAGGAATCCGGATGCCACATTTTCCAATAACTTAGATAATATTATACCTGGTCTTACGGATAGTTTTGAAGAATACTGTGGACTAAGACAATTATATAAAAATGAAGACTTTGAAATACCTAGTTATGTTAAAGCTAATGATGGAAAATACTATAAATATAATTATGAAAATGCTAATATTTATTATTGCCCAGATAATATCATAATTGATAACTATAGAGTTCAAAAATACGCAAAAGAAAAATATCTTATTTTTGATCATTTTATTTTAGATTTAGAAAAAAAACAAATAAAAAGCTATAGTAAATGGAGTTTAGATAGTTTTCCTAAAAGTTTTGGAAAAATTAAAAGAATCGAAATTACAAATATAAATAAAGGCAAAAGAATAATTATAACAAACAAGAATGAAGAAATAATTGAAATAGGCTTAGATAAATTAAATCGCATAATAAGTTATAAGAATAATTACATAAAAAGTCTTCCAGAAAATTTTTTATTTCATAATAGATGTTTAGCCTACATAGAAATAAACAATGCGGAAATACTGAACGATGGTTTTTTATTTAATAATGAAGAATTAAAAGCCATATTTTTACCGAATGTTGAACATACTTATGGTCAATTTTTAAGATTTAATGATTGTCTTGAATTAATATCTATGCCTAATTTAAAAAGTGTGGGAGATTATTTTTTATTTTATAATGTTAATTTAAAACGGATTAGTTTACCAAAATTAGAAACTGCTGGCGATGATTTTTTAAGAAGTGCTATATATTTAGAAGAAGCTTATTTTCCTAATTTAGAAAAAGTTGGAAAGAATTTTTTAAATAATTGTCAATTTTCTTTAAAAGTACTTGAGGCTCCCAAGTTAGAAGAAATTGAAAATCTCCATCCAAACTTACAAGCTCTTATTAGAAAGTCAAGAGAAACTGCCGGTATTTTAAAAAAATAAAATATGAATTTTTATTTTGGAAATAGTATTGTCAATTATTAAATATTTTGTTATAATCTTATTGACGTTTGAAAAATGTCTTCTTAGCTCAGCTGGTAGAGCAACTGACTCTTAATCAGTGGGTCTAGGGTTCGAATCCCTAAGAGGACACCAAATTAGTCAATTATCCCTCTTAAGGGATTTTTTTCTTTTTATCTAAAATTAAATTTATATATTGTTTTATTTTTCCTTTTAATATTTGTTGAGTATTTTCATTTAATTTAATTGCTTTTTTATCTTGATCCTCAAAAGGATTTAACAATCTTTCAATAGATATCGTTTTTAATTGATCAAGTAAAGCAATAGAATCAGTTTGTTTTAAGTATTGCCAACTAAAATGTTTAACATTTTTATAATTTCTATTATTAAAATCCTCTTCGGTTTTAAAATGCTTTATTTTGGGACTTGTTAAGGGAATACACAATACAACATCTTTTATTGATGGAAGTTTATAAATTACTCCTAAATGTATATTATTAATTTCTCTGCCATGATTTCCTTTAAAGTTAATATAATAAATTTGTCCATCTTCTATTTTCACAAATTCCCTCCATAAAATTGAATAAGAGAACCCTTAATAGAGTTCTCTAAAAACTTAGATAGACTAATATGTCCCTCGAGAATAGTCTCTTCACAAAGCTATCTTTGATGAATTTTTTAGTTGGCTAATATGTCCCTCGAGAATAATCTCTTCACAATGCAACTAATTTCATCTAGTGATAATACTTTATCACATATTATTTAGAAAATCAATAAAAATTTGATTTTCTCTTAACTCTATTATATGCTATATTTTCTAATTTATGAATAATTTTACTATTTTATTATTAATTTACATTCATTTTTTAGCTTTTTTTCATTTTTAAATATTTATATTTATCAAATAATATAGAGTTTTTTAGTAAATATTATGTAAATTAACAAAAATATTGTTAAAAATAATGTTAAATAATAAAAATATTTTATATACTAAAAATAGGTGAAGTAAAGTGAATAAGAAGATAAATATAATAACTGTTATTTTAGAAATAACTATCTTTATTGTTATAATTCTTCTAGGAATTCATCCATTTTTTAAAAATAAAGATAATACTTTTGAGAAATTGATTGTAGAAAAAATACCTAAAGAAACTAATCCTTTAAATAATATTGTTTTTGTTGAACTAGGAATTAATCCTTTAATTGATGGAGAAGGTATAGTTTTAAAAAATAATAATTTAATTATAGAACAAGGGGGAACATATAATTTAGCGGGTGTTTTACTTAATAGTAGTATTTATATAGATACTCCTGATGATGTTGTTATAAATTTAAATGGGGTAAATATTAGTAATTCTAAAGAAGTTATGGTGGTTAAAAAAGCTCGAAGTATAACTATTAATATTCCAAAAGGAAGTAGCAATTATTTCCAAGATGGAGATAAAAATACTTATACAGGCGCTTTAACTTTTAATTCACCAGTTACTTTCACTGGGGAAGGTAAATTACTAATTGTATCTTCCAAAAAAGCTATTGATACTACGAAAGATATAACTATTAAAGAAGGAGAATTAATATTTGTAGGAAATAGTAAAATAGAAAAGATTAGTAATAATAGTCAAGATTATGTAAGTTATAGTTTTCAAGAAAATATTAAACCTAGTTTAATTACTTTAGAAGATTCTCATGTAATTATAAATGAAAATATTTTAAAAGAATTTAATAATATTTTTATTAGTAGTAAAAATATTAAGAAAAATAATAGTTATAGCCTATATTCAGAAATAGATGGTCTTAAAACTAAAATAAATTAAAAGTTCTTTACATAAATCTAAAAATATGGTAGTATTTATTTGTCGGTAAAAAAAGAAATTAAAAAAATGCTCAAAAAGGGTTGAAAAATCTATTGAAATATTATAAAATTAAATAGGTTTGAAATGGGCTTGTAGCTCAGCTGGTTAGAGCGCACGCCTGATAAGCGTGAGGTCGGAGGTTCAAGTCCCCCCAGGCCCACCATTTAAGGCCCGTTGGTGAAGTGGTTTAACACACATGCCTTTCACGCATGCATTCATGGGTTCAAATCCCGTACGGGTCACCAAATTTAGCTATTAAAATCCCTTAATTTAGGGATTTTTTTCATAATATTAAAAAAAGTCTTGCTTTCGCAAAACTTTGAATTTCAATTAATGGCGGAGTAGGAGAGATTTGAACTCTCGCACCAGTTTCCCGATCTACACCCTTAGCAGGGGCGCCTCTTCAGCCTCTTGAGTACTACTCCTTAACCAAGATACTTTTATATTTTATTATAAAAGTCTTAACTTGTCAATCTTTCACACTTAAATTTCTTAGAGCATCAATAAATATTTGCATATTTTCTTCATAAGTTTGTTCTTCTTTACTTACCATACTTGATATATTAATAACATTAATATTATATTTATTAATTAAATTTTGAATATTTTCATTTATATTATTATCTAAAGTAATAATTGTATCATAAGTCTTTTTACTAAAGGCATTATCAATATTACTTAAAGTATTTTCAGAAACTGTATCACTATCTAAAGAAATTATTTTAAAACCATAATCTTGTAAATATAAAAATAAATCATCACTAACAATTAAAGTATTAGTTCCATTATCTTTAGCATCTTTACCAATAGCTTGTAAATCAGCATCCATTAAAGATAAAGCCTCATCTAATAAATCATAATTCTTATTTATTTCTTCAATAATAACTTTGCTTTTTAAGTATTCAATTAAGTTATCTTTAATATTTTTAGCAAGCATTAAATAATTATTAGGTTTCATCCATAATTCTCTTATATCATTATCATAACTAGGACCATAAGAAACATCGATTGGTAATAGATTTTTATTTTCATTTATTAAGTTTTTGGCAATATTTTTTTCATCACTTAAACCAATATAAATAAAGATATCTCCTTTAGCATATTTTTTAATTTGTTTATCAGTTAAATTATAGGTAGTTATATCAGTATCGGCAGGGTAGATGCTTTCAACGGTAGAATAATTACCATAAAGTTTTTCCGTTAAGTATTTAACGGGATAAACAGTAGTATATATCTTAGCATCTTCTAAATCATCTTTAAATATACTACAACCACTTAATAAAAATAAAGATATTAATAATAAAAATATTTTTTTCATATACTTTTTCCTTTCTTAATAACCGGATCATAGCCATAACCCCCATGAGGATGACATTTAGATAATCTAATTAGTCCTAATTTTATTCCTTTAATTATGCCATATTCATTTATTGCCTCAATCATATAGTTACTACAACTAGGTGTAAAACGACAAGTTTTATGCATAGATAAAGGGATAACTTGATAAGCTCTTATTAATAATATAATAATCTTTTTAATTTTTATCACCAATATTAGTCTACTATAAAATAAAAGTTTTGTAAAATAGAATTAAATTAAATTACTTTAACTTATTTGTCAAATAATAATTATTTTGATATAATACTTATTAGAATGGATTTGATAAATATGGATTTTTTAGAAAAATATAATATAAAAATCAATAATAAAAAATTATTAGAAATAGCTCTAACCCATAGTAGTTATTCTAATGAACATAAACATTTAGAAAACTATGAAAGATTAGAATTTTTAGGTGATGCAGTTTTAGAACTAGTTACCAGTGAATATTTTTATAAATATACTGATTATAAAGAAGGGGAAATGACTAAGAAAAGAGCTACTTTTGTTTGTGAAAAAGCCTTAGCTACTTATGCTTATGATATAGGCTATCCTAAGTATATTAAACTTGGTGAAGGGCAAAAACATAACTTAAATGATACTATTATTGCCGATGTTTTTGAAGCTATCGTAGGAGCTATTTATCTTGACCAAGGTTTTATGGTTGCTAAAAAATATTTAGAAGATATAATTATTCCTTATATCAAAAAAGGAACTAACTTTAATATGGACTATAAAACAACTTTACAAGAATTTGTGCAAACAGATCGAAAATCTTTAGAATATGAAGTTATAAAAGAATCAGGAGAAGCTCATAATAAAACTTTTGAAGTGGTTGTTAAAATAGATGATATTATCTATGGCCGGGGAATTGGCCACAATAAAAAAGAAGCAGAACAAATGGCGGCTAAAGATGCCTATTTTAAAAGTGCTAAATAAGGGGGACTTATGTATTTAAAAGCAATTAGAACGCAAGGCTTTAAGTCTTTTGCCGATAAAATCGATTTAGAACTTAATAAAGGCATTACTTGTATTGTGGGACCTAATGGCTCCGGGAAAAGCAATATTGTTGATGCCATTAGATGGGTTTTAGGTGAACAATCTATTAAGTCTTTAAGAGGCCAAAGTCAAATGAGCGATGTTATTTTCTCGGGTTCCGAAAATAGGGAAGCCCAAAAAAGAGCTTATGTTGCCTTAACATTCGATAATAGCGACCATGCTTTAAATAGTGAATTTAGCGAAATAGAAGTTAAAAGAGTTGTTTATGCTACCGGTGAAAATGAATATTATTTAAACAATAGTAAAGTCCGTCTTAAGGATATTACCAATCTATTTCTTGATTATGGGGCTCATCAAAATAGCTTTAATATTATAAGCCAAGGTAATATCACTGATATTGTTAATAGTAAACCAATCGATCGAAGAGTCATATTCGAATCAGCCGCGGGAGTTTTAAAATATAAAAATCGTAAAGAAGAAAGCTTAAAAAAATTAGATAAAACTGAAAATAATTTAAAAAGCCTTAGACTTGTAATTGAAGAATTAAAAACAACCATTAAACCTTTAGAAAAACAAAGTATCGAAGCCCAAAAATACTTAGATATAAAAAATGAATTAGAAAGTATTGATATTGCTTTAATTGTTCAGGATATTACCAATCTTAACTTAGAATATAAAGTCTTAGAAAAAGAAATAGATAGTCTAAAACAAAGATTAGAAAAACAAAAAGTAAATGAATATGATGCATCTTTAGAAAGAAAAAGATTAGAATCTTTAGAACTAGAAGAAAAACTTAATGAGAAGAAAGATGAATTAAAAAAACTAGAAACTAAGTTATATGAATATGAAAGTGAAAAAAGAATAACTTTAGAAAGACAAAAATATGAAGTAAATAAAGATACAATAAATAATAATTTACTTACTTTAAAAGAAGAAGAATTAAAGTTAAATAAAAACATAGATCTTTTAACTAAAGAAGTAAGTGAAAAAGAAAATAGTCTTAAAGATAGTAATAATGAATTAACTAAATTACAAGATAATTTATTAGTTTTAAAAGTTAAAAGAAGTAATATTATTAATAATATTGATCAAAAAAATAAAGATATTTTATATAAACAAAATAAAATAGATATCTTAGAAAATAATATAAATAATGATAATATGACTCCTAATGCGGTTAAAAATATTTTAGCTAATCCTAGACTTAAAGGTATTCATGCCCCTATAGGAAAACTAATAAGTGCAAGTGATGAATATATTGTTGCTTTAAATGTAGCTTTAGGTTCTGCTAGTAATTATATTGTTTGTGATAATGAAGATAATGCTTTAGAAGCTATTAACTTTTTAAAAGAAAAAAGACTAGGTCGAGCCACCTTTTATCCTTTAAATATTATTAAAGGAAGATTAATTGAAAATGAAATTATTGATAAAATTAAGAATATTAAAGGATTCTTAGGAATATTTTCTAATTTAATAAGTTATGATAAGATATATCAAAATATTATAGATAGTCAGTTAGGAAATGTTCTTGTAGTGGATAATGCTAAGACTATGAATAGCTTAGGAAAGCTCATTAACTATAAGTATCGGATAGTATCTTTAGATGGAGAAATCTTGCATGCCGGTGGTTCTATAACAGGTGGGACAACAAAGATAAATAATCTTATTAATGAAAAAAACGAAATAAATAAATTAAAAGATGAAATAAAGATTATTGAAATAGAACTAAAAAATTTAAAACAAGAATTAGATAGTTATAATCAAGAAGTTAGTACTTTAGAAGAAAAAGAAATAACATATAATAAAAATATTAATTTATTAAAAGAAGAATTAGCTTTAAAAAAGAATAATCTTACTAATTTAAAAAATGAACATAAAACTAAAATAGATGAATTAGAAGGAATAGATAATATTTTAAATAATAAGTTAGAAGAAAAAGTTTTAGAACTTATGGAAAATATTAGTTCTAATCAAAAACAACAAGAATTAGTAAATAAAGAATTAACTAAACTTACTAGTAATAAGAATAATTTAAATGATGAAATTCAAGAATTAGAAAGAAAAGAAAAAGAAGAAAATAATATTTATAAAGAAATAAGTAATGATTTAAAGAATAAAGAAATTAGATTTGGAAAAATAGAAGTTAATTTAGATAATTTACTTATAAGTCTAAATAATGAATATAATATGACTTATGAAAAAGCCCAAGATTTATATTCTTTAGATTTAGAATATGATTTAGCTAAATCGAAAGTAAATAGTTTAAAAAAAGATTTACAAGTTTTAGGTAATGTTAATGTTGGTGCTATTAAAGAATATGAAAGACTTAATACTAGATATGAGTTTTTAAATAATCAAAAATGTGATTTAGAAGCATCTAGTGAAGAATTAAAAAGTATTATTCAAGAAATGGATGAAATAATGATTAGTAAGTTTAAAGATACATTTTTTAAGATTAAGAAAGAATTTAGTAGAATATTTAAATTAATGTTTAAAGGTGGAAAGGGAGAATTAAACTTAACTAATGAATTAGATTTACTTAATACGGGTATTGAGATTGTGGCTATTCCGCCAGGTAAAAAAATTAATTCACCGACTAGTTTAAGTGGGGGAGAACAAGCTTTAACAGCGATCGTTTTATTATTTGCAATATTAGAAGTTAATCCTAGTCCTTTTGTGGTTTTGGATGAAACAGAAGCGGCTTTAGATGAAGTAAATGTTGATATGTATGGTAAATACTTAAATGAAGAAAAGAAAAGAAGTCAATTTATTGTTATAACTCATAAAAAGAAAATGATGGAATATGCGGATGTGTTATATGGGGTAACGATGCAAGAAGCCGGAGTTACAAAAATAGTTAGTGCTAAATTAGAGGATAATTAATTTCTCTTTTCTTTTTGTAAAAATATGTCAATCTAAAAAAGAATAAAAACTTTAGACTTGATTTTTTCACACATATATATATACTAATCTTAGATGCTAGGCGAAAGGAAATGAAAGTACTTTACGTCAAGTTGAAAGGAATGGGAAAGTATATGCAAGTTAAGAAGAAAGATTTTTATTTTGTAATGATTGTAAG
>CANQIU010000025.1 GCA_947624145.1 uncultured Bacilli bacterium | reverse complement strand
AATTAGATTTTCTAAATCATCATGATAAAAATTACTTAATATCTTAGTTAAGTCGCTGATTAATTTATTTTTTAAGCTATCAGGAGTAGGATGTCCAAATTCTAAAGTATTATTTAAAATGTTATTTAAATTAGGTTTACTGTTGTTTAAATTTTCTTGATAAGTTTGGATTAAACTTTGACATTGTCTATCAACTTCTTTTTGCCCTTCCGTACTTAGATATTTTTTCTTTTCGTCTATTTTTTCTAATATTTCTTTTATTTCTGCGCTAAGATAATCCATCGGAATATCAGGAGTTGACTCAGTTTTATCTATTTCTTCTTCCTCTTCTTTTTCTTCCCTTTTATTTTCTAATAAAGCAAATTTTACTTTTACTGATTTCGGTTTAATAGCTTTTTTTAAAGCTAATTTATCTTTCATAGATATTCTATCTTCTAAATAAAATATTATATTTTTTACATTTTCAAAGTTTATTTTTTCAATTTTTTCAATTAATTTATTAATATCATAACACACACTGATATTTATCTTTAATATATTTATATCACTCTTGTATAAAAAATTTTCAAAATAAAATACATTATCAATATCATCATCCCATACTTCTAAGCTATTTAAACTTAACTTTTTGCCACCATAAACGGTTATAAAAGGAAAATCTTCAATCCGATTAAAAATTAAATTATTGATTTGACAATTATTAAAGTCAATATTTTTAATAGAACAAGAAAGATATAAATTATTGACTTGGCAATTATTAAATTCAATAGTTTCAATAGAAGTAGGAAAATGTAAATTATTGATTTTTTTGTCTTCAAAAGCCTCGCTTCTTATACTAGTTATCCCTTCAGGGATATAAATATTCTTTTTATTTCCTTTATATTTTAGGAGTTTAGAATTAACTATTTCCCATTCATCATCATGACGATCATTAATCTTAAATTCAACATTTTCGGAAGATATGAAATGGGCTGCTTCAACATCATCGGCTCCTAATATATCAAAAACAAATTCACCCTTCGAATAACCTGATTTATCTAAATCATATACAATAATCTTATTTACTTCCTCTATGTTGTCAATTATTTTGCTTAGATTTTTATAAAAATCTAAACTATTTCGATCAGCCTGACAGTTAATATAAAGATATTTAACGCTACCAAATTTAATATTACTAATATCCGCATTATCATTTAAAATTAAATGAGTTGTACTAAAAGATATATTTTTTTCACTAGTAAGTTTACGAGATGCAATGTGTAATTCTGAACAAACAATATATCCATTATATAAATTTAAATATTCTAAACTTTGGGGAAAATAATAAATTAAATTGAAAGCCCTAGGTAAGTAACATACTATTTTTTCAATACCTTCTGGTATTACGATGATATTAGAATCATTTGTCAAACATTTAGTTACCGTTTTGCCATCAATTTCGAGATAATCTTCATGCATCTATATCACCTAACATCTTTAGTATAACATTATTTTTAAAAAAATTAACCTATTTCTAGATTAATTCTTTATAGATATTTAGTTTGCCTTTTTCATCAACCGTGGCAAGAAGAACTTTTTTAATATCATGAACTTTTTCCTTTTTTAATTCTTTTTCTAACCAAGCCTCATCTTTACCTAAGTCATTTAAAGCCTTTCTTTGAATACTGCCATCAACAATTAAATTAGTTTGAAAAGTTTGTTTAGGCGCATTTGATAAAGGTGTTTTTTTAAAATCAGCCGTATTCGTAACTTGGTATTTTTCTTTGGGCAAGAAACTTATTTCCCCAGTTGTTTCTAAAATAGCATAGTTAATCATGTCTAAATCGTAATAACCTTTAAGACGACATTGTTCTAAAAAAGTTTGAATCGGTATTTGACACTTCTTTAAATTACTAAAGACAAAATTACCATGTTCCATTAATATCGTGGCTTCCCCATTTAAAAAATGGTTAGCTTTTTCGCTTTTAATTGAAAAGTAAGAGACTAATAAAGCTAAAAAGCCAAAGCTAAAAAGAGCAACAATCCCATTAATGAAATGCTCATCTAAAGATATTATCGAATCCGCGGCAATGGAACCAATTGTAATACTCACCACATAATCATAGATAGTTAATTGGGCTAATTGTTTTTTACCAAGCATCTTTGTCACTAAAAATAAAACTACTAGTGATAAAAAAGACCTAATTATAATATATAAAATATCTTGGGTATTTATCAAACTAATCACCTAAAGTTATTATGGCTATAATTTAATTATTTATGCTAATATTTAACTTTGACTAAATAAAGGCCTTGTGCGGGAAGAACACTTAAATTTTTAGGAACATTAGGTTCATCTAGCATCTTTTTTAAATTTTCTAAACCTATCTTTTTTCTTCCTACATCATATATAGCCCCAGCTAAATGTCTTACCATATAACGATAAAAATGATTAGCTTTAAATTCTAAAATAATTAAGTTTTGCTTTTTCTTAACTTTAATCTTTTTAATATCTACTTCATAATTATCTCTTGTCCCACTGATAAAATTATGAAAGTCATGTTTTCCGGTTAAAATCTGACTAGCTTTTTTCATCATTTTAATATCTAAATTATATTTAGTTCGCATTGTATAATAATCTATATCTTTAGTATACTTTGTATTTATTATATATCGATATGTTTTTTCTTTAACCATAAAACGAGCATGAAAATCCTTATTCTTTTTCTTGATCTTCTGAATAATTATTTCGTTATTTAAAACTAAATTTAATTTTGTTTTAAAATCTTTAGGTAACTTTTTAGCATAATCAAAATGAGCCGTTTGGCTTAAAGCATGCACTAAAGCATCCGTTCGGCCTGAAGCTTTAATAAAGATTGGTTCTTTTAAAACTTTAGTTAAAGCCTCTTCTAAAGTCCCTTGAACCGTTTTAAAATTCTTTTGTCTTTCTAACCCATGAAATAAGTGACCATCATAACTAAAATAAATTAAATATCTCATGATTTAATTCGATAAATAGCCTTAATTAATTCATTTAAATCAGCATATTCATTTAATCTTATACCTAAATCTTCACAGCGATAAATAAAATCGACAATAGGCGGAATATCACAATCAATATAGATAGTAGGATCAAAATAATCATGGGTTTGATAGGTAACTTTATCATCATTAATTAAATAAATAGTATCTGTACAATTTAAAAATAAGTTAATATCTTTAGATACTAAAATAATCTTTTTATTATAACTAGCTATTTTTTTAAATAATTTTTTAAAATAGGCTAATTCTTTCGTAATCATTCCTTTAGAAAAATCATTTAAAATAATAACATCATCTTGCAGCTTAGATGCTAAAATAACTTTATTTTTTTCCATACTACTTAAGGTATTAAAACATTTATCTTTTATACTTTCTTCTAAATTAACCATCTTTAAGGCTTCTTCAATTCTTTTTTTAATAATATCTTTAACTAAAGTATTGCCTAAGTCTTCCGTTTTAATATCATCTTTTATAACCCCAATAATCGAACCGTCTAAAGTTTTTAATTCCATAAATCTTTCACCAAACTTTCCATATCAAAGTAAACTTTATCT
Organism: uncultured Bacilli bacterium; assembly: GCA_947624145.1. Taxonomy (GTDB): domain Bacteria; phylum Bacillota_I; class Bacilli_A; order RF39; family UBA660; genus Onthocola_B. Next base: position 13,198 of record CANQIU010000025.1, on the reverse strand, counting down.
AAGACTTTATAAAGTTTAAGTTGAACTGATAAATCCACAACAAAAGGCAGACCAAAACCAATTCTTTTTAAAATCTTTTCTTCTTTTAAGACTCCTTCTTTAGATCCTTCCATAACGAGAAGTTCTTTATCAAAGACAATAATATAGTCACTATATAAAGCTTCTTCAATATTACTCGTTATATTAATAAAATTAATCTTTCTTATTTTAAGTAAATCTAAGATCTTCTTTTTTCGACTATTACTAAGTTTTCGAAAAACTTCTTTAAAAACAATTGTCTTTTTCGTAAAATTACTGATTATTTCTTGTAGTTCTTCATAATCTACATTATCTTCTATAACTTGATATTCTAAAAAATTAGTCATTAAATTAGTATCTATTTTATTACTTAAAATCGTATAGTTAATATTATCTTTAAATTGCATATTCAATAACTTCTTCCTCTTCTAAGCTTTTAGCTACATCAATTAATCTTTGATTCTTACTACCTCTAAACTTACATTCTAAGCTTTTTTCCTCTAAGATAAAAGGACCATCAACTAAAACATCCAGATATTTAAGTAATTCTTGATACTTAGCAATTTTTCTGATATCTTCAAAAACAAAACCGGTATAACACCATACATTTAAGCCTATTTCTTTAGCAAATTTAGCTATTTCGGTTGCCGCTTCTACTTGCATTAAAGGATCTCCTCCAGATAAGGTTATGCCATTTTGATATTCTAAAGCCATTAGTTCCTTTTTAATGTCTTCAATATCTCTTTCGACTCCGCCCTTTAAATCATGGGTTTCGGGGTTATGACATCCCTTACAATTATGGGTGCATCCTTGAAACCATATAACGGTTCGCATGCCTGGACCATCGACAATACTATCCGGTTGAAGTGGTCCCGCTAATCTTACTTTCATTTCTACTTCCTTCTTTCTTCATATCTTTTAATTAGATTATTTATTTTAATAAAATGATGGTTAATTCCAGATTTACCAATCTTATAATCAGTTTCACTGCTTATGATATCCGCTAACTCTTGATAAGAAACCTCCGGATATTTTTCCCGAAAATCAGCCACAATTTTTGTTTTTTCATCAAGTAAATCATAGATATCTTCTTTCTTTAAATACTTGATTTTTTCTTGTTGGGCTAAGCCAACTTTTAAAGTCTTTTCTTGATTAGCTATTTCACAATTATTTAAACGATTAACCATATTTTTATGATCACGATATATTCTAATATCTTCAAAATAAAATAAACTACTCGTTGCTTTAAACATTCTAATTAAATCACTTATATCTTCACTAGCTTTAATATAAACAACATATTTATAACCCCGTTTAATCATTTTAGCACTTAATTTAAAGAATTGTAAAAGATTTAAAACTTGTTTAGCTAATAATTCTTTTTTAAAAATAAACTCTAAATGATAACCACTGGTGGAGGGATTAGATATATTACCTACGGCTAGAAAAGCCCCCCTTAAAAAGGCAATCTTTTCTTCATTAGAAACAAGTGTTTCCAAACTAATCTTACTACCTAATTTAATACTTTCTTTGATAAAATCAATTCTTTCTAAGATATTTAAAATATAGATTTGTTTTACTTTAAATCTTTTTTGCATTCTTATCGTTATCTTGGGATTTACTTTATATATTTCTTTTATTTCTTTATATATTCTTCTTGCTACCGAAGCATTTTCCATTGTTAAAATAATTTCATCTTTATTAATTTCCCCAACACAATTTAAAAAAGCTGTTAGTTCATAAATATCTTCTATATAATTAATATCTAATTTAGATATTTCTTCTTTTAAACTAGTGGTAAAAGTCATCCTTTTTTCCCTTCCATTAAATAAGAAAATATTAAATAAGCAGTCTTTAAAGAATCATGTCTATAAACATTATCTTCTATCATATATAACTTATCTCTTATAACATAAATATTTTTATTTTTAAACTCTTCCATATTTAAAATAACGGGATCTTTTTGTTCTTTAACTGCATACTTTTTAGCTAAATTACTTTCCATTAAAGCATTATTAGCAATAACAATATTAATTGTATTTTTACCTAAGTATTCTTCTAGCTTTTCAATATGCTTATAAACCGTAAAGTTATCAGTTTCGCCGGGTTGGGTAAATAAATTACATATATACATCTTTTCAGCCTGAGCTTTCTTTATTTCTTTAACTAAGGTTTTATCTATTAAATGGGGAATAATACTAGTAAGTAAGCTCCCTGAAGAAAAAATAATTAAATCAGCTGCATGAATAGCAGCAATAACTTTGGGATTAACCGTAAATTCTTTATTATATCTAAGTTTAACTATCTTACTAGCACACTTGGTTATTTGTTCTTCCCCCACAATTGTTTTACCATTTTCTAAAATACCCACTAAATCAATATTATCTTCAGTTAAAGGAAGAACCGTTCCTTTAAGATTTAACATTTTACCTAAAATAGGAATAGATTTATCAAAACTTCCTTCTAAATCTAATAGAGCTGTTAAAAGTAAATTTTTAACCGAATGATTACCTAAAGACTTTGATTTGGTAAAACGATAGTTCATTAAATCAATAACGTTTTTATCCACATCGGCCATCGAAAGCATAACTTTCGATATATCCCCAACCGCGGGAATTTTTAGTTCTTTACGAAGTCTTCCGGTACTCTTTCCATTATCGGCAACCGAGACCACCGCGGTTATTTCTAAAGGAAATTGTTTTAACCCTTTAAGTAGTTGTGAAAGACCAGAGCCTCCCCCAAAAATTACAATCTTTTTCATAATCCATCACTTACTAAATTTTATCATATAAACGCTAAAAAATGAATAAATATCATCTAAAAAAAACAAATAAGAGTTAAGTCTTATTTGCTTAATTATTTTTTCTAATTAGGCCATTACTAACATCATCATCAGTTAGATGATAATCTTCTTTTAAAAGATTTATTTCTTCTTCTATCATTTCAATAGCTTGTAATTCATTATAATAACAATCGATTAATTTTTTAATACTAGTATAGACATCAAAACTATAAATATCATAGCAATATCCCGGCGAATTGTTAAAACTTCTTGGCAAATAACTTGGTTTATTATAATATTCCATTTTTGTACGTTTTATCATTCGCATTAAATAGTCAATAAAATAATAAAAAACATTTTTATCTACTAAAAAATAATCTTTTTTTATATTATCTTCTACTTTTCCTTTTATTACATAAAAATTTAAGCTTACTAACATTTCCATAGCGGTTTCTTTATTTAAATAATCTTCTTCATATTTCGTGATTAAAGAAGAAAACCCTTCATTAATAGCCTCTCTTATGACTTTTGGTAAATATTCTTCAATAAAATTCTTATAAATATAGAAAGCTTCTATTTGATACTTAGTATTATTATAATCTTCTTTATAGTCATAACTAGATCTACGAATATTTTCTTTAACATTTTCAAATGTTTCATTTATTTTATCATCTAATTCTTTATATAATCCACTTTTTTCAATCATATTAATTCTTCCTTTTATTATTAATTCTTAATGAACGAACTTGGCTACCATTACTAACAGAAGCATTTTTTATAGCTTCAGTTTGTTCATTTATAGCTTGCATATTTTCTTGCATTAATGCATAATTACTTATTTTACGCTTAATTTCATCTTCTAAATCAATTAATTTTTCATAAAAATCGCTTTCACTTACCATGGTAAGATTTGGTTCGGTATATGGTTTACTTTGTTTATACTTAAGATATTCATAAGCTAAATTTTGAAATTTTAAAGCATCTTCTTTAGAATTAGAATATGGATTTTCTTTAAGTTTAATTAAATCATTTCTAATTTCTTTGATAAATGGATCTAGCTTTTCTTCTTTAACTTCATTATCTATTGATAAATCTTCTTCAGGTAGTTTGTATATTTCTTCTTTTTCTAATAATGTATCCTCAACATGTTCAAATAACTTATCACCGGTGCAAAGAATAGCAATAGTATTAACAATGTTATAAATTGGAATAGATAGTAGAAAGGCATTTGATAAAAAAGAAGTAACTTTTTCAAAAAATGACTTTTTTTCCTTTTTAAATTTATACCCCATTCTTTTTAATTTCTTTTCACAGGCAACAGTATAGATTAAAGTTACAATTATACTTGCCGCGGTTGTTCCTAAATAAATGTTCAATAACATAACATATTCCCCCTTTGAACGATTTATACTTTAACACATTTACATTTATTTGTCAAATTTTTTAATTATTTTTTTATTAGATTGTGTTAATTAATCTTTTAAGGCTGTTATAGGAATAACAATTACTCCATCACTTCGCGTATAAATAGCATTACTTAAGCCACAGATAACACACATACTTTTAGGAGCTTTACCTCCTTTTTTCAAAATACTATTTTTTACTTTAATAAGATTATTGGCTGCTTCTTCAATTTGACTTGCCCCTAGCTTAATTTCGATTGCCGAATAACTACCATCATCAAATTCAATAACCGCATCAAATTCATGGCCATCATAATCTTGATAATGATATAAATGCCAATCATTAGCCTCAGCATAAATTCTTAAATCTCTTTCTACCATAGCCTCAAAGAAAAATCCAAAAGTAAGTAAATCATTAAGACATTTATCGACCGTCATATCTAATAATGATGTAGCAATAGATGGATCTACAAAATGCCTTTTTTCTAATTGTTTTACCCGCATACTACTTCTAATATTAGAATTAAATGGTGGTTGATTTTCAATTAAATATAAGTTATTTAAATCGTTTAAATACTCTGTAATAGTTTTAATATCGATATTTTCATTATCAAAGCCTTGAATATCATCTTTTAATTTATTGATTGAAGCTGTTGTTGATTCATTTCTAGAAAGTGATTTTAACAATAATAAAATCTTATTTAAATCATGTTTTACATCACTGATTCTATTTAAATCCATATCAATTGTATTTTTAACATATTCCTTAGGTATTTTTATAGCTTCATCAAAAGGAACATTTATACTACCCGGAAAACCACCTCTTAGAACTAATTTAATAATATCTTTTAAATTTACTTCTTTCGTTTTTTTACTTACAACTTTATTTTTATAAAGATCCTTTAAAGAAACATCTCCCGTTGAATCACCTGATTCGTATAAACTCATGGGATACATTTTAATTTTTTTAATTCGTCCGGCACCTGAATGTTTTATTTTGTTTTTTTGACTTTGGGAAAGAACTGTTGAACCGGTTAAAATATACTTACCCTTAAGACCATCTTCATCACATTTGTACCTAACAGCATCCCATATTTCTGGAACTTCTTGCCACTCATCAATTAACCGAGGCTGAATACCTTCAAATATTAAAGATATATCAGTTTCCGCTAATCTTCTATTTTGATAGCTACCACTAGGATCCATTAATAAAAATTCACTATTAGCGTGTTGTCTGGCAGTCCAAGTCTTACCAATCCACTTAGCTCCAAAAATGCTAATTGCTCCATAAGCTTTTAAGCTTTTTGTAATTTGTTCATCAATTAATCTTGGCTTATAATTTTTCATATATAAAGTACTCCTTGTTAAATCTATTATATTTATATTAATTTGTCTATTTATTGGAACACTTTTTAGACATTTATTGGATTGTTTTTTTTATTCTCTATTGGAATGTTTTTTTAAAGTTCGTACTAACTTTTTTTCTAACCCTATAGGATATATTATATCTTCTTTAGAATTATATACTTCTTTTTCTTCCTCATTTAATAAACATAAACTTTGCTTTATATCTAAACAAGTTTCTCTATACTTTTTATTACTTTTTGTTTTAGGAATAAGATAATAATAAATATATAGTTCTAAAAATAATAAGCCCATACTCCAGATTGGTAAAAATGCAAATAATAAACCACTGGTAGCTATAAGTACCATTATTAGTTCTAATATATCTATTTTCTTTGAACCTTTAGAATATTCATTATAAAAATAATTTAGATAAAATTGTTTATTTTCTTCCATATCCTTAAGAATCTTTTGATAATCTTCTTTAGTTAAAGTTTTCATCTTATTTATAACAGAGCTAAATTCTGTAATTCTCTCATTATAATTATTAATATTTTCTAAAAATAATTCTTCGTCTTTAATTAGATATTTTTTAAACATATAAACCTCCTAAAATTTATCTAAAAATGATAAGTTTTTACGTACTACGCCCCCATTTACTTCATAACAATTTTCAATAACAAAGAAAGCTTTAGGATCAACTTCTAATATTTTGCTTTTTAATAAGTAATAATCTTTATTAGGAACAACACACATTAAAACTGAGCCATTATGATGGGAATAACCACCTTTAGTTGGATAGATTGTATATCCAGATTTAAAATCATTAATAATTATTTTTTTAACTTTAGAAGCTTTTCTCGTAAAGATATAAAAGACTTTACTATCAGCAATACCAAACATTACTTTATCAATAAATAAAGATGCTATTAACATAATAATAAATGAATATATACCTTTCATATAACCAAAGGTAAAAGCACCTAGTATAATAACTATTCCATTAACTAAACTTAAAGCTTTGCTTTCAGGTATTTTAAAATATTTATTTAAAAGTTGCATTAAAACATCATTACCCCCAGTTGTAAAGCCACTTTTATATACTAAACCATTACCTACACCATACATAATTGAAGCAAAAAGGATAATTAAAAAATTATCTTGGATGGGAAAGTTTTGATTAATAAATAAAGCTAAAGGCATAGTTAATGTAATCATCACCGGATATAGAATGGAACCAATAATAGTATTTTTAGTTTTATCATAACCTAAGAAAATAAAACTAATTATTAAAAGAATAAAATTAGTAATATAAATAAATAAAGTAGCGCTAAAACCAAAAAGCTCTTCTAAAGCAATCCCAACCCCTGTAAAGCCAGCGATAACAAAATTATGAGGGCCGAGAAATAGATTATAGCATAAAGCTAATAAAATAGTTCCAAAGACAAAAGAACAGCCAATAACTATTAAATTTTTAGTTGAATTTTCTTCCACATCTAGCCACCTACTTTACTCCAATTATATACTAAAAAAGACTTTTTAGCAATTAATTAAAGATACTTTCATATATTTTAACGAGGTGAATTTTAATGAATGGTAGTTACTATCAAAATCCCACATTTCCCACGAATAACTTTACTACACCCCCAGGTAATATCTCCGTAACTGAGGTCAATAATCTTCAAGAACAAAGTTATATTGAAAACATTTTAAGACTAAATAAGGGGCAAAGAGTTAAGGCTTATGTTTCTTATCCTGATTCCTCAGCTTGGCAAAATAAGGTTTATGAAGGAATTATTGAAGAAGCTGGAAAAGATCATTTAATAATTAAAGATAATGTCTCAGGAACTTGGTACTTAATTAGAATTATTTATCTTAATTATGTGGAATTTATGGAACCAATTATATACTCTCATGCTTATTCAGAAAAGACTTATTAAATAAATATCGCTAAAGATATTTATTTTTATAAATAAGATGTTATTTTAATAAAAAAGTCTTTACTCCATATATCTAAACTTTTAGTATCTTTAATAAAAGGTCTAACATCATTCTTAGCTTCTTCATAATTTATTTCTTTAAATTTTTTAATTAATAATTCTTTTAAAATATCTAGATTAAATTCTTTATTTTTATCAATATAATTTGAAGCAATTAATTTGTTTTTAATTAATTCCAAATTAACTTTAGGATGATTAGCTAAAAAGAAAATATAATCATATAAGTCTCTTCCCTTAGTTCTCGTTTTCCAATCTCGACAAAGTATAGCATGAATTTTACCGGCTAATAAAGATTCTTTATCATATAATTTAACTTGATGAGGACTAGGTAATAATTTATATTCTTCTATATAACTAGCTCCTAAAGGGGGATTAACATCTACTTCTAATTTAATCTTAATATTTTTTAGAAGTTTATTATACTTAAAATTTTCATTATTAGGAAAAAATTTTAAAATAAGATTTAAAGTATCTCCATTTGATTTAGTATTAATTTCCAAATTTAAGCCATATGCCTGTGATTCATTTTCAATATAACTAAAATATTTACTTAGTTCAAAATCTTTATTAGGTTTAAGTAAAGCAAAATCTAAGTCTTCTGAAAAGCGATCTAATTTATAAAATATTCTTAATGCTGTTCCTCCATAAAAAGCCGCTTCATCAAAAAACTTACCCCTAGCTAAACCAACCAAAACAATTTCTTGAATTATTTCTTTTAAAGCATTAATTCTATCATTTTCATTTTTTATTTCATAATGACTTAACATTTGTTCAATTATATTATTCATTTAACCTCCCTATATACTTAGCTAATAAATTAACATTAGTACAATGATATAATTTACTTAACTTTTCGATTGTTTCTTTTCTTAAATTAGCAAATTCTTCTTCATCAATTCGTAAATCTTCAAATAACATTATTTCTAAATTAGTATAATTTTTTAAAGGTGATAATGTATATAATTTATCACATAAAGCTTTCTCTGGCGTGCTGGTGAAAATCAATAATAAAACGATAGCTTTTAAACTATCGTTTTATTATTCATAATTAATCAAACCATTGAGTTCTAGAATAGAACCAAGCTCCTTTAGTTTTAGGAAATCCAGGTGGGTCTATTAAATTAGCTCGGTAAGTTGCATCATTTTTAAAGTAGCCTCTGGATACCGAAACATGAAGATGGGCACCCGTTGTACATGTATCATAGCCCCCGTATTTTTTAGCAGTTGATCTTCCCCCTGATTTACCCACAACAGTTTGGGTTGTTACAACATCACCAGCTTTAACACTAATCGAAAGCAAATGCAAGAAAACAACTGTATATTTTTGCCCATTGACAATACCTTCAATATATACTTTATTACCTCCACAGCTTGAACGACTAACCGTAAAGGCCACAATTCCGTTAATCATTGAATAAACAGTTGTTCCTTCGGCAACGCCAATATCAACCCCGGAGTGATTGCTAGATTGGCCTGAAACATTCCGATACCCAAATAACGAAGTTATATAGCCTTTGGAAACTGGTTTTAAAAAAGTTGTATTAGTTCCTCCCTTAGCTAAGCAGACATCTAAAGCTTCATTTTCACCACAACCTTGGGCTTTATACATTTCAATCTTTTCTTCTACCGCTTTAATTTCTTCTTGTAAATCCATCCGATCATCATCAAAAGCTAGAAGACTAGAATCAAGTTCACTAATACGATTGGTAAAATCTTCTATCTTTTGATTAAGTTGTTTTTCATAATTTTTTAAATCTACTTGTTTTTGTTCTAAATCACTTATTAATGTTTCTAATGTATCTAATTTATTTTTGTTATATTCTGCGATTAATTTAATCGCATCTAGACGCATAATTAGTTCAGTTAAACTAGAAGCATCATTAACAAAGTTTAAATAAATATTTTCGCCTTTAACAATTTGATTATATTTCATTAATTCTTTTGTTTGTTCTTCATATTTTTCAATTTCACTTTGAGTATTAACTATTTCTTGTTTAGCTTCTTCTATCTTAGATTCAGAATCTTCAATATCATCATGAGCTTTATTAATAGCATTATTCTTAGCTTTAATTTCTTGTTCAGTTAAAGCTTTTTGATTTTCAATTTTTTTCTTTCTTGCTTTTAAATCACTTAATACTTGACGATATTCAGCAATAGTATTAGGTTCTTTCGTAGCTGCTTCTACATAAGCTGGTTTAATGCTAAAAGAAGCTATCAGAGTAAATATAATTAATAATATATTTATACTATCAAAAGTAATTGTTTTTATTCTTTTCATATTTTCAAATGCTTCCTTACTGCTCTTAAGCTTCCAAACATCCCCACAATAGAACCAATAGCTACAAGTACTAAAGATACCCAGAAGACAAAATTAAATGGTTTAACTAAGGTTAAGACATTCGTAAATAAATGACCATGTAGACGCGAATATAAAATAACATAACCATATATAGTAATACATATGGGGATAATTGAACCAATTAAACCAATAATGAAACCTTCAACAACAAAGGGAAGTTTAATTGCCGTATTACTAGCTCCAACTAAACGCATTATTTCAATTTCATTTCTTCGGCTAAAGATTGTTAATTTAATTGTATTACTAATTAAGAAGGCTGTAACTAAAACTAAAGCAATAACAATAACAACAACAACTTTTTCTAAAACATCAAAGATAGTTATAATACTTTCAACCATATTTTCCCCATATTTAACTGTTTCTACTCCAGTTATACTACTTATGTATTTAGCCGTATCACTTAATTCTCTCACATCATTAACATAAACGGTAAATGTATCCATTAAAGGATTTTCCCCAAGAAAATCTAAAACAGTCTTTAAATCTTCTTCACTTTCAGCCATTTCTAACTTCCATTCATCTTTAGTTTTAACACTAAGACTTTCTACGGCACTTCTACTTCTAATATCAGTTTCAATATTATTCCGATCTTCTTCACTAATATTCGCATCTAAATAAACAATAATACTTAATTCACTTTCAATTGTTTTTGTAGCATGTTCCACATTAACGGCACAAACAATCGCTAAAGCCACAAGTATTAAAGTAATGGTTGTACACATAATGGAAGCAAAGCTTAAACCAAAGTTACGCCCAACGCTTTTAAATCCATCTCTAATACTTCTTTCAAATATTCTTAATCCTTTCATTTAGCTTTATAACTTCCTTTCGCATAATCCCCAGCTAATAAACCTTGATTAATTAAAAGAACTCTTTTCTTCATTCTATTAACTATATCTTGGTCATGGGTAGCCATTATAATCGTTGTTCCTAAATTTTTATTAATTGATTCAATAACATCCATTATTTCTTTACTTGTTTTAGGGTCTAAGTTTCCCGTTGGTTCATCACAAACTAAGATTTTAGGATCATTTACAATTGCTCTAGCAATACATACTCTTTGTTGTTCTCCCCCTGAAAGTTCCCCAGGAAAACTTCGAAGCTTATGTTTAAGCCCAACATGTTCTAAGGCATCTAAAACTTTAGGTCTAATATCTTTTTCTTTCATTCCTACACATTCTAAAGCAAAAGCTACATTTTCATAAACTGTTAGCTTCGGTAATAACTTAAAGTCTTGAAAAACAATCCCAATTCTTCTTCTAAGCTTATAAACTTTCCCATTGCGAATTTTACCAACATTCAACCCACCAACTGTGACAGTACCTTTCGTTGGCTTTTCTTCTCTATATAACATTTTAATAAATGTTGATTTTCCACTCGCGGTAAGTCCTATAACAAAGACAAATTCACCTTTGTCAATTGAAACAGAAACATCGGCTAAAGCGGTAACACCATTTTTATATGTCTTACTTACTTTATTAAACTCTATTAACTTCATACTACCTCCAACTATAATAATTATATCAAAAAAACAAGCTATAGACTATGGAAATAATTGTTATTATTTACCATTTTACTATAACTTGATATATTTATTAATATTAATTCATACATATACGGATAAACTTATAGATTTAATGTTTGAAGTATTTATTACATCATTTACTTCCAGACACAGTTAAGTTAATGGGACCTTTAGGTTTATCGCGTATGGGTCACTGGCTGTGCCAGTTCCCCTTCCTATCGTTTCTCCAGATTTAAGATAAAAGACCGGGCGCACACCGAACGCAACATTGTAGACACCGTTGTATTTCACATTCCCGTCGCTGTTGACACGGAACGCATTGTTGATACCACTGGAGAGGCGCGAAATTGTCCATTCGTAAACTCCATTGAATAACCAATTTTTTTGTCTATTAGCGTCTGTATTATAACCACTTAAATTTGTGTTCCAGTTATTTTTGTCACTGGCAAAACCATAATCATGAACATACATTAAACCTATCTTAGCTGTTGATGTTTTTTGGGTAGCTTTATTGCTTCCTGCTGTACTGTTATTTTTTTCGGTGTCATATGCTGTTTTTGGTGTAGCATTATATAATTCACTAGTAGTTCCTCCAGCTATATTCCATTTTACTGTTTCTATTTTACTTGTCCAATCTATTCCTTGTTGATTCGTACTATTATTTAAATATTTTAGGTATCCGCTTGTTTCATTATTTAATGCTTGGTTTAATGTGGCATTTTTACTAGTATTACCACTTGTATCGTCTGCCCATATATTATAGTAAGTGCTTGTTTGAGTTTTATTCCAATAGAAACCATCACTTGGTAGTTCTTTTACTCTTTTTAAATTAGTATAAGATTCTGTGTAAGGTTTTCCATCTGAATTTATACCAAGTTGGCTTGTTGTAGCATATTCACTTTGAATTAGTTTTATTAAGTTTTGGGTTTCTGTTGTTTCTGTTCCATCTTCACTAGTACTAGTTACTATGTCTACCGGTACTATGCCTATTATTCGGTATAGATTTTTGGCATCACATGTTGCATCACTTTCATTTTTACTATAGTCTTCTGCTCCAGGTCCAAAACAGACAAAGTTATTGGGGTTATCTCCTGTATAACGGTAGCCTCCATCTCCAGCACCATAAGTTTTAACAGTATCATCTGTTGCATTACTATCGTGATATATTAATTCTCCTGAATATCCTTTTCCATTATAATCTTCATCTTGAAGTAAATTTTCAATATCTTTTGCACCATCTACTAATTTTTGTGTATTAATATTTGGAGTTATTTCTTTTGTCGTTACTTCTATATCATATTCATTTGAATATTTACCATTATTATCTTTTACTTTTATTTTTACTTGATAAGTTGTATTATCTTTTAACCCACTAAAGATATGTGAGGCTTCTGTTTCTTCTTCCCATTCTCCATCATCTATTTGGTAATAATAATTTGTTATATTATCACTAGTTGTAACATTTACTGTTATATTATCTTCTGTTGCACTTGATGTTACATTATCTATTACAGGTATTGTTTGTCCATCTATTGTTACTATTGTTTTATAAACATTACTTTCATATCCTTTTTTATCTAAGGCTACTACTGTTACTTCATAATTCTTATTATTATCTAAATCACCTATTGTATATTCAGCATCATCTTCTATATATCCATTAGCTTTTATACTTGCTAATCTTTTTACGATACTATTTGTTTTATTTGTTTCTTCTACTTTATAATAATATTTATCTATTTCATTTGTTCCATCTATACCAATTGT
>CANQIU010000024.1 GCA_947624145.1 uncultured Bacilli bacterium | reverse complement strand
CAAGTAATCAAGCCCAAGCTATGGGACCAAGTTCGATGCCTGGGATTGTCGGTAGTTCTAATCCGACGCCAAATCTAAATCCAACGCCAAATCCGCAAGCGTATGTTAATCCAAATTTAAATCCAAGCAATAATAATCCCCTTGGAACTGACCCAATAAATAATATTGATGTTAATAATTTTGGCGATAATAAAAAGGTTGATAGTATTGGCGTAACTCCACCTAATAAAGAAAATAAAAAAGGGATGAATAAAATTGTCTTTATTATTCTAATTGTTGTTTTAATTGGTGGTGTAGCTTATGGTATCTATACTGTTTTAAATATGAGTAATAAGCCATCTTCTAAAGTATCAATTAGAATAAATAATAATCCTTTAGTAATTCCTTATGGTAGTGAAATAAGTAAAGATGTAACAACTTATGCTACAGTAAGTGGAATTGATGTAAGTAAATGTGTTATTGAAAATATTAATGGCATTAATTCTACTGTACCAGGAACTTATAATTATAAAGTTGTCTGTGGTAATAATCCAAGTAGTAGTGTATCAGAATCAGGTGTAATTATTGTAAGTGAACCAGAAGATTTAGAAAAACCAATTATGATTGTTAAACCAGTTTATCATGTTTTAGGTGAAACAACAGCTTTAAATCCTAATGATTTTGTTGAATCTTGTTTAGATGGTGAAGAAGCTTGTCAAACGGTTGAAATTACCAATATTGATGAATTAAATACTAAATTAGATACTTTAGGAACTTATAGTGCGCAAATAAAAGCCACTGATGCTAAGGGCAATGAAACAACGGCGCAAGTACCTTTATATGTAATTTCTAGTAGTATTTTACAATATTTAAATTGTCAAGCTCCAAGTGGTGAAAAACTAAATGATACAACAACTAAAGATGTTCTTGATGTTTTCCCAATTGGTCAAACAGCCTCAGGTCCAGCTTATTTATCCGGAGGAAGAAGAATTTATACTTATACCTTTACGGATAAAGAAGAATATGAAAATATTGCTAAAAATCATCTACCAAATTTAAGCTTTGATAATATGGAAGGATTAGCTAAATATGATGATGAAAATCAAGTTTTAGAATTATCTGTTGATTTAAGTAGCGATACTTTAAATGGGGAAGCTGGGGGAACATTCCCAACTACCTATGGACCATTAAGAACTTATTATATAGCCAAGAATTATACTTGTAGTTTAAAAACAAATTAAAAAGCTAAGAGTTTAAAAGCTCTTAGCTTTTATAATGGCCTCGGCAACTTTGATACCATCTATCGCGGATGTTGTAATACCACCGGCATATCCAGCTCCCTCGCCACAAGGAAAAATTCCCTTAATATTGCTTTCCATATTTTCATCTCGAATTATTCTTACGGGAGAGGAAGTTCGGGATTCTAAAGCCGCAATAACGGCTTTGTTTTTAAAACCGGCAAAAACTTGATCAAAATGATCCATGGCTTCAATTATCGATTTATTCATAAAATCAGGTAAGATATCTTGAATATTAGCTAAAGTATAATGACCTTTTAAAGCGATATTTCCTTTTAAGATATGTGAAGGTTGCGAATTTTGATAATCTTCATAATTTTGGAGAGGAATTAAAGATTGGCCAACCTTATAAGCTTTTTCTTCTAAAGCTTTTTGAAAATGAAGACCATCTAAAGGTTTACTACCAAAATCATTAGGATTAATAGTTACAACTAAAGCACTATTAGCAACCTTGCTATCTCTTTTATAATTGCTCATCCCATTAATAGCTAAATGATTTTTTTCACTTGAGGCATTTACTACATAACCACCCGGACACATGCAAAAAGAATAAACACCCCGATTTTCTTTGGTTTTATAAGTAAGCTTATAATTTGCTGGAGGTAAGTATTTTGCCATTTTTCCATATTGGGTTTGATTAATAAATTCTTGTTCATGCATAATTCTTATGCCCATGGCAAAAGGCTTAGCCTCCATTTTTAAATTCTTATCATAAAGCATTTGCAAAGTATCTCGAGCACTATGACCAATTGCTAAAATTAAAGTAGAACAAGGAATAATTTCTTGATTATTTACTTCAATTGCTTTTAATTTCCCATCTTCAATTAAAAGATTAGTAAGCTTTGTTTTAAATAAATATTTAGCCCCCATCTTAAGCATTGTTTCTCGCATGTTTTTAATAACTAGACGTAAATTATCGGTGCCAATATGAGGATGTTGTAAATACATTATTTCTGGTGGAGCCCCATGTTTTACAAAGACTTCCATGACCAGTTTCCCTAAATGTCTAGGATCTTTAATCAAAGTATTAAGCTTACCATCAGAAAAAGTCCCAGCCCCTCCTTCGCCAAATTGTACATTACTTTCTGTATTTAATAGATTTTCTTTCCAAAACTTTTCAACATCTTTAATTCTTTCTTCTAAGATTTGGCCTCTTTCAATAATCAGAGGTTTTAAACCCGTGGCAGCTAAGATGTAGGAGGCAAATAACCCCGCGGGTCCAGTTCCCACAACCACGATAGGTTCTTTTAAATTAGCTAATTTCATCTTAGGTAATTTATATTGTTCTTCTTGAACTTGGAAGATATCTTTACTAGTATTTTTCTTAATAATTTTAGGGGCATTTAAGGTATCTACATCAACTTCATAAATATAAAAAATATGATCTTTAAGACGAGCATCAATAGACTTCCGATTAATCTTTAAACTCTTAATATCTTTAACATTAATATGTAATATTTTAGCTACTTTATTTTTTAAAAAGACCTCATTATCATCTAAAATAGGTATTTTTATTTGTCTAATTCGAATCATTTTAACTTACCTGCTTCTAAACCACTCATCCACGCAAAGCCTAAATTATAACCCCCACAGATACCATCAACATCTAGTAATTCACCGGTTAGATATAAACCCTTTGTTTTAAGTGATTCCATTGTTTTAGGATTAATTTCTTTTAAAGGAATTCCCCCGGTCGTCACTTGGGCATCTAAAAAATCTTTAGTTTCTTTAATATAAAAGGGAAATGCGACTAAGTATTTTAAAACTTCAGCTTGTTTAACATCTTCCCATTTAGCTTCTTTATTAATCTTTAAAATTTTAAAAATTAAATTAATTATTTTATAATTTAAAAAGCCTTCTAATATTTGTGATAGATTAAAATCAGGAATCATAACACTTTTAACATCTAAATAATTTTTTAATTCATTTTTATTTTTACACCAAGGCACAAAATTAATGGTAATAAATTCATTTTTTCCTAAACTTAGCCCTCTACTAATAGTACTACTAAGATTAAAGGCCACAATTCCACTTAAGCCATAGTTAGTTAATTGGACTTCACCATATTCTTGTTTTTTTATTAATTTATCTTCATATAAACTTAAAATAGCCTCACAACGAACATTTTCCCAAGCTTGATAAAAATTATCTTGACCCACTAGTTTAACTAAAGCCGGGTGTAAAGGATTTAGACTATGGCCTAATTTTTGAGCTAAGACATAACCTGATTCATCAGAACGAACTTTCGAACCAGTTGCTAAAATAACTTTATCAGCTTTAAACATCCCTTTATCTGTTGTAATTAAAAACTTATCTTTTTTCACGATATCTAAAACATTTATATCAGTTATAATTTTTCCTTTTAAATTAATAACCTTATTATATAAAGCATTATAAATACTTGTAGCTTGATTAGAATAGGGATAATAATAACCATTTATATTTTTTTCAACAATACCTAAGCCACGAAAAAAGGGTAAGACTTGGTCTTTATTAAGTTTTAATATTGTTTCTAGAGCCGCAAAATCATCTGTATAATATTTATCTAGATTCATTTCCGTATTCCAGTAATTACACCGACCATTGCCCGTTACTAAAAGCTTTTTTAAAACTTTATTATTTTTTTCTAAGATAGTAACTTGATGGTTATTTTCTAAAGCTTTAATCGCACTTACCATGCCAGATGCTCCTCCACCAATAATAATGACTTCCATTAAAATCCCTGCCTTTACCAAAAGTATAACAAAATTTAATTAATAATCATAGTAATTTTTAAAATACTATGATATAATTTAAAAAGCAATGGAGGTGTTAACTTATGCGAACATATAAAGTAAATTTACCAAAAGGAGTTAAAAAAACATTTGGAGCTTCTAAAGGAGTAAAGGTTAGATTAGTAAATAAAAATACTAAAAAAAATAAAACTAAATAAAGTATTATTGACTTTGATTCAATAATACTTTTTATAATGAGGTAAAAATGAATACTATAGAATCTGTTAAAAAATTATATAAGGATAATAATTTAATTAATGAAAATAGTCAAGTTTTTTATGGCTTTTTAGATATCAAAAAAAGTAATTTAAATAAATTAAATATCTTAGTTAAATCTAATAAAGAAAAATATATTTGTTCTATTGGGGCTAGTAATAAGGATTTTGTAATAATTCCTTATAATAATTTAAATAAAGAGTTTTCATTAGATCAAAAAGTAATTTATGAATTAGAAAATATTACTAAAGTTATTATAAATAAAATATTATTAAAATATTATATAAGTATTTATTTAAATGAAGAATTATTAATAAGAATTATCTTCGAAAAAAGACATTTAAAAAATATAGAATTTTATAAAAATATAATTAATTTTATAAAAAGATTTAATTATATAGATAAAGCTAAAATTTTAAAAGATGAAAGAAAGTTAACTTTAGAAAATAAGAAAAATAATTTAGATTTAGAAAGTAAGATAAATTTAAAAGAACAAAATCTTAGTAAAAACTTAGCAAATTCTTATTGCTTTAGTTCGACTATTATTCCATCGACGCTTTTAAAGGATCCTACTAGTTCTCCAGTGCAATTTCAAGATAGCTTTAAAGGTCAAGTACAAGGTAATAGTGATTATGTACTTATTTTAAATAATAAGGAAGAAATAAAAATCTTAAATAAACGCATTCACAATGTTATTGTGCGTAGTCTGGAAGATAAAAAAGAGGTAGAAATTTTAATTGAGTCGAATAATGAATGCTTATTTAAAATAATTTTAACTAATGAAGATTTAGCTAATAGAAATCTTAAAGATAATATTAAAATATTTATTAATAGTTTTTTTCATTCGGGTACAGATATTGACAGTATAAAATTTGTCAAATCTAAAAAGAATAATTCTTTATTAAAAGGCTTAATTTGGTACCTAATCTTAATATTAATTATTTTAGGGGTGATTTTTCTTTTAAAAGATTAAGATGATGGTGTATAATTATTTTAGAGGGTAGTAATTATGCTTAAGAGTGTAGAAGGTTTTATTTTAAATGAAACTCCCTATGGAGATACAAGCAAAATAATTCATGTTTTAACTAAAGAAGATGGTTTAATTGGCATAATGTGTAAGGGAGCTAAAGATTTAAAAAGCAAAAATCGGGTAGCTACCTTAATTTATAGTTATGCTAACTTTAATATTTATTATAAAGAAAATAAACTATCTTTATTAAATAGCGCGGATATTATTAATCCTTTAAAAAATATTCATAATGATATAACTTTAATTAGTTTTATAGCTTATTTAACTGAATTAACTTATCAAGTTTTGAAACAAAATCCTGATAAAAATATTTATGAAGACTTTATAAATGTTATTTTAAAGATTGAAGAAGGTTTAGATCCTTTAGTTTTAACGAATATTTTAGAATTAAAGTATTTAGAAGAGCTAGGTGTCATAGGTAATTTAGATGGTTGTGCTATCTGTGGAAATAAAACGGATATTGTAACTATCAGCGGGGATGCAGGTGGTTATGTTTGTAAAAACTGTTTAACTAATGAGAAGCTCGTTTCCCTAAAAGCTATAAAACTTTTAAGAATGTATTATTATGTTGATATCAAAAGTATTAAAGAATTAAAAATAGATGAAGATACAAAAAAAGAGATAAATTTCTTTTTAGATAATTATTATGATAGATATACTGGACTATATTTAAATAGTAAGAAATTTTTAAATAATTTAGGAATATTGTAGGAGGAGTTATGGCTAATTTAATTTATTATTATGGAACAATGGAAGCAGGTAAAACTACGAAATTATTGATGGATCATTATAATTATCTCAAAAATAAAAAGCAAGTAATTTTAACTAAACCAAGTATAGATACTAAGGGTTCTAATAAAGTGGTTTCAAGAATTGGTAATCAAGCTATAGTGGATTTTACTATTAATCCTAATAAGTCTTTATTAGATGATGATTATTTAGAAAAGTTTTTAAATAGTGATGTTATTATGGTCGATGAGGCTCAGTTTTTAAGTCCTAAGCAAGTTAGCGAATTTTGGTATTTAGCTCATCTTGCAAATATTCCGGTGGCATCTTATGGTTTAAAGGTAAATTTTTTGGGTCATTTATTCGAGGGAAGTGCTGAATTATTTGCTAAAGCTGATGAACTAAGAGAATTAACGATTAATTGTGAGTGTGGAAAACTAGCTAGTCAAAATGTTCGTTTAGTAAATGGTCATTATTGTTTTGATGGTCCCGAAGTTATTATTGATGGCGAAAATAATGACGTAAAATATATTCCAATGTGTAATGATTGCATGATAAATAAAGTTATTTTACCTAACCATCCTGAGTTAAAAAGAATTAAAAAATAATTGACAAAAAAAGATAATTTTTTTAAAATAAAAACTGTTTTAAGGGGGAATTGAAATGGCCGGTAATGTAGCAAGTCAAAGTAATTTAGTTTTTACCTATAATACCTTATATAAAGATACTTTAGATGATATCGAATTTGCTAAAGAAACAATTGATGTTACGTACTTTAAAGAAGAAGTTGCCAAGATTCAAACTAAATTAAATAATGAATTAACTAACTATGAACAAACTAAAGTAAACGAGGGATTAACTAATAATTTTAATCAAGATTATTTAGAACAAATATATAATGAAGCTATAAAATCTTTAAATAGTCTAAGAGAACAAATGAATAAATATAATCCCTATTTTAATCTATATTATCAAGCTAAGACTTTAGTTGAAAAAATTAAAAAAGATAGTATTACAGAAGAAGATATTAAATCAATAGCTTTAGATATGATTAAATTAATGAATTTATTAAATAAAACCAAGAGTATTGTTCTTAAAGATAAAGAAGAATTATTTTTTAATCTTTACAATTTAAGTTTTAATATTATTAAAATAGAATTAACTTATTTAGGAAAAAGTGAAGTTCTAGATTATTGTTTAAAAAATAAAATTGCTAATGAATATCTTAATTTAGTTATTGGTAAAGAACTTAAAAGTTATCAAGAATCTTTTAAAGAAGATGAATTTCTTAAAATATTAATTAGTGAAATTAATCAAGGGGGAACTAATCGATCTTTTGTTAATGAGCAATTAATAGTTTATTTAATGTTAAAAGATTCCAAAAATAATTATGTTCAAAAAGTATTAGATAATTATTATCGATTACAAGAACAAATAAAAGATAATTTAGACCAAGAAAAAGAATCAGAAAAGAAAATTGATACTTTAAAAGATAAAATAAAAACAAATAATAATCATATTTTTAAAGAATTATCGGTAATTTTGGCTTTTATCACGGCCTTTACTTGGATCAATTATGCTGCTTCTAAGCAAAAAAAGAATATTATAAGATATAAAACAAAGGTTGAGGCTTATTCTACAGAGGATGTTATACAAACACCTTTACCAGAGGAAATATCTAGCCGTTTAAATAATTCTTTAAAGTATTATGTCTATACTCCTTGGGAAGAAACTGATAAGGGTTATCAAAGAAAGGTTAATGTTTATAATATTACCGATTATGAAGATGTCTTAGGTGGTTTAATAAATAATATTTATGAGGGAATTGAAGAATCTGAAGTCTTTAATTCACAAAATCAAATGAGTATTTTAAATAATATTGCTAATGAGTTTTTAAAGGGGCATAAATCGGTAAAAACGGAAACGAAAGCGGAATTAAGTAGTCAAGATATGTATGATGAAGCTATATGGGAATTAGTGAAAATTGAACAAAATCATGATGATCCTTTAAATATGGGAACAGAGTTTTCTTTAGGTAAAGCTTTACTAGTTTTACTTAGTGGTTATGTTGCTTTGTTAGGTTTTAATGTTCTTTCGCATCTTTGCTTTAAAGAAACAATTATAAGTGCTTTTAAAAGTATTTATTTAAAATATAAATATCGATTAAATCGCCAAGAAGAAAGAAAACAAGCCTTAAAAGAAATGGAAGAAGAAATAAATTTAATTAAAGTAAGAGCCTTACAAAATGAAGAATATCATAAGAATGTTCAAAATATTTATAATTTATTTCAAGATACTTTAAAAAGATCTGAGGGTATTGTATTGGTAAGAGAAAAAGACTAGAAAACTAGTTTTTTTCTTGTTTTAGAAGGATATTTATTATATAATCTTTTTAGGTGATTGTAATGAAATTAACCATGGAAGAATTAGTTAATTATTGTAAACAATATGGTTTTATATTCCAAGGAAGCGAAATTTATAATGGTTTATCAAATACTTGGGATTATGGTCCTTTAGGAACTAATTTAAAAGAAAATATTCGTTCAGCTTGGAAAAAGAAGTTTATTCAAGAAAATCCCTACAATGTGGGTTTAGATGCGGCAAAACTGATGAATCCTAATGTTTGGGTAGCATCTGGTCATGTGGCTTCTTTTGCGGATCCTTTAATTGATTGCAAAAAGTGTAAATCGCGCCATCGGGCTGATAAATTAATTGAAGAGGCTTCAAAGGGAAAAGAAACTGGCGATGGTTGGGATAATGAAAAACTAGAAAATTATATTAAAGAAAATAAGATTAAGTGTCCTAACTGTGGAAGTTTAGAATTTACGCCAATTAGAAAATTTAATTTGTTATTTGAAACTTCTTTAGGAGTAACGGAAGATACTAAAAATACTGTTTATTTAAGAGGAGAAACAGCACAAGGAATATTTGTTAATTTTAAAAATATTGAAAGAAGTATGCGACTTAAACTTCCCTTTGGTGTTTGTCAAACCGGAAAAGCTTTTCGTAACGAAATAACACCAGGT
This sequence comes from uncultured Bacilli bacterium, assembly GCA_947624145.1. GTDB lineage: Bacteria > Bacillota_I > Bacilli_A > RF39 > UBA660 > Onthocola_B. The sequence continues at coordinate 8,137 of CANQIU010000024.1, read as the reverse complement.
AATTTTATATTCCGGACTCGAGAATTTGAACAAATGGAACTAGAATTTTTTTGTAAGCCCAATACCGATTTAGAATGGTTTGGTTATTGGAAAAGTTTTTGCTTAGATTTTTTAAAGTCTTTAGGAATTAAGAGTGCTAATTTAAGATATCGAGACCATGCTAAAGAAGAATTAGCTTTTTATAGTAAAGCCACAACTGACATCGAATATTTATTTCCGATGGGTTGGGGTGAACTTTGGGGAATTGCTGATCGAACTGATTATGATTTAGGTGTTCATGCCCAAAAAAGTGGTGTTGATTTAAGTTATTTAGACCCTGAAACTAATGAAAAATATTTACCATTTGTTATTGAACCAAGCGTTGGATTGGACCGGTTATTATTAGCTATTTTAACCGATGCTTATACCAAAGAACAAACGGAATCTGAAGAAAGAATTGTTTTAAAAATACATCCCGCTTTAGCTCCTTATAAAGTTACGATTTTACCTTTAATTAAAAAAGTTCATGCTGAAAAAGCTAATGATGTTTATGCTTTACTTTGTAAGTATTTTGCTTGTAGTTATGATGAAGCTGGTTCAATTGGGAAAAGATATCGTCGAAGTGATGCAATTGGAACTCCTTTTTGTATTACAATTGATGATAATACTTTAAATAATGAAACAGTAACAATCAGAGATCGAGATACAATGGAACAAGTAACGGTTAAAATCGCTAACTTAGTTGAATATATTAGTAAAAAATGCGAATTTTAAAGAAGAAAGTTTTCTTCTTTTTAATTTAATGTAAAAAAATTACATTTTTATGTTATAATGTTAATGAAAGGAGAAATTATAAATGTTAAAACAAATAATTTTAGATAATTTTACAACTTTTGTTAAACCAACAGCAATTGATTTAAAAGCCACTAATTATAAGTTTTTAGAAGATGAAAATGTTTTAAATAATCGTATTTTAAAAGGAATATTATTTGTTGGTGAAAATGCCTCAGGTAAAACCCAAATTTTAAAAGCTTTAAAATTTTTATTAGATTTATTATTTAAAGATATTGAACCTGACTTTTTTTCTGTAAAAAGTTTTTATACTGATAAAAAGACTAGTAAACTAACCTATAATTTTATTATAGACAATAAAGATATAAGTTATGAAATAGTATTTAGTGATATTTTAATAGAAAAAGAAATATTAACTTTAGATAATAAAGTAATAATGGAAAGAAATAAAAATAAAGTAAGATATAAGGAACAAACATTTGATGATGTTGCCAATAATCTTTTATTTTTAAGAAGAATATATTTTGAAACTAAGTTTAATAATGAACCTATTTTAAATAAATGGATAAATTATTTAAATAATTCTATTTATATTAATTGTGAAAAAAAAGAAGTAGAAACCTACAATAATAAAAAATTATTTGCTCATGGTTATTTAGATGAATATGGAGTTAAAGAAATTAATAAATTTTTTAAGAGTATAAATTATAATCAAGAAATAATTTATGCTAATTTTATCAAAAATTCTAACAATGGTTTTGTAATGAATGATAAATTTGTTTCTTTTAAAAAAGAGGGAACAAATGAATATATTCCAGAAACCTTAGAATCAACCGGTAATATAACTTTAATTAATTTATTGCCATCTTTTATGTATGCTTTAAAAAATGATTGCTTATTAATTATTGATGAATTTAGTAGTGGTTTTCATAATGAATTAGAAGAATGTTTAATTAAATATTTTTTCCATTATGCTAAAAATTCTCAAATAATCTTTGTTTCTCATTCTACTAATCTTTTAAATAATACTTTAATAAGACCAGATCAAATTTATTCTATTTCGTTTAAAGGTAAAGAAGGTTCTGTCTTAAAAAGATTTTCTGATGAAATGCCTAGGGAGGCTCAAAATACGGAAAAAATGTATTTAAGTGGGGTTTTTGATGGAGTACCAAGATATAAGAAAACATTTAAAGATTAATAAGCAAAAAAGTATTGGGGAAGTTATTTTAATCGTTGAAGGAGAAAAAGATGAATTTATGTTATTAGAAAAAATATTTAATAATATTTTTGATTATAATGTAATAAGTAAAAGAAGAAATGAAGAATTTAAAGAATTAGTTTCGTCTAATAATAGTAATTCGCGAGTAATAATCTTAAATACGAAAAATTCCAATATTGGTTCTATAAAAAATACTAACTATCGAGATAAACTATTTGAAATGATCTATTTAAAATATAATATCGATTTAAAAAATAAAAGAGTTTATTATATATGGGATAGAGATTTTGAATCAAATACTTATGAAGAAGTTAATAATTTAATTCTTAGTTTAAAAAATCCCTTCGATAATGATAACTATGAAAGTGGTTTATTACTTTTAAACTATCCTAGTATCGAAGCTTATACTATTACTAATTTTGAAGAAAATAAATTATTACTTGATATGAAAGCTAAAAAATATCTTAAATTAAAAAAATATGATATTAAAAATATTAAAGAAGAAACTATTAAAAGAGCCGTTAAAGAGATGTTTAATACGTTTAAGTATTTTAAGATTAATGAATTTTTAATTGATAATATTGCTTCTGTTAATAAAGAAATATTAGATAAGGAAGAAAAATTTTATAAAAATAATCAGACTTATGTTTTATTATCATTGATTTCTGTTATTTTTTTAGACTTAGGTTTATTAACTTGGAATGAAAAAAATATTTAAAATGCACCTTGCTATAATATTAAAAATTTGCTAAAATTAAATAGTAGTAGACTAGGAGGAAGAAATATGGCCTTTAATATTAAAAAAATATTTTCTTATGATGGTGATGAAGATAATTTAAATGGAACGGAAGACGAATATTATACAATGGGTGAAACGGAAGCTTTAAAAGAAGCTGATAAATCTGGTAATAAAATGATTTTATTAGAACCAAGAGCTTTTTCTGAATCACAACAAATCGCGGATCACTTAAAAAATCGTAATAGTGTAGTTGTTAATCTAAAAAGAGTTACCACTGATCAAGCTAAAAGAATAATTGATTTTTTAAGTGGCGTTATCTATGCTATTGGGGGTTCTATGCAAAAAATTGGCGTAGGTATTTATTTATGTGCGCCTAAAAATGTTAATGTTCAAGGTAAAATAAGTGATGAAGCAGAAAAAAGTGCCAAAAATAATAACGACGAAGAATTAGATTGGTAAGTTAGTAGGTGGTTTTAGATGGTTAATAAGTTTAGAACAACTATTAATGGTTATAGTAAAGAAGAAGTTAATGACTTTGTTAAAGAAGTAACCAAAGAATATGAAGGAATGCTTAATAAACTAAAGACTAGTTGTGATGTTATTGAGTCTTTAAAAAAAGAATTAAAACATTATAAAGAGATAGAAGCATCGTTAAATAGAGCTATTTTAGTTGCTGAAGAATCAACTAGTAATATTAAGAAAGTGGCTTTTGATGAATCAAAAGTTATTATTGAAGATGCCAAAAGAAATGCAACAAAAGTTATTAACAATGCTTTAGTAAAAGCTGAAAGAATTGAATCAGAAGCCGAAAGCTTAAGAAGAAAAGTAGCTGTTTATAAAAGAAGATTTAGAGCTTTAGTTGAAGATCAATTAGATCAAATAGATTCTTTTGATGAAACTTTTTAAGAAGCCTAGCTAAATAGTCTTTTATTAATAGTTATTTATAAATAGAATATAATTTAAGTAAGGAGAATCGTTTTTTGAAAAAAAGAATTATTAGTGCAATAGTGGTTTTATTAATAGTAATACCCCTTTTAATTTTAGGAGGATATCCTTTTATATTTGGTTGTTCAATTATTGCTATTTTAGGTTTTAAAGAAATTATTGATTTAGCTAAATCTCATGATAAAATACCTAATATGATGATATTAATTGGTTTAATTGATTTAATTATTTTAGTTTTAAATAATTTAAGAGATTATACCATTACTTATGGTTTATCTTATCAAAGAATATTACTGGTAATTTTAAGCTTAATAATTCCCGTGGTATTTTTAAAAGATTATAAAACTAAAGATGCTTTTTATTTAGTAGGAAGTGTTTTATTATTAGGTTTATTTTTTAATTTATTAATTGTTTTAAGATATCGTAATTTATATTTATTAGTATATTTAATCTTAATTCCTATCTTAACAGATACTTTTGCTTTATTTGGCGGTAAAATGTTTGGTAAGCATAAAATGGCTCCCAAGATTAGTCCTAATAAAACATGGGAAGGAGCAATAATTGGCTTAAGTGTTGCCTCGTTACTGGGATGTGTATTTTATATTCTTTTAGTAGAAAGTTTTTCTTTTAAAGTAATAATAATGACTGTTTTATTATCTGGTGTTGGGCAAATTGGCGATTTAATTATGAGTAAAATAAAAAGAGAAAATGATTTAAAAGATTTTTCTAATTTAATGCCAGGGCATGGGGGAGTACTAGATCGCTTAGATAGTTTAATATTTGTGGTATTAACTTATGTTGCATTAATGTTTTTATAAGGAGGAATAATTTATGTGGATTATATCAGTATTACTATTAATATTCATTTTAGGACTTATTATTTTAGTTCATGAATTAGGGCATTTTTTCTGGGCTAAGATGTTTAAAGTTCATATCTATGAGTTTTCAATTGGGATGGGACCTGTTTTATTTACGCATAAGGGCAAAGATAACGTTAACTATAATATAAGAGCGGTTCCAATTGGTGGCTTTGTTTCCATGGCTGGAGAAGTTTATGAAGATGGGGATAAAAGCTTAGATAAAGATAAGTATCTATGTAATAAAGTTTGGTGGAAAAGACTAATTATTTTAGCCGCGGGGGTAATTAATAACTTTATTTTAGCTATTGTTTTATTATTTGTTGGGGCACTTATTTGGGGTTCCAGTGGCCTTTTACCTAAAGTAGCTAAAGTGGAAGAAAATTCGGCGGTAGCTAAAGCAGGGATGCAAGATGGCGATGTTATAACAGCAATTAATGGTAAGAAAGTTAAAACTTGGGATGTTGCTCAAATCTTACTTGTATATAAAGATAAAGATAATGTTTATGATTTTAGGGTAAAACATCAAGATGGAAAGAGCGAAGAAATAAAGGTAACGCCGGATATTATAAAAAATGAAGATGGCGAAGAAACGAAAGTTTATGGTATTTATATTGATGGCACGATTAATAAAGGGTTTTTAGCCTCTTGCCAATATGCTTTTCAAAAGTTTGGTAGTATTATGCATTCAATGGCTTTAACCATAGGCGGTTTATTTACAGGAAAAATATCGCTAAAAGCTTTATCAGGCCCTGTTGGGGTTTATCAAGTAGTTGACCAAGCAAAGGGATATGGAATAGATTATATTATTTATCTAATTGCCTTTTTATCCATAAATGTTGGTTTTATCAATATTTTACCATTCCCAGCTTTTGATGGAGGACATATCTTCTTTGTTCTCGTAGAAAAGATTAAAGGCAGTCCAGTTGATCGTAAATTTGAAAATATTTGTCATACAGTTGGTTTTATTCTTCTTTTAATTTTAATGGTCGTTATAACTATTCAAGATCTAATTAGATTATTTTAAGAGAATTGATTTTCTCTTTTTTGATTTTATGATATACTAGATGGTAGCAAAGGAGAATTAGGTTATGGAAAAAAGTAGAGTAGTTTTCATGGGAACTCCCGACTTTGCGGTTCCTATTTTAGAAATGTTAATTGCCTCAACTAATGTGGTTATGGTCGTAACTCAACCAGATAAAGAAGTGGGTCGGCAAAAAATTAAACAAAAAAGTCCCGTTAAACTTTTAGCCGAACAAAAGCATATTCCTGTTTTTCAACCAAGCCGAATTAAAAAAGATTATGAAGCTATCAAAGAAGTAAAACCTGATTTAATTGTAACTTGTGCTTATGGGCAAATTATTCCGGCTTCTTTATTAGAAGTTCCTTCCAAAGGTTGTGTTAATATTCATGCTTCTTTGCTTCCTAAATACCGGGGTTCGGCCCCAATTCAATGGGCCTTAATTAATGGTGAAAAAGAAACAGGGATAACTTTAATGTATATGGATGAATTTATGGATACTGGTGATATTATTGCTTATCAAAAAATACCGATTTTAGCTAGTGATGATGTGGGAACTTTGCACAATAAATTAGCTATCTTAGGAAAAGATTTATTAAAAGAAAATTTAGAAGCTATCTTAAATAATAAAGCTAAAAGAATAAAACAAGATGATAGTAAAGCTACTTTAGCTCCAATGATTAAAAGAGAAGATGAATATCTTAATTTTCAAGATAATGGTCAAAATATTTTAAATAAAATTAGAGCATTATCACCCTGGCCTTTAGCTTACTTTATCTTAAATGATCAAGAAATAAAAATAATTAAAGCCAGTTTTCATCAAGAAAAAGTTTTAGAACCTAAATTAGTACGGTTAAAAAAAGATTCTTTAGAAATAAGCTGTTTAGATGGTTATATAAGTTTAGAAATAATTAAGCCTTTTGGTAAAAAAGAAATGGCTATTAAAAACTATTTAAATGGTTTAAATAAGCAAAAAGAAATGGTGGTTAAATAATGGAAAAAAATGATTTTTGGCAAACCCCTCGAGGGGCGGCTTTAAAAAAATTATTTATTTGGGGTCTTTTCTTTATATTAGTATTTACTTTATTAGCTTTAGAATCCCAAGTTAAGGAAGAAGAAGTTGAAGAAGAAAATCCGCCTCAATTTGTTTTATATAATGATATGTTAAAAGAAATAGATGATAATAATTATCAATATAATTATAATATTAAGATAAATGAAACAACCTATATTTTAGAAGGCCAAAAAGATGGTAAACAAGATTTAGGTATTTTGGAAAGTGATAATACAATGTTTAAATATTTAATTAATGAAGAAGGTATATATAAAATTAATTTAAAAAAATTAGAAGCTATTTCTTCTTTAAGTGATGCATTAGATAATAATATTATTAATTTAAATTTCTTTAAAGATAAATTAAAAGAAAATTATCATATTGAAAAAGATAATCAAATAAGAAAAGTAATCTATGATAATAATGAATATAGTTTAGTAGTAACAACTAATTTAGAACATATTGAAAAAATAGAATATAAAATAGGTATTGATGAATATAATTTAGAATTTTCTAATTTTGGTAAAATATCAGAAATTAATCTAGATAATTAAATATTATAATGGGGGATATAATGAAAAATAAAAAAAATATAATTTTAACTAATATTGTGACATCTTTAAGAGTCTTAGGTATATTTTTTCTAATACCAATCTATTTGACTTTTGGTGGGTTAGGTTTAGGAATCGCAAATATCATTTGTTTTTTAACAGATTTTGTGGATGGGAAAATGGCTCGGAGTTTAGATGCTTCAACTTTCTTTGGTAGTTTATATGATGGCTTTTCGGATAAAGTTTTTGTCATTATGAACTTTTTAATTCTTGCCTCAATTACACCTTGGGCTTTAGTTCCTTTAGCTTTTGAGTTAGGTATTGCGGGAAGTCAATATTTAAAATTTAAAAATAATTTAAATGTTAAATCCAATATGATAGGGAAAATAAAAATGTGGGTTATTGGTCTATTTGTTATAATAGCTAATCTTTTATTAAGTAAAGAACAATTAACCTTTTTAGGAAATAGTCTATTAAGTAAGATAGCTAGTTTAAATAATCAAGATATTGTAAATATTTGTTTAGGACCTTTAATATTTAGTGAAGTCTTAACTTTAACAAGTTATATTTTAGAATTTGTTAAAGGAGAAAAGAATGAAAAAGAAAATAAAGAAGTAGTGGAAGAAAAGAAAGAAAAAGAAGAAATAGAAGAAGATTATACTTTAAAAGAAATGCTATTTGACCATGATTTTTATGTTAGACATCAAGATGAAAGTGCTTTAAAATTATTAAGAAAACGAAAAAGATAATTTGACCTAAATACGTTTATACCGTATAATTAGGTTATGCCCTTGTAGCTCAGTTGGATAGAGCGCATGCTTCCGGAGCATTAGGTCGCGAGTTCAAATCTTGTCAAGGGCGCCATTGATATTTCTGTTCGAACTTTTTCGAACTTCTATATAGATGTGCAATTAAAATAGAAGTGTGACAGTTATTCCAATTTGCCATCAAAATTTTAGGAACCGATAATGTGATGAAAA
>CANQIU010000023.1 GCA_947624145.1 uncultured Bacilli bacterium | reverse complement strand
AAAAAATTGCAAAAAAAAGATAAAATGTTTTAATTTTTCTTATCTTTTTTATTTTGAGCTGTAAATACTAACTTTAAGTTAAAGAAAATAGGCATATGTTAAAGTAGGGTGTTTTTATGAGATATAAATTTTATTATGAAGATAAAAAGAAACAAGATGATTATGGTTTAAAATATATTGATGAAAATGGTTATGGTTATAAATGTCAGAAATTTAAAGTTAAATATCCTGAACAAGAACAAAAAAGACAACCAGGTTTAGAATATTTAATGAAACCAAGACCAATTTATGATAATAAGGATTATAAAGCTTCCGGAAAGCTAGAAGGTAAAGTCGCAATTATCACCGGCGGAGATTCGGGAATTGGACGGGCGGTAGCTTTAGCCTTTGCTAAAGAAAAAGCTAAAGTCATCATTGTTTATTATGATGAAGATATTGATGCTTTAGAAACTAAAAGAGCAATTGAAGATATAAATGGAGAAGTTATGCTTATATCTACCGATTTAAAAAGCGCAAAAAATTGTCAATTAGTTATTGAAGAAGTCATGGCTAAATATGGCAAGATTGATATTTTAGTTAATAATGCTGGAGTGCAATTTCAAACTAAAAGTCTTTTAGATATTTCGGATGAACAATTTGATTTTACCCAAAAGAGTAATGTTTATTCAATGTTTTATTTAACTAAAGCTGCTTTAAAATATTTAAAAAAGAATGCTAGTATTATTAATGTTACATCGATTACCACTTTTTATGGTGAACCAGAGTTAATTGATTATGTAACCAGTAAAGGAGCCATAGTGGGCTTTACTAGAAGTCTGGCCACTAATCTAGCGGATAAAGGAATTAGAGTTAATGCCATTGCTCCGGGATTTTTTTGGACGCCTTTACAACCAGCTTGTTGGGAAAAAGAAAAGATTCCTACTTTAGGGGCCGATGCGCCAATGAAAAGAGGCGGTGAAACCTATGAAATAGCGCCTTTATTTGTTTATCTAGCTAGTGATGATTCATCTTATGTCACAGGGCAAGTTATGCATATTAATGGGGGAGAATATAAAGGCTAAAATCTTTGGAATTTAAATAAATTTCTTTGCATATTATTCTAATAGGGAAGGTGAATTTTAATGGCAAATTTTAAAGAAATCGTAACTAAAGCCGTGATTGGTAAAGCTAAAAAAACGAGTAGTAATGATTTTTCTATGGAGCCCGATCAAATGGCTAATACCGTCTTAGGTTGTTGGGTTATAAATCACTCTTTTAGCGGCACTAAAAATGCGCATGATGGCGTAGATATAACGGGCGCTTTTGATGTCAATGTTTGGTACTCTTATGATAATGATTCTAAAACCGCGGTTTCCACGAGTCGATTTAATTATACTGATTCTTTAATGGTTCCTTTAAAAGAAGATAGTAGTATGACTAATGCTTCGGAAATTATTGTAAGATGTTTAAAACAACCAACGGTATCTAATGTTTCTTTAGATAATGGGGTAGTAAAATTAACCATTGAAAAAGAATTAGGGGTTGAAGTTATCGGTGATGCTAAAGTTAAAATTAGCGTTGAAGATGATGAAGATGATTATGTGGAAGTATATGATGAAGTAAATAATGATGATTTAAAAGAAATAAATGAAGATTATTTAAAATAGCATCAATTGATGCTTTTTTAAATTATTTACCATGCTTGACTTTTAAGGAAAATAGCTTATAATAAAGAGCAAGTTGAAAGGAATTATAGTTTATGAAAAAGCGAAAAGCAATCAGTAAATGGCTAGATTTATCTAGCAAAGAAGATGAAAAAAGTTTACAAGTTTTACCTGATGAAATACAATTAATTATTCAAAAAAGAAAAAATAAGGAAGAGTTAGAATTAGAAGAATTAAATAAATATTATTATTTTCTAAAAACAAGTCCCAAAGAATTAAGTTATAGGGCCTTAAAAAATAATTTTATATATAAGGAAATCTTAAAATCTTCCCGTTTTACTGCTTTTATGATTTATTTAATAGCAATATTCGGCATGCTTTATAATCATTATAATTTTTTGCTTATTTTATTAATTGTTGCACCCGTTAGTATTATTACCGAAGCTATATTAAAAGGTTTATATAATAAGTTTTTAAAAAGTGAATATCAAGAAGAACTAAAAAATGTTGAAAAAACTTTGTTAAAAGATGAAACTCTAGGAATAAAACCGCATTATATACCTCAAAAATATTTAGCTTCGGCTAGTTTGGAAAAGCATGAAAATTATGATTATAATCCAATTCAAGAAAGATTAACTAATTTAATAAGAAAAATAAATGCTAGTGAATTAGAAGAAAAACTAAAAAAAATAAATACGATTCAAGAATGGGGTATCTATTATTCCTATAAATGCGCAGAAGATCCTGCTAATTATAATTATTATGTAGATATAGCTTTAAAAGGTTTAGATTACTATGAAGAAAATTTCTTAGGAAAACCAAGAGTAAGAAAATAACAGCAATTAATGCTGTTTTCTTTTGTCAACCAAAAAAGGTTGACAGCATAAGATTATTAGTGTATATTAGAGATAGATTTTAAAAGAAAGGAGATTATTTATGGCAGTTAAATTAAGATTAAAAAGAATGGGAGCTAAACAAAAACCATTTTATCGGATTGTCGCCGCTGACTCAAGATATCCCCGTGATGGTCGCGATATTGAAGTAGTAGGTACATATGATGCTGTTAAAAATCCCGCAGTTGTCAGTTTAGATAAAGATAAGATTATGAAATGGCTTAATAATGGCGCTCAACCCACTGATACAGTTCGGAGTATTTTAAAAGATAATGGTATTATGAAAGAATACGCTGAAAGTAAAAGTAAAAAGCAAACTAAAAAGGAAAAATAATTATGAATATAGTAGAGTATACGGAATTTTTAGTTAAGAGTATAGTTAAAGAACCAGACTTAGTTAAAGTTCAAACTTTTGAATCGGATGAAGAAACGGAAATAATTGAAATTATTGTTCATAACACCGACATGGGAGCTGTAATTGGCAAAAACGGGAAAACCGCATCTAGTTTAAGAACTTTAATTCAAGCTTATGCTTATCTTAAAGGGATGAAAAAAGTTAGAATTAATATTGATTCATTTTAATAGACACTTCAAAGAGTGTTTATTTTTTGTAAAAAAAGACTTAAAAAATTTGTCGAAAAAATAGAAGTTTTGTCGAATTTTGTCAGGTTTTGTCGTAAAGCCTTGCCAAGATTTTTTTATGTGTTAAAATGTCCATTGAAAGCGGGTTTTGGTTAAATACTTCTAAAAACTATCTGTCAATAAAGAAAAGTTAATTCAAAGATTATTATACACTTCCATTCCAATTAAAAATACTACTCTACCAAATACTTAACTATATAAAATCCGCTTTCACTTTTTATATAGTTATGATAAAATATTTTAGGTAAAGGAAGGGAAGAAAATGAACTTACCAGATTTATGTCAAGAAAGAAATCGGGCAAAAACTGATATAGAATTTATAAATATTGACTTAGATATAAAACCATTATTTAAAGGAAAAAAGTATTTTTTAAGAACTTATGGTTGTCAAATGAATGTGCATGATTCAGAAGAAATAAAGTATTATTTAGAATGTTTAGGATTTAGTTCTACTAATACTTTAGAGGATGCTGATATTGTTGTTTTAAATACTTGTGCCATAAGAGAAAATGCCAAAGATAAGGTTTATGGTTACTTAGGGAGGTGTAAACATTTAAAGAAAGAAAAGAAAGATTTAATCATTTGTCTTGCTGGTTGTTTAATGCAAGAACCTCATGAAATAGAAAATTTAAGAAAGAATCATGATTATATCGATATTATTATTGGAACGCATAACTTACATGAGCTTCCTAAATTAATTGCAAAGAAGAAAGGTATGCAACAAGTAGAAGTTTATTCTAATAGCGATAAAGTTTATGAAAATATTCGTTATTCAAGAGATTCAAAAATATCGGCTTGGATTAATATTGCTTATGGTTGTGATAAATTCTGTACTTATTGTATAGTTCCTTATACAAGAGGTCGAGAAAGAAGTCGAAAAATTGAAAATATTTTAGAAGAAGTAACTTATTTAAAGAATAAGGGTTATCAAGAAATTACTTTACTAGGTCAAAATGTTAATGCTTATGGCAAAGACTTAAACTTAGGTTATGACTTTGCAACTTTACTAGAAGAAGTAGCTAAAACAGGAATTCCGCGTCTTCGTTTTGTTACCTCTCATCCTTGGAATTTTACGGATGAAATGATTGATGTTATTGCTAAATATCCTAATATTATGCCTTATATTCATTTACCAATTCAATCCGGTAGTGATGCTATTTTAAAGAAAATGAATAGACGTTATACGATTAGCGAATATAAAGCTTTATTTGAAAAGATTAAAAGCAAAATTAAAAATGTCGCAGTTACGACTGATATAATCGTTGGTTTTCCTGGGGAAACTGAAGAAGATTTTTTAAAAACCTTAGAAATAGTAGATTACTGCAAGTTTGATGGAGCCTATACTTTTATTTTTTCTAAAAGAATGGGAACTGCTGCAGCTTTAATGCCGGATAATACCCCATTAGAAGAGAAAGAAGAAAGATTAAGAAGATTAAATGAAGTTGTTAATAAGTATTCACTTATTAACAATCAAAAACTGCTTAATCAAGAAGTTGAAGTATTGGTAACGGAAGAAAGCGAAAAAGGTCGTAATAAAGTCTGTGGCTATACGGATACTTTTAAACTCGTTAATATTGAAGGTAGCAAAGATTTAATTGGTAAAATTGTTAAAGTTAAGATAACTGAGGCTAAGAGCTTTAGTTTAGACGGTATAGCCTTAACAGAAAAAGTAAATAATTAGAAAACTTTAAGCAAAATTATCCTTGTCAAACCAGGTTATTTATGATAAGATAATATTGCTTAAAGAGAAATGGCGATGTAGCTCAGTTGGCTAGAGCATCCGGTTCATACCCGGCAGGTCGAGAGTTCGAATCTCCCCGTCGCTACCAAATTTAGAAGTTTAAATCCTAGTATTATTTTAATGCTAGGTTTTTTTCTTAAAGAAAGGAGTTATTATTGATGAATATTGCCGATTTTTGTAAAGAAAATGAAAAAATATCTAAAGTAAAAGTTAAAGGGATGGTAAAGCTTATAAATAAAGCAGAAGAAATATTAATGGATAATGAAAAGTTATTATTTGCCGCGGTGGTTGGTAGTAGTTTAACTGACATTAATCCTGGAGTTTTAGTTATTACTTCCCTAAGAATATATCAATGTTCTCAAGATTTATTTACCAAAAGCGATAAAGTCTTAGGAACATGTTCCTTAAAAGAATTATATTTAAAAGATATTACTTCAATTAGAAATAAAAATGGTTTAGTTGGTGGTAAGTTAGAAATTTTAGGTCTAACGGAAAACTTCTACTTTGGGGGAAGAATTGCTCTTTTAAATAAAATAAGAGAAGTTATTAATACCGCCAGGTCCCATATTGAAAATATGCCACCTAGTGAAAATAATAAATCTTTAAATTATTTAGAAGAATTAGAACACTTAGCTATATTAAAAGAAAAAGGTATTTTATCAGAAGAAGAATTTAACAGTAAAAAACAAGAAGTATTAAATGGTAATAAATAAAATTAATATTTATCTTGAAAATTAGATAATCTTAGCATAAAATAAAAACTAATATATGAAAGAAGGCTTATTATGTCTAAATTATCTAATACCTTAACTTTATTAAATTTACTTGCCAGTGGAAAAAAATATAGTATTAATGAACTAGCTGATATATTAGAAGTAACCCCAAGAATGATTAGAGTATATAAAGATGACTTAGAAAAAGCTGGCATTTATCTTGATACTATAAGAGGTCCTTATGGTGGTTATGTCTTAAATAAAAGTATTCGCTTGCCGGAGCGCAAATTTAAAAAAAGCGACTATGAAATTTTAGATAAATATCTTAATAATTGCTCAACCAAAGAAGAAAAAGAAAAATTATTTTTATTAAAAGATAAAATACGAGGAATATATATTGGCAGTAAGGCTGAAGCTAAAGAGTTAAAACTAGATGAAAATACTTTAAATAAATATAATATTCTAAGTAGAGCTATTAAAGAAAGAAAAAAAGTAAATATTTTATATTATTCTTTTGATACCGGTGAAAATGAAAGAATAATTGATCCTATAGAACTATTTTTATTTAAAGATGGTTGGTTTTGTGCCGCTTTTTGTGAGAAGAAACAAGATATGCGTCATTTTGAATTAAAAAGAATAAGAAAAATAAAATTATTAGATGAAATTTTCTAAATAGACCAAATATTACCTCTTAATAAGTTATAATTTAAATTAAGAAGGGATGAATATGCAAGAAGAAAATTTTAGTAAATTAAAAGAAAGGGTATGGGAATCTTTAGAAAAGACAGATTTAAAAAATATTCAAAGATTATTACAAGAAATAAAAGAACCTACCTTAATAACGGGAGTAGGAGGTTCTCGGGTTGTAAGTGCTTATCTAGCCAAAGTCTTAAATAAGAAAAATAAAATTATAACCGAAGATATAAGTCCTAGGGATACATTATATAAAGATATTCAAGCTTATAAAAATATTATTGCTTGTTCTTACTCGGGAAATAATTATGGTGTTAAAACTAGTTTTAAGAATAATTTAAAACCTTATTTATTATCGCATAATAGTTTAGATGGTATAAATAATTTAACTTATTTTGTTAAAGATATAGAGCATAGTTTTATTTCTTTATCTTCGACTTTAATTCCGGCTTCAATTATCTTAGCTTATTACTTAGATAATGATTTAACTATTATAGAAGATATTTTAAAAGAGTATCAGTTTAATGTTACTAATAATTTAGTTTATGAAATTATGAGTGGATATGAATCTAACATAAGTAGTAAGTTTTTAGAATCAACCATGGTAGAATCTGGGATAGCTATTCCCATTGTTCATGATAAGTATGATTATTGTCATGGTCGAAGTACTTTAAGTTATCACTATAATCATTCTTTAATATTTTTTAATACTTTAAATGAACTTGATTTATTATACAAAGAAGAATTACCTAAATATTATGCTAATACGATTGAATTAGTTCAAAAATATAATGATAATATTATTAATGACTATTACTTTTTAGTGCAAAGTATGTATTTATGTAAAGCTATCGCCGAAAAAAAGAAGATGGACTTATCAAAAGTTAAGTATAGTCCTTTAGTTAGAAAGTTATATTATTATGAAGGGAAGATGTAAAAATGGAAAATTTAACTTATGTAACAGGAAATTATGGTAAATATATTTCTGTGAAAGAAAAGTTTCAAAAGGAAAACTTAGATATTAGTTTTGTAAAATTTGATTTAGATGAACCAAATGTGAATGATATATATTATATTTCGAAAATAAAAGCTTTAGAAGCTTATGAAGTTTTACAAAGGCCTTTATTTGTAATTGACTCGGGTTTTTATATTCAAAATTATCCTAATTATCCGAATTACCCTGGGGCTTTTGTTAAAAGAAGTGGCGTAAGTCAAGATATCGATACTTTATTAAAAACTATGGAAAAAGTGGATAATCGTTATTGTTATTTTTTAGATTGTTTAACCTTTTATGATGGAAATAATTTCTATCAATTTACAGGCAAAAGCGAAGGCACTTTAACTAGAAATAAAAGAGGCGATTATATTAAGAAAGCTAAATCTAATTTATGGTATGTCTTTAAGCCGAAGAATTGTTCTAAGACCTTAAGCGAAATGACGGATGAAGAAAGAGAAAATCGATTAGATGATCGTACTAGTGCAACTGAAGAATTTCTTGCTTGGTATAAGGAATATTTAAAAAATCCTAAATTACAAAGAAATAGAAAAGATAAGTAGTTATTTATCTTTTTTTAATTTAATGATACAATATTTTTGGTGATTTGGGATGTTACAAATTAAAAATTTAACCGTTTATGTTGAAGATAAAAAGATAATCGATAATTTATCCTTAGAAATACCTGATGGGGAAATTCATGCTTTAATGGGGAAAAATGGGACAGGAAAAAGTACTTTATGTAAAGTTATTATGCATGATCCAAATTATGTTATAAAAAGTGGTCAAATTATTTGGCATAATCAAGATTTAGGACAAATGGATCCCACCCATATTGCTAGAGAGAAAGTTTTTTTACTTAATCAAAGTCCTTTAGCTATTGAAGGGGTAACTAATGCCGAGATGCTTAGAATGAGTTTATCAGAAATTAAGAACACCCAAATAGGGATATTTGAATTTCATCAAAAGATGCAAGAAGTCTGTCAAAAGTTAGGCTTACCCCAAAGCTTTATTCACCGGGAAATCAATGTTGGTATGAGCGGGGGCGAAAGAAAGAAAAATGAGCTTTTGCATATGTGGATGCTAGAACCGGAACTTATCTTACTTGATGAACTAGACTCAGGGCTAGATGTTGATGCAATCGAAACGGTGGCTAGTTCGATTAAAGAATATTATGAAAAATATAAGCCAACTATCTTAATTGTAACGCATCATGCTAAAATTCTTGATTTACTTAATGTTCAAAAAGTTCATATTATGAATCAAGGTAAAATTAGTCAAAGTGGCGATAAATCTTTAGCGATGAAAATCGAAAATGAAGGCTTTGCTAAGACATTTGATATAAGTGGGCTTGAACAAAATGAATAAAATAATATTAGATAAAGAAGAAAATATATTAGAAAATGTAGATGGGACAATTATTTTAAATAAACTAGTAAAAAAAATAATATTTAAAGGAATTAATATAGTTACTATAGCTAAAGTTGATTATGATCTTAATTTAGAAATAGAATTACTTGATAATAGTTCTTTAGATTTAAAATATTTTACTTGGGACGATAATACTAATATAACATTTAAACAAAATAATAATACTAATCTTTTATTTAGAAAATCTTTTTATGCTAGAAAGAATAGTTTAATTAAATTAAAAAATATTATCGTAGGAAATAATAATAAAAGTAATCTTAAAGTAAGAGCAATATCTTATAAAGAAAGTATTAGTATTGATGTTTTATTAGATGTTTTAAATAGTAGTAAAGATAATGAAGTGATAGAAGATTTAAAAGGAATTAACTATGGGGGATTAGTTTTAATTAAACCAAATATGGAAATAAATACGAGTGAAGTTTTAGCTAATCATTATGTAACTATTAGTAGTATTAATAAAGATGATTTATTTTATTTAGAAAGTAAAGGATTAGAACCAAAAATTAGCGAAAAATTAATTTTAGAAGGATTTTTAAAAGGAATAATGGAGGTGAAGAATGATGAATAGAGAAGATTTTCCCATGTTAGATAAAGATATTATTTATTTTGATAATGGGGCGACAAGTTTAAAACCTAAACAAGTAATAGCTAAAATGAATGAGTATTATCATGATTATAGTGCTAATGCTCATCGGGGGGACTATGATATATCTTATAAGGTTGATTTAGAATATGAAAATACTAGAGATTTAGTTTGTGAATTTATTAATGCTAAATATAAAGAAGAAATAGTTTTTACCAGTGGAACAACGGAAAGCTTAAATATGATTGCCAGTGGTTTTTTTGCTAATATTGTTGAAGCTAATGATGAAATATTAATAACTACTAGTGAGCATGCTTCCAATGTTTTACCTTGGTTTCGTTTAGCAAAAAAATATGGGTGTGTTATAAAATATATTCCTTTAGATGACAATTTACATGTTACTTTAGAAAATGTTAAGAAAGTTATAACACCGAGAAGTAAAATTATTGCTTTAGCCGGCATTACTAATGTTGTAGGTGATATTAGACCAATTAAAGAAATAACTAAACTTGCCCATGAAAACAATATTTTTGTTGTAGTCGATGGGGCGCAAAGTGTTCCGCATTTAAAAACCGATGTTCAAGATTTAGATATTGATTTTTTAGCCTTTTCATCTCACAAAATGCTGGGTCCTACTGGTGTCGGTGTTTTATATGGTAAAAAAGAGTTATTAGAAGAATTAGAACCAATTAATCTAGGTGGTGGTATGAATGAATCTTTTGATAATGAAAATGAAGTTTATTTAAAAGATTTACCAACAAGATTAGAAGCTGGAACCCCTAATATCTCGGGAGTTATTGGTTTTGGCGAAGCAATTAAATATTTAAATAATATTGGTATGGATAAAATTCATGATAGAGAAATGTATTTAAGAGAGTACTTGATTGAAAAATTAATTAAAATTCCTTTTATTGATATTATTAACTTAGAAGCTGACTCGGGGATTGTAGCTTTTAATGTTGAGGGAATATTTAGTCAAGACGTTGCCTACTACTTAAATAAATATAATATATGTTTAAGAGCCGGTAATCACTGTGCCAAAATATTAAAGAATGTGACGGGGGTTACAAATAGTCTCAGAGTAAGTTTATATTTTTATAATACCGAAAAAGAAATTGATACTTTAGTAGAATTATTAACTGATAAAGAAAAAATAGAAAAAGAAATGATTTAAAGGATGATAAAATATGGATGAAGAAACATTAAATTTAATGGATGAAAAAACCTTAACTTTAGCTCAAAATATTCATGCTGCTCGGATATTTTTAAATACTTTCAATTTAATTTTAGAAAACAAAGAAGATATTAATGAATTTACCAAAATTAAAATATTTAATAAATCTAACCAAGAAGTAGGAAAGTTAGTTTTTACTAAAGATAAAGTTATGATGTTTGCCCAAGAAGATTATATTTTAAATGCCCAATATGACTTGGCTCGAGCTTGGGGTTTTGTTGATATAGATAGTCAAAGTTTAATAAAACCTATATTTGGAAAATGGTCTAGTGAAATAATTTTTCAAGTTAATTGGCAAAATAATATTCAGTTATCTGGAAAGTTTTTATTAGAATGTTCCGCGGATAGTGAATTAGGTTTATCATGTCTATGTCATCCATTAGTTAATTTGGAAATTCCTGGTCAAGGAAAAATAACTTTAAATATTTTAAGAGATGGTAGTACTTTTAGAATGGATCTTTATACGCCGAAAGGTCAAGAACTTATCGATGTAAGACCTTGGGATTGGTTAAATGGCTTTTTTATTCATGATATAAAAGAAAAAGGAAAAAGAACAGATGCTTACCGAAAATATGCGGGAATTTTTAATGGGGCAGAACGAGGCGAAAATCAAAATAAATTACATGTGTTCTTAAAAGAAGAAGAAAAGGGTCGTAAAATAGCTTATAGAAGTGAATTTATCCCTAAAATAGGTGATGATAATTCTAAAGAAATACTTCTTCAAAAAGGAAAATTAATGCATGAATTAGATCCGGAAATGTATGAAAAAATAGCTAAAGTAAGAAATTTATTTAGCCTTAATAATGAATCCATATTAGATAATTTAATTGGTGTATGTTATGATAGTTATACGGATGAAGAAATAAATGTATTATTAGGTCTTAAAAGAAATAAAAATATTTATCAAGATGGAAGAGATAATTTAAAAGATTCTTATTTTAGTCTTGATAATGCCTCTTTTCTTGGCTTAACAAGAAAGCTAGAAAGATTACCTGAGGGGAAAGGAAAATAAAAATGGATGAAGAAACTAAAAGAGAAATAATCATGGAACATTATAGTAATCCAAAAAATAGAATTAGAACTAATGATCCAAATTATTTAAAAGTTAATACAAGTAATTCATCTTGTATAGATAACTTAGATATATATTTAAAAATTAAAGATAATATTATTGAAGATATAGTTTTTGAAGGAGAAGCTTGTGCTATTAGTATCTCATCAACAAGTATTATGATAACAAATTTAATTGGGAAAACGGTTGATGAGGCTTATAACTATATTGCTAATTTTGAAGCTATGTTAAATGAAAAAGAATATGATAAAACACTACTTAAAGAAGCTTTATGTTATGATAATTTATATAAACAAAGTAATCGAAAAACTTGTGCTTTTTTGCCTTATAAAGGTTTAAAAGAAGCTTTAGATGATTATAAAAAAAGAGGTTAATTATGCAAGAAGAAATAATTGAAGTAGGTAGTAAATGGCAACATTTTAAAGGGGATATTATGGTTGTAAAAGCAATTTGTAAGCATAGTGAAACCTTAGAAGAAATGGTAATGTATGAACATCATAAAGAGTTATGGGTGCGGCCTATTTCTAGTTTTTTAAGCACCGAAGATGTAAGTTTAAGAAAAGATAATAAAACAAACCAAAAATATCGTTTTATAAAAATTAAAAATTAAAAGGAAAGGTTTTTAAAAATCTTTCCTTTTTAAAGAGGTTTACCCGGAATGCCCACGATGGTCTCATTAGGTAAAACATCCTTAGTTACCACGGCATTAGCCCCAATTTTAGCATTTTCGCCAATTGTAATATTTCCAAGTATTTTAGCTCCGGAACCTATCATAACATTCTTTTTAATGGTCGGATGCCTTTTTTCTTGGGTATTTTTAGTCCCTCCTAATGTCACATTTTGATAAATGATAACATTATCTTCAATAATCGTAGTTTCACCAATAACAACCCCAGCTCCATGATCAATAAAACAATTTTTACCAATTAAAGCACCCGGATGAATTTCTATTCCCGTTTTTCTTTTGGCATGATTCATTATGATTCGAGCTAAAGAATAATGGCTTTTTAAATATAAATAATGACTTATTTTATAATAAAAATATGCCCAAAACCAGGGATGAAAAAAGCTTTCAAATAAGCTATGAATAGATGGATCTTCTTCTTTGATTTTTTTACGAATATTTAAAAACAAATTAAATACCTCCTCTTATATAAAATATGAAAAATAATTTTAATTTTTAAGGATAATTGTTGACTAAGAATAAGTTTTACTATAAAATAATTCTTGTTTTAGGGGAGTATTTATTATGGATAAGGAACTAAAGAAAATAAAAAAGTTATATGGCGAAGTCATGATGCATTATTGTCGGGATAACTTTGCCCTTATCTTAGATACTCCTGACTTAATTCTTAATATCTTAACTAGTAATTTTCATCCCACTCATGAACTATATAATGACTTAGAAGAGAATAACTTACTTTTAAAATTTAAAGAATATATTTTTACGAAGATTAATAAGGAAGAAGAAAAGGTCGTTGAAGTTACGGAAACTCCCGAGGAACTTATGGCTCAAGCTGGCTATAACTTATATGAATGCCTAACCGAAGAAGATATTCAAAAGTTTAAAAAATACTATGCTAAGGGGGAAGAATTATGTACCTTTAGGACCCATAGGTTAAGAACAAGTCGCGTCTTTTTTGCCGTTAAGAAAAATGTCGATGAGATCAAAAGAGAAGATTTTCCTAATCCTTCTAGGCAAGACGAATATGGCACTAGTGTTATCAGTATTCAGTTTACAAAAGATGGGACGAATACTTTATCGATTAAAAATAGATATAATCATACTGTGGATAATCCAGATGCCACATTCTCAAATAATTTAGATAATATAATCCCAGGTCTTACAGATAGTTTTGAAGAATATTATGGTTTAAAACAACAATTTACAACCAAAGGCTTTGAAATACCCGGATATATCTTAGCTAATGATGGAAAATACTATAAATATAATTATGAAATGGATAATATCTACTATTGTCCTAATAATATCATAATTGATAATTTTGAAGTAAAAAAATACCCCAAAGAAAAGTATCTTGTTTTAGATTATTTTATCCTAGATTTAGAACAAAGAAAAATATATTTCTATAAGCCAGTTATTAATGATTTTTTCCTTAAGTCTCTTGGGCAAATAGAAAAAATTGAAATAAGAAATGAGAAAGAAGAAAAGAAAGTCTTAATTACCCCAGCTGAGGGAGAAGTAATTGAAATAAGCTTAGATAAATTAAATCGTATAATAAGTTATAAAAATAATAATATTAAAGAAATTAATTATGCTTTTCTTAATTTAAATAAATGTTTAAGACAAATTGAAATGAATAATGTTGTAAAAATAGATGATTTATTTTTACATGATAACAGAGCTTTAAGTGATCTAAACTTACCAAAATTAGAAGTTGTTGGCCATGATTTTATGTATCATAACTTAGCATTAAGAAAACTAAATCTTCCTAATGTTAAAATGGTTGGTCATTCTTTTTTAGAACGGAATTGTAAATTAAACTTATTATATATGCCTAATTTAGAAAAAGTAGGTAATTCTTTTTTAGGTTTTAATAATGCTTTAAAAAGGATATCTTTGCCTAATTTAACCGATGTTCTAGATGATTTTTTAGTCAATAATTATTATGGCTTAGAAGAAGTATATTTACCTAAATTAGAAAATGTTAGAGATTATTTTTTAGCATATAATAAAAGCTTAAAAAGTCTTATTTTACCAAGTTTAAAACATGTTGGTCATTCTTTTTTAGAAAATAATGTTAGTTTAAATATATTATCTTTACCTAATTTAGAAATTGTTGGTAAATTCTTTTTAAGTTATAATAAAGATTTAAGAGAATTAAATTTACCAAGTTTAAAAAGTCTTAGCCATTATTTTTTAGATCATAATTCAAATTTAGAAAAAGTTCATTTATTAAATTTAGAAACTATTGGCTCTTATTTTTTAGGGGACTGTAGCGAATCTTTAAAAATTTTTATTGCTCCTAAATTAAAAGAAACTTGGGAAATAAAACGGTTTACTTTTCGGAAAATATATTCTAATTTAGAAGAATTTATAATCGCGGATAATAATCTTTCTTTACAAAGAAAACTTGACTAAAAGTAAGTTTTACTATAAAATAATTCTTGTTTTAAGGGGAGTATTTATTATGGATAAGGAACTAAAGAAAATAAAAAAACTATATGGGGAAGCCATGATGCATTTTTGTCGGGATAACTTTGCCCTTATCTTAGATATTCCTGATTTACTTCTTAATATCTTAACAAGTAATTTTCATCCCACTCATGAACTATATAAAGACTTAGAAGAAAATGATTTACTTTTAGAATTTAAAGAATATATTTTTGTAATAAATGGAAAAAAGAAAGAAAAGATACTAAAAAATGGCCAATCACCAGAAGAACTAATGGCTAAGGCTGGATATGATTTATCCGAATGCTTAACGGAAGAAGATATCCAATCTTTTCGCAAATACTATGCTAAGAATGAAGAACTATGCACTTTCTGGACGCACCGCTTAAGAACCAATCGCGTTTTCTTTGCCGTAAAGAAAAATGTCGATGAGATAAAAAGAGAAGATTTCCCAAATCCTAAAAGACAAGATAAATATGGCACCAGTGTTATAAGTATTCAGTTTACAAAAGATGGTACTAATACTTTATCAATTAAAAATAGATATAATCATACGGTTTTTAATCCGGATGCCACATTTTCCAATAACCTAGATAATATTATTCCAGGTCTTACAGATAGTTTTGAAGAATATTATGGTTTAAAACAACAATTTACAACCAAAGGCTTTGAAATACCCGGATATATCTTAGCTAATGATGGAAAATACTATAAATATAATTATGAAATGGATAATATTTATTATTGTCCCGATAATATTATCATTAATAACTTTAATGTTAATAAGTATGCAAAAGAAAAATATCTTGTTTTAGATTGTTTTGTTTTAGACTTAGTAAATAAGGAAATCTTTTATTATACTAATATGGGTAAATCAAAAAGTGCCTTTATAGATTCAATTGGTATAATTAAGAATATAGAAATAAGAAATGAAGAGGAAGAAAAGAAAGTTTTAATAACGCCATTAAAGGGAGAAATAATTGAAATTGGTTTAGATAAATTAAATCGCCTAATAAGTTTTAAAAATAACAATGTTAAAGAAGTTTTATCAAGTTTTTTATCTTATAATGAATGTTTAAGAAAAATTGAAATGAATAAAGTAGAGCATATTTGTTATGGATTTTTATATGAAAACAAAGCTTTAAAAGAATTATTTTTACCTAAAGTTAAGAGTATAGATAATTCATTTTTAAAAAAGAATCAAATATTAGAAACATTAAGTATGCCTAATTTAGAACAAACAGAAAATGACTTTTTATTTAGTAATTTAAAACTAAAAAATGTAAATTTACCTAAGTTAAAAACTGTTGGTAGTCGTTTCTTATTTTTTAATAATGCTTTGGAAAGATTAAGCTTACCTTCTTTAGAGTGGGTAGGTTGGTATTTTTTAGAATATAATAATGTATTAAAATATTTAAATTTACCTAAATTACAAGTAGCTCCCGAAGATTTTTTAAGTAATAACAATAACTTAGAAGAAGCCTATTTTTCAAACTTGGAAGATACCCATGCAAAATTTCTAGCTAACTGTTGGTCTTCTTTAAGGATTTTAATTGCTCCTAAGTTGAAATCAATTGGAGGTCTTGATCCACTAACGTTTTATGAAAATCATCCTAATTTAGAAGAATTTGTGACCACAGATAAGAGTCTAAATCTTTCATTAAAAAAGAAAGATTCTAAAGTTATTAGTAACTAAATATCGATTTAAGGGGGAATTTTAAAAATGGATAAAGAATTAAAAAAAATAAAAAAGTTATATGGCGAGGCCATGATGCATTTTTGTCGGGATAATTTTGCTCTTATCTTAGAAACTCCTGACTTACTTCTTAATACTTTAATAAGTAATTTTAATCCAACGCATGAATTATATCATGATTTAGAAAAAAATAATTTATTATTAGAATTTAAAGAGTTTATTTTTGAAGAATATCATTTTATAAAGAATGAAAAAAAGGAAGAAAAAGAGATTGAAATTACGGAAACACCAAAAGAATTAATGGCTAAGGCAGGATACGATTTATATGAATGCTTTACCGAAGATGATATTCAAAAGTTTCGAAAGTACTATGCTAGGGGAGAAGAACTATGCACCTTTAGGACAAATAGGTTAAAAACCAATCGGGTCTTCTTTGCTGTCAAGAAAAATGTGGAAGAAATAAAAAGAGAAAATTTTAATAATCCTAAAAGACAAGACGAATATGGCACTAGTGTTATAAGTATTCAGTTTACAAAAGATGGCACGAATACTTTATCAATAAAGAATCGATATAATCATACAGTAAGTAACCCAGATGCCACTTTTTCCAATGACTTAGATAACATAGTTCCCGGTCTTACGAAAAGTTTTGAAGTATACTATGGTCTAAAACAATTATATAAAAATAACGATTTTGAAATACCCGGTTATATTAATGCTAATGATGGCAAGTATTATAAATATAATTATGAAATTGATAATATATATTATTGTCCAGATAATATTATAATTGATAACTTTGAAGTAAAAAAATACCCAAAAGAAAAATACCTTATTTTAGATTATTTTATTCTAGACCTAGTAAATAAAGAATTAAAATCCTATTATAATTTTCCCTTTGATTTTATATGTGATAGCTTTCCAGACTATATAGAT
>CANQIU010000022.1 GCA_947624145.1 uncultured Bacilli bacterium | reverse complement strand
AACACTTTTTATTTTTCAAGTTTTTTTCATTTTCTAATTTAAAACTAAAGACTTTTCGTCAGAAATTTGGTACAATAGTCCTAATTTGAAAGAAGTGGAAGGAATAATTTAGATGAATAGTTTAAATCCTGATAAAATATCTTTAATTATAAATGAAATGATTGAAGAATTTAGTAGTTGCTATTTAAATAAGTATTATTATGGTGATTTACCCAATAAAGAAGAAGAGGCAATAAGAATATTTATGAATGGTTTATGTGCTATATTTGCCTTGTCTTTAAAAGAAGTTTTTCCGCAAGGAAAATATTTCTTATGGCTAACTAAGGAAGGAGGAAAACATCTTTTATTAAATATTGACCATAATTTTTATGATATAAGAGGGTATGTACCTGATTATACTTTAAATGGGTTCCTTGAAGAAGTTAATATTGAAGAATGTATTAGTTTATTTCCATATGATTATTTTGAAAATGAATCTTTTTATGAAGACATGATTAAGATTTTAAGTACAAGGGGTAAAAATTATATAAGACAAAGAAATTGGTCTACTTCATTAAAATAACATAATTCTTTCATAAATATAACATTATTTTTAAGTATAGTAGTATCTGAAAAAATGGTTTTTAGTAATTTTGTAATCATTAACTCTTTTTACAAACCTTTCTCTTAATAATGAAAGTTCCTACAAACTTTAAAAAGAACCATTTTTTCATTTTTAATTGCAATAAAATACTAATAATGGTAAAATTAACTTGGACAAATGAAAGGAATGTGTGTTTAAATGAATAATGAAACAACAGTTTTTAATGTCCAAGAATTAAGGCAAGAATTAATTTTAATGACCATAAATGAAGTAATAGAAGCCTTAGAATTTAAAGGTTATAATCCTACTAAACAATTGGTAGGTTATTTGTCAACAGGTGATGAAAACTATATTACAACTTTTAATTCTTCGCGTAAAAAAATTAAACAATTTGCTCGAAACGAAATTCTAATGGCCATCATTAATGCTTATTTAGGTAAATAAAATGCGCATTTTAGGTTTAGATTTAGGAACAACCTCTTTAGGTATTGCAATAACGGATAAGACAAATACTATTGCCACCCCTTTAAAAGTCTTAAAATTTAAAAATGAAGATTATTTGGCAGTAATGCCTGAGTTAGAGGATATTATTAACGAATATAAGATAACCGATATTGTCTTAGGACTTCCTAAGAATATGGATAATTCCTTAGGCCCGGCTGCACAAAGAAGTTTAGATTTTTATAAAAAATTACAAGTATTTAAGATAAACACACATTTATATGATGAAAGACTATCAACGGTGGAAGCTTTAAATATTTTAAAAAGCACTGGTCAAAGAAATTTAAAAGAAAAAAATGTTGATGCCATCGCGGCCAATATTATCTTAGAAAGTTATTTGAAAGGATTAAAATGAAAAATAAAATAATACTCGATAAAGATGATAATAAGGAAGAATATAATATTCTTTTTAAAGTTGAAACAGACCAAGAAAAAGAAAATTATGTGGTCTATACAAAAGGCGAAAAAAACTTTGATGGGGAAACTATTGCCTATGCGGGAAAATACCTTTTAAAAAATGGTAAACAAAAAATAGAACCGATTGAAGATGATTATACTTTAGAATTTTTAGATAGTATTTTATTACAAGTTCAAAAGAATTTGCCTCAGGAAGAAGGCGAAAAATGAAAAAAATAATTATTATAATTTTAAGCGTTATTTTAGCTTTAGTTTTAAGTTGTATAATCTGGTATAAAATATCTTTACGGGCCGTTAGTAAAGAAAGCAATGAAGTTAATTTTGTGATTGAAAGCGGCACAAGTGCTAATGGTATTATTAATAAGCTAAAAGATGCTAATTTAATTCGCAATCCTTTAGCTGCCAAAATATATATGCATCTAAAGACTAAACAAAATTTTCAAGCGGGCACTTATAATTTAAATCGCAACATGAGTGTACTTGAAATATTTAAAGTCTTAAGCTTAGGGGGTAAAAGTGGCGAAACGATTCATTTAACCTTCATCGAAGGCAAGACTTTAGAAGAATATTTAAAAGATATTAGTATTGCTTTTAATTTAAACTATGAAGATATTTTAAAAGAAATAAATACCAAAGAGTTTTTAGAACCCTTAATAGAAAAATATTGGTTTTTAAACAAAGATATTCTTACTAAAGATGTTTATTATTATTTAGAAGGATATTTATTTCCTAATACTTATGAATTTTATCAAAAGTCTTCTTTAAAGAATATAATTATGAAAATGTTAGATGAAACAGAAAAAAAATTAAATTCTTTAAAAGAGGAAATAAGAAAAAGTAATTTAAGTGTTCATGAAATACTTACAATAAGTTCAATTATTGAAAAAGAAGCGGTAAAAAAAGAAGATCGAGCTTATGTTAGTCAAGTTATTTATACAAGACTAGCCCAAAACATGAATTTAGGGATGGATGTTACTACTTATTATGGGGTTAAGAAAAATTTAAAAGAAGCCTTGACCAAAGCTGATTTAAATAATGTTAATCCTTATAATACTCGGTTGGAAAGCTTTGTAGGACTTCCTGCAGGGCCAATTTGTAATGCCTCTTTAGAAAGTATTGAAGCATCTCTTAATCCGGCATCAACTAATTATGTTTATTTTTATGCCGATACTAAAACAGGCAAGATTTATTTTACCGCTGATTATAAGGAATTTTTAACATTTAAGGAAATATATAAATAGAAGGTGAAGTTTATGAAAGAACAAATAATAGAAATGGAAAAATATGCTATAGATAATAATGTGCCAATTATTGAAAAAAAGTCTATTGCATTTATTATGAAATATATTAAAGAAAAACATATTAAGAATGTTTTAGAAATAGGAACAGCGATTGGTTATTCGGCTATCCTTATGGCTTCTAGTGATAAAGATACTTTAGTAACAACGATCGAAAGAGACGAAGTAAGATATATGGAAGCTTTAAAAAATGTCAAAAAGTGTGGCATGGAAAAAAAGATTAATGTCGTTTATCAAGATGCCTTAGAACTTAATTTAAGTGAAGATTTAAAATATGATTTAATCTTTATTGATGCGGCTAAAGGCCAATATACCAAGTTTTTTGAAAAATATAAAAATTTCTTAAGTGAAGGAGGAACTATTATTACAGATAATATTAACTTTCATGGTTATGTTGGTAAATCATCTAGTTTAGATAAAGGTAATTTAAAAAGCTTAGTAGAAAAAATTGAAGGTTATATTGACTTTTTAAAGAATAATACAGAGTTTGATACTAAGTTTTATGATATAGGTGATGGCTTATCTGTAAGCATACGCAAATGAAAAGGTTAGTAACAGCTTTAAATCAAGAATTTCTTAATAAAATTAAAGATCTAGAAGATATCGAAATTTTATATCCTTTAGAATCTTTTTGTATTGGTTATGATTATTATTATCCAGCTACTAAAATAGATGGTTATGCTTTAATAAATAGAATATTAACTGATGATGATTTAGATATATTAGATAGTATTTTAAAAAATAGTCATTTTAAAGGAATAGTTTTTGATGATTTAGGCATTTTAGAAATAGTTAAAGATTTACCATTAAAAAAGATCTTATTATTAGACCATTTAGCTTTAAATAGTATATCAATTAATTATTATTTAGATTATGTAGATAGTGTTGTAGTGGCAAGTGATTTAAATTATGAAGAAATAAAGTATATTACTGAAAATACTAAAAAAGAAGTAGTATTATATGTTTTTGGTTTAAAAAAGCTAATGTATTCAAGAAGAAATTTATTAACTAATTATGCTTTATATCATCAAGAAGAAATAAATAAGAAACTTGAGGCTAAAATACTAGATAAAGATTTTCGCATAATTGAAGAAGATATGGGAACCAGTTTCTTTATGGGAAAATATTATAATGGTTTAGAATTATTAAACTTAAATAATGTTTTATATTATTGGTATGATTTTAATCAAATAAGCTTACAAGAGGCAATAGATATCTTAAATAATAAAGTTAATGTTGCAAGTTCGCCCTTTTTATTACATGATCAAGTTAGTTTTAAAGTTAGGGGTGATAAATAATGATTGAATTATTAGCCCCCGCGGGAGATATGGAAAAATTAAAGATTGATTGTTTATATGGTGCTGATGCGATTTATTTTGGCGGCCAAAATTATAGTTTAAGAGCTAATGCCAAAAATTTTACCAATGAAGAAATAAAAGAGGCAACGAGTTATGCGCATAAATTAGGGAAAAAAGTTTATGTAACTGTTAATATAGTTTTTCATGATAGTGATTTTGAAGGATTAGAGCAATATTTAAAATTTTTAGAAGAGGCTAAAGTTGATGGAATTATTGCTAGTGACATAGCTGTTATAAAAATGGTGAAAGTTCTTAACTTAGCTTTAAATCTTTGTCTTTCGACCCAAGCAAGTATCCTAAATTCTCGGAATGTTAAATTTTGGCAAAAATTAGGCGTTACTAGAGTCGTTTTAGCCCGAGAAGCTTCTAGAGAAAATATTAAACGAATTAAAGAAGAAACAGGAATAGAAATTGAAACATTTATTCATGGGGCGATGTGCACGTCTTTTTCTGGTAAGTGTGTATTATCTAATTATGTGACTAAAAGAGATTCAAACAGGGGAGGATGTGCCCAAATTTGCCGTTGGGATTTTGAAGTCTTGGGTAAACCTAATTTAACGATAACCCCAAAAGACTTAAATATGATTCCTTTTATTCAGGAAGAAATTAATATAGGCGTAAATTCTTTTAAAGTGGAAGGAAGAATGCGTTCTATTTATTATATTGCAACCGTTATATTAGCCTACCGGCAAATAATAGATAAAATAAAAGATAAAACCTTAACTACTGGCGAAGAAAAATATTATTTAAACGTTTTAAATAGATGTGCCAATCGGGAATCAACACCCCAATTTTATGATAAATTACCCGGGGTAGATGAACAATATTTTTTAGGCCGAGAAGAATTATCAAATCAAGATTTTTTAGGTTTAGTCTTAGAATATGATAAAAAGCAAAAGATGGTCAAGATAGAACAAAGAAATTATTTTCAAGTTGGTGATGAAGTCCAATTTTTTGGTCCAAATATGGAAACATTTAATTATAAGATTAATAAAATATATAATGAATTTGGTGAAGAAATAACGGTTGCTAGACATCCGCAAGAAATTATATACTTACCCCTACCTAAAAATATTAAGCCATATTCGATGATGCGTCTGAAAATATTTGACAAAAAAGATTTTTTATAGTAATATCATGTTTGTTAATATATAAGAAAAGAGGAAATAAATTGAAAAAAGATAATAAATTTATAATGACCGCGGAAGGATTTATGCAAGCGGAAGAAGAATTAAATGAACTTAAGACGATTAGACGGCCGGAAGTAATTAAAGCCTTACAAGAAGCCCGGGCTTTAGGTGATTTATCCGAAAATGCCGATTATGATGCGGCGCGCAATGAACAAGCTATCATTGAAGCTAAAATTGCCGAATTAGAATTTAAGTTAGAACATGCTGAAATTATTGACAACAAAGATAAAAGTGCTATTAATTTAGGTTCAACTGTCGCTATTTGTTATGAAGATGGCGAAGAAGAAGAATATAAAATCGTTGGCTCAATGGAAGCTGATCCTTTCGAAAATAAAATTTCGAATGAATCGCCTTTAGGTATTGCTCTTATAAATCATAAAGTTGGTGATACTGTTAAAGTTGAATCTCCTAACGGTGGTTATACAATAAAAATTAAAAAAGTAGCTTAAAGCTTTTACAAAATTGTAAAAGTTTTTTCTTTTAAAAAAAGGAAATTGCCTTTTTCTTGGCTATATATAATAGTAGAGAGGAGGTGATTTTTTTGAAAAATAAATGGCATCAATATAAGCTTTATTTTTTACTTTTTTTAGGTTTTATTCTAATTATTTTACTTATTTTTGTTTTCCAAAAAAATGATAGTAAAGAAAATGAGTTAGAGTTTTCCAATGAACCAATTTTAACGGAAGCGGAAGTAAAAGAAGAAACCCCCGCATCCTTTTATGTTGAAATTAAAGGAGCTATCAATAATCCAGGCGTTTATTTAGTGCAAGAAGGACAAATTATTAATGATCTTATTACGCTAGCTGGCGGCTATAAAGATAATG
Organism: uncultured Bacilli bacterium; assembly: GCA_947624145.1. Lineage (GTDB taxonomy): Bacteria > Bacillota_I > Bacilli_A > RF39 > UBA660 > Onthocola_B. The sequence continues at coordinate 11,823 of CANQIU010000022.1, read as the reverse complement.
CTTATACTGATAATATTAATTTAAGCTATGCTTTAAAAAAAGAAATGGTTATTTATATTTATACTACTAAAGAATATCAAGATAAAACTAAACCTAAAAGTAGTGAAGTGGTTATTCCTAAATGCGATTGTGAATCGTATCTTTTAGATAATTGCCCAAGTGGGGGGACAAGCATTATGGAAACAAATGAACCAAAAGAAGATAATTCTAAGAGTGAAGACAATAGTTCTTTTGAAATTACTGTTGAACAAAAAGTCGACGATACCAAAAACAGTTTAATTAATCTTAATACAGCTACTAAAGATGAGTTAATGACGCTTAAAGGAATTGGTGAAGCTAAAGCCCAAAAGATAATTGAATATCGTAATCAAAATGGTCCCTTTAAAAACATTAAGGATATTAAAAACGTCAGCGGAATAGGAGATGCCATGTATGAAAAAATTAAAGCTTATATTACGGTCTAATATGCTCTTTTTAATTTTATTCTTATTCTTAAGTCTTTATGTTTTAGTATTTATTAATCTTCCTTATCATAGTAAATATAAAGATAATACAAAGATAATATCCGGGAAAATTACCGCTTTAAGTTTAAATGGCAATTTATTAAAGTTTGATTTAAAGGGAAAAGAAAAAATAAAAGTTACCTATTATCTAGATTCAATCGATGAAAAAAATAATATTTTAAATAAACTACATTTAGGGGATGAAATAAAACTACAAGGCATTTTAGAAAGTCCTGATAATAATACAATTCCTCATACTTTTAATTATCAAAAATACTTATATTATAATCATATATATTATACTTTTAAAGCTGATAGTTATGAAGTAATTAAATCAAGTAATAATCCCTTTTATCAGTTAAAAGATTATTTGTTAAAAAGAATCTATCAAAGCCCTTATAACGATTATTTATTAATCTTTATTTTAGGAGATAAAGCTTTAATATCTAGTGAAGATTATAGCTTATTTCAAATTAATGGTACAGCGCATCTTTTAGCTATCTCGGGAATGCATCTTAGTTTAATCTTACTTATTTTAAATAAACTTTTATTTTTTATGAATGAAAAGACTAGATTTTTTATTATCTGTTTTGTTCTTTTATTACTAGGGTTTTTAACGAGCTTTAGTGCTTCGATTTTAAGAGTTATTATTTTTTATATCTTAAATTATGTTAAAAAATTAAAAAAATTAAATTATAGTAGTTTACATATTCTATTTTTAACTGCTTTTATCCTTTTAATCATTAATCCTTTTTATATTTTTAATTATGGTTTTTTATATTCTTTAATTATTACCGGAGGAATAATTTATTATCAAGATTCTTTTCATGGTAGTTATCTTAAACAACTATTTTTAATAAGTCTTATTTCTTTTTTATTTAGTTTACCTATAACAGTTTCTTTAAATTATGAAATTAACTTATTAAGTATTCTCTTTAATTTAATTATTGTTCCTTTAGTATCATTTATTATCTATCCTTTAGCTTTATTTACGCTTATTTTTCCTAATTCTTTATTTGGTTATAGTATAGAACTTTTAAATTTTTTAAATAGATTAGGTTATAAGTTTAATTTAATTATAACTATCCCTAAATTAAGTATTTTTATAATTATGCTTTATTATCTTATCTTAATCATGATAAAAAATAAGCCAAAATTAGTAGTTCTTTTAATTAGTTTAATTATTATAGCTAAGTATTTACCAAAAGTAGATGGTAATCTTTATGTCTATTATTTAGATGTTGGGCAAGGGGATAGTGAGCTTATTATTAGTCCCCATCAAAAAGAAGTTATCATGCTTGATACAGGTGGGAAAGTTAGCTTTGCGAAAGCTTCTTGGCAAGAAAGTACCAAAAAATATAATTTGATTGATAATACTCTAAAGCTTTTAAAAAGTTTAGGCATAAGTAAGCTTGATTATTTAATTCTTTCCCATGGTGATTATGACCATGCGAAAGAAGCTCTTAATTTAATAAATAATACCTTAGTTAAGAAGGTTATATTTAATAATGATGCTTATAATACATTAGAAAATGAAATAATTAATTTATTAAAAAAGGAAAATATTCCTTATTATCAAAATATGCGTAAATTAAAATTAACTTATTTTGATCTTTATTTTTTAAAAACTAAGATATATGCTAATGAAAATGATAATTCTAATATCGTCTATTTTAATTATTTAAAACAAAAGTTTTTGTTCATGGGCGATGCTAGTACAGAGGTTGAAGATAATTTAATAAAAAAATATAATTTAAATGATATGACGGTTTTAAAAGTCGGTCATCATGGTAGTAAAACGAGTAGTAGCGCTTCTTTTATAAATAAAATTAATCCCAAGTATGCCATAATATCTGTAGGAAAGAATAATCGCTATAATCATCCTAACGAAGAAGTCTTAAATAATTTATATTCGGCAATTGTTTATCGAACTGATTTAAATGGTAGTATTACTTTTAAAATAAGTAAAAAGAAGACTAAAATAAGTTTATGTCCTCCTTAGCCTAGAACAATCTTTAGATTAAACATATTATATAATATCATTATATAATGTTTTAATAGATTAGAGCTTAGCTAGCTCTTTTTTTTTTTAAACTAATATAGTATAATATTTCATGAGGTAAACGAATGAATATATATTTAATTTGTGCTAGTAGTTATCATTTAATTGATTTAGAAATTAAAAAAATAGTTAAAGATCAAGAATATATTCTCTTTAATTTAAATAAAAATAGTATAAGTGAATTATTAGAAGAAGCTTCTTATAGTTCTTTAGATAATGATTTAAAAATTATTGTAGCTACGAATGCCTCTTTTTTTTCTAATGGAAAGATTAGTGATAAAGAAGTTGATTCATTAATTAAATACTTTAATAATCCTAATCCTAAAACAATCATTATTTTTACCTGTTTTACTCCTTTAGATAACCGTAAAAGGGTTGTTAAAATTATTAAAGATAACTATAAGATAATTAATATATTACCTTGGGATAAGAAAAAAATGCGAGAAGAAGCTAGTCGGTATTTAGAAAAATATCAATATAAAATAGATTATAATACTCTAAGTTTTATATTAGATAATGTCTATAATAATATTGATATTATGTATAATGAATTAGATAAAATAATGCTTTATTATAATAAGAGTTGTTTTATTAAAAAAGAAGATGTTGAAGTAATTATTGGGAAAGAATTAGATTCTAATAATTTTCATTTCGTTGATGCCGTTATCGAAAAGAATTTAGAAGAGGCTTTAAGAGTCCTTAAAAACTTAAAAGTTTATAAAGTAGAGACTGTAACATTAATAAATTTACTAGCCCGCGAATATCGTTTAATGTATAGCTTAAAAAAGTTTTCTCAAGATAATTTAAAATTAGATCAAATAAAGGAAAAATTAAACTTACAAGATTGGCAAGTAAATAAAATATATAAAAATAGTTTAAATTATAAAGAAAAAGAATTATTAAAAAATATTTATCGTTTAGCCGAGATGGATTTAAAGATTAAAAAAGGAATTTATGATAAAGAGCTTATTTTAAATTCGTTTTTATTAGAAGTATGTGTTTAGGAGGATTATGGAAAAGATTAATTTAGAACTTAAGAATAGTGAGCTAAGAATAAAACAAGGGGATAATGTGTTAAACTGGCAAGTAGATGAAATAAATGGGGCTTTTATAACTTGTCCAAAAGATACTGTGCTTATTTTATCTAGTGATGCGGGAACTTATATTGAAACTTGTCTATATATGTTTTTTCATACATTTTTACAAAATATATTTGGTCAATTTGTTTTATTTCAAAATAATGAAAAGTTACCATTTCAAGTCGATATTGAGACTAAATCCTTAATATGGCCTAGTTTAGAAAACGAAGATTATTTAAAAATTACTTATGCTAATAATAAAAATATTATTATTGAAGCAAGGAATAAAAAAGAACCATTAAAAGAAAAAATGATTCATTTATTTGATAAAGAATTATATTGTTATTTACAAATATTAGAATTATATAATAATATTGGAATATTTATAAGTTCGCTAGATGATAAGTTAGAAGATTCTAAAAGTTTAAAAAGAAAAAAGAAGGGGAAAAAATTATTTTAAGCCTTCTTTTATTTTGGTGGTATTTTTAAAGTTTAGTTTGGCATAGTTTGCTAAAAATTCTAAGCCATGTTTCTTAGCTATAGCTATTCCTAATTCATCGACTGACAAACCAGCTCCTTTAGGAATACTTTGACCTAACATAGTTTCTAGATTCGCCATTTCCTTTAAAAAGATATAACGGCTAATAATGGAAGAGCAAGCCACAGCTAGAACTTGGCTTTCGGCTTTTGGCATAAATTTAATATTTTTTACAACTTCTACATTATCTTTTAAATAGTTATAGTAGCTTTTAGGTGGAGTAAACTCATCAACGATAACTAAATCATAAGGATAATTTTTTTTTAGCATTTTTAATAAAACCTTATTATGTAAAATAGCTTTTATTTTATTCATATTAGTTTCATTACTATAAAATTTATTATATTCTTGAGGTTTTAAGATTATAGCTGCATAGGGGATAACTTTAATAATTTCAGGGGTAATCTTTTTAATTTTTTCATCAGTTAGTTTTTTAGAATCAGTTACACCTAGACTATGTAAAAATTCTGCTTGGTTCTTAGTAACAAATGAGGCAGTAACAACAATCGGACCAAAGTAGTCCCCAGTTCCCACTTCATCTGAACCAATCACAGCATAAGCATCAAAATTTTTTTTATTTTCAGGCTCTTTTTCTTTGCCAGTTTTAAGATCAATAGAACGATTATTATATTTTTTTTCTAAATCAATCCAGATACTAGCTTCAATATCGGCACTTAGACCTTGAAACATCAGCTTTCCTGATTCATATAAAGTAATAGTTGTATTATCTAATTCTTTAGCTTGAAAAACTGCATATGGGGGTTTTTTATCTAAGCATAAATCTTGATAATATTTAATAACTTTATCTTTTAAATTATCACTTATTTTAAAAACTATATTCATTTTATCATGCCTCTTTTTTATATTTTAGCATATTTATCTTTATTTTTCGAGAAGTTTATAATATAATTAAAATAGAAAGAGGGATGTAAAAATGAATATAGTTGATATAGCAATTATAGTTATCGTACTATTATGTGGTTTTATGGGGTTTAAAAAAGGGGTTATGCGGGAATTAATTCAATTAGTAGGAGTTGTTTTAATTGTTTTCTTAGCTTTTTGGCTTAAAGATTATTTAGCTAATTTTATTATGAAATATTTACCATTCTTTCATTTTAAAGGTATCTTTATGGAAATACCTGCAATAAATATTTTAGTTTATCAAATGCTCGCTTTTGTAGTAATCTTTATTATAGGTTATTGTTTATTAGGTATATTAATTGATATTACTAATATAATGGATAAAGTTTTAAAATTTAGTATTATTTTAGCTATTCCAGATAAGATATTAGGTTTAATAGTGGGGTTATTTGATGGTATTGTTTTTGCTTTTCTTTTAACCTTTGTTGCCTATCATATTAGTCCTTTAGAATCATATATAAATGATTCAAAGATTGGCAATGTATTATTAGAAAGAACTCCTTTTATTGGACCTTTAATGACTAAAAATGTTTTAGCTTTAGAAGAAATTAATAAGATTGCCCATAATGTGACGGAAGATAGTAATATTGAAAGTGTTAATGCCCAAGTAATTCAAAGTTTACTTCATTATAATATTATATCTAAAGAAAAAGTAGAAGAATTAATTGCATCTAAAAAAATATCCATAGATAATATTATGTTTAATTAGGGAGATTAATGATGGTTAGACATTTAACAGAAAAAGATAATTTTGATGATTTATTAAAAAAAGATCTTCTTTTAGTGGATTTTTATGCTGATTGGTGTGGTCCTTGTCAAAGATTAGCGCCAATTTTAGAAGAAATAGATTTTATAGATGTTTTAAAAGTTAATACTGATGAATTTCCTTTAATCGCCAGTCGCTTTGGTATCATGAGTATTCCCACTCTTATTTTCTTTAAAAGTGGGCAAGAAGTCCAAAAGCTTATTGGTTTACATTCGAAAGAAGATATTCAAGAAATATATAATAGTTTAAAATAATGAAATATTTAATTAAAAAATTATTGCTTATTTTAATTATTGCTTTTTTTCTAGCTATAAGTATTGACTATGTTTTAGTAATGCTAAGAAATGATGAACCTTTATTTATTATAAAAGAAAAAGATAATATTAAATATGGTTTATTATATAATTTTAAATATAATGATAACCAAGTTATCTTTTCTGTTCTTAATATAAAACTAAAAGAAAAAGATTTACCTAAAAATAATTTAGAAATTATTGATAAAACGGATAATTGTGTAGATGAAGTATATAACTTTTATGAAGATTCTAATTATATCTATAGTTTTAATTGTCATAAAAATTACTATGTAAAAAAAGATAATGTTTTATATAGTTTAAAAAATGCTTTAAAAAATGGGCTTATAACTATTCAAGATTTAGAAGAAGAAAATATTCAATTTAATAAAACACCTAAAAACTAGAAAAATTTCTAGTTTTTAAATGCCTTAATCCCGGTGCTTAGATATGCACGCATTAAAGGACCAGCCCCTAGTTTAGTTCCTCCAAAAAAACGGACAACCACAATTAAGGTATTATTTAAGTTGTTTTTTTCTAAATAGTTATATAAGGGAAGTCCCGCGGTTCCCGTTGGTTCTTTATCATCGCTTTTTCCAGCTGTACTTTGAAATTTATAAGCATAAACGATATGCTTAGCTTTTTTATTATTTTCTTTTAAGTAGGCAAGGATTTCTTTTACCTCCGTAAGTTCATCTAACTCGTAAGCATAACCATAAAATTTTGATTTCTTCTCTTCATAAAAAGAGGTACCTAATAATTTCAAGTTAATCACCATCTATATTATAAAGGATTTTAGTTATAATTAGCAAGATTTTGGAAACTTGACTATTAGGTTAATTTATTATAGAATAATTCTTGTTTTTAGGGGGTTATTATGGATAAGGAACTAAAAAGAATAAAAAAGCTATATGGTGAGGCCATGATGCATTTTTGTCGGGATAATTTGGCGACAATCTTAGAAACTCCAGATTTACTTCTAAGTATCTTAACAAGTAATTTTTATCCAACCCATGAACTATATCATGACTTAGAAGAAAATAATTTAATGATATATTTTAAAAATTTTATCTTTCAAAAAATTAAAAATGATAGTAAAATAACAAAATTTAGAGGATCACCAAAAGCTTTAATGGCCCAAGCTGGCTATGATTTATATGAATGTTTAACCGAAGATGATATTCAAAAGTTTCGAAAGTACTATGCTAAGCATGAAGAACTATGTACCTTTTGGACCAATCGGTTAAATGATGCTCGTGTCTTTTTTGCCGTTAAGAAAAATGTAGAGGAGATTAAAAGAGAAGATTTTCCTAATCCTTCTAGGCAAGATGAATATGGCACTAGTGTTATAAGTATTCAGTTTACGAAAGATGGCACAAATACTTTATCCATTAAAAATAGATATAATCATACCGTAGATAATCCGGATGCCACATTTTCTAATAATCTAGATAGTATTATAACTGGTCTTACAGATAGTTTTGAAGAATATTATGACTTAAAACAGTTGCATAAAAGCGAAGATTTTGAAATACCGGGTTATGTGATGGCTAATGATGGAAAATATTATAAATATAATTATGAAATAAATAATTGTTATTATTGTCCGGATAATATCATAATTGATAACTATAGTGTTAAAAAATACGAAAAAGAAAAATATCTTATTTTAGACTATTTTACTTTAGATTTAGTAACCAAAAGAATAAACTTTGTTGAAGATTTTTTAAATTATGGACATATTGATGGCTTTCCCGAAACTATAGGCGAGATAAAAAAGCTAGATATAAAAAATGAAGGAGAAGAAAAGAAGGTATTAATTACCCCAATAGATGGAGAAGTAATAGAAATTGACCTAGATAAATTAAATCGAATCATAAGATATAAAAATAATAATATTAGAGAAATAGGTCCATATTTTTTATACTATAATGAATGTTTAACAAACATTGAATTAAATAATGTTGAAACAATTGAACAATGTTTTTTAAAAAATAATTTAAATTTAGAGAATTTAAATTTACCTCGTGTTTGTTATATTAAAGGAAGATTTTTAGAAGATAATCGAAAACTAAAAGAACTTTATTTACCAAGTTTAATAACAGCTGGATCTTATTTTTTGTATTCTAATAAAGAATTAGAAAAATTTGATGCTCCTAATTTAAAAGAAGTTAGTTATGAGTTTTTATATAATAATTTAAAATTAGTATCCTTGTATTTGCCTAAATTAGAAAAAGTTGGTTCTTATTTTTTAGCTCATAATAAAAAATTAAAAAAAATAGATGCTCCCCATTTAAAAATTTCAAATGATTATTTTTTATATAGTACTGAAGAATTGGTTGATATTAATTTATTTAACTTAGAAATAGTTGGTGACTGTTTTTTAAAAAACAATAAGATTTTAAAAAATTTAAAATTACCTAATTTAAAAATAGTTGGCGATGATTTTTTTAAAAAAAATATAAATCTTGAAATAGTAGAATTACCAAAGTTAGAAAAAGTTGGATCTGATTTTCTTTATGAATGTTTTTGTTCATTAAGAGTTTTTATTGCTCCAAATTTAAAGGAAACAAATGATTATAATACATTAGCTTCTTTTTTTAAACACCATCCAAAATTAGAAACATTTATTACCGCGGATAGTAATATCTCTTTACAAAGAAAACTTGACTAAAAGTAAGTTTTACTATAAAATAATTCTTGTTTTAGGGGAGTATTTATTATGGATAAGGAACTAAAAAGAATAAAGAAATTATGGTGAGGCCATGATGCATTTTTGCCGCGATAACTTTGCCCTTATCTTATAGAAACGCCAAAAGAAACTAATGGCTAAAGCTGGCGCAAAAAGAGGAGGCTTTTTAGCTTCTTGTAGGGCTTCTTTAAAAGTTTTGGAGGTTCCTAAATTACTAACTTTTAATGATAATGAAACAGGACTTAGATTTTATGAAAATAATCCCAATTTAGAAGAATTTGTCACGGCCAATCAAGCTTTAAATCTTTCTTTAAAAAAATAATTAAAGTAAAAATTAACTTTAAATTTTAAAGCTTATATGGTATATCTATATTAGAGATTTTATTGGTTATAATAATAGGATATAGGTGGTTAAAATGTTAGAAGAAAAATTAAAAACCATTCCGCATTTACCAGGAAGTTATCAAATGCGAAATAAAAATAATGTTATTATCTATGTTGGTAAAGCTAAAGATTTATATAAACGAGTTAATAGTTATTTTAAAGGTAATGTTTATGGTAAAACAGAAAAATTAGTAAGTGAAATCGTTGATTTTACGTATATTACAACGCAAACTGAACAAGAAGCTTTTATTTTAGAACTTAATTTAATTAAACAATATAATCCTAAATATAATATCTTACTTAAAGATGATAAAAGTTATCCTTATATCGAATATATTAGAAAACCTTATCCAAAACTTAAAGTAGCTAGATATTTAAACATTAAAAGAAAAGATAATAAGACTTTATTTGGCCCATATCCTAATACTTATGCTGCTCGAAAAATTGTTAATTTAATAAATCGTTTATATCCTTTAAAAAAGTGTGAAACCATGCCCAAAAGAGTATGTTTATTTTACCATATTGGGGAATGTTTAGGTTATTGTGAACATAACGTTGATTTAGATAAATTAAAGAAGATGGAAAATGATATTTTAGCTTTTTTAAGAGGAAATGATAAGATTTTAAAAGATAAAATATTAGAAAAAATTGCTTATTTTAGTGAACAATTAAATTTTGAAGCCGCTTTAGAACTAAAAAAAGAATTACAGTATATTTCCGTTATCTTAGATAAACAAAAAGTAGAGTTACATGATTATATTAATCGGGATATAATAGGGTTTTATTTTTTAGAAGGTTTAGTTTCTGTACAAATTCTATTTATTAGAAATGGTAAAATAGTGGGTGGAAATAATGATAGGTTTTATTTAATTAGTGATGTTTATGATGAAGTTAATTCCTATTTACTTAATTTTTATTCAAGACATGAAATACCTAAAGAAATTATCATTCCAGATATTTTAAATCAAGAAATTTTAAGTAATATCTTAAAAACTAATGTTTTAATTCCTTTAAAAGGAAAAAAGAAAAAATTAATTGATATGGCTAATACAAATGCTAAAATTAGTTTAGAACAAGAAGTTACGATTATTAAAAAAGATGAAAAAAGAAGTATTTTAGCTAATGATGAATTAAGAAATATCTTAAAGATGGATATTTTAGATCGTATTGATTCCTTTGATAATTCGAATCTTTTTGGTTCATATGCCGTCAGTGGGATGGTTGTTTTTAAAAATGGGAAACCCGCCAAATCAGAGTATCGGAAATATAAGGTAAGTGTTGATAAAAATGATGATTATAATACCATGAAAGAAGTAATATATAGAAGGTATTATAGAGCTTTATTAGAAAAGCAAGAAATGCCAGATTTAATTTTAGTCGATGGGGGAGAAAATCAAATAAGAGCTTGCCTTGATGTTTTAAATGATTTACATCTTAGAATTAGAGTATGTGGCTTAAAAAAAGATGATAAGCACCGGACTAATCAGTTAATTGATGAAAACCTAGAGTTAATTGATATTCCTAAAAGTAGTGATGTTTTCCATTATTTAACAAGAATTCAAGATGAAGTCCATCGCTATACGATAACTTATCATAAAACTCTAAGAGATAAAGGCTCTATTAGTAGTATTTTAGATAATATTGATGGAATAGGTAATATTCGTAAAAAAGAATTAATTAAAAAATATGGTAGTATTAAAAGAATAAGTGAAGCATCAATTGAAGAAATAAAAGAAATTATTCCTGAAAATATTGCACATAACTTACTTGATTATTTAAAAGACCGCGAAAATAATTTAAAAAATAATAATTAGCCTTAAAACTAATTATTATTTTTCATTATAGACTTTTTATATGGTTTTCTTTCATCTGTTTGATATAATATATAATCAATACTTGTTTGATAATAATCGGCAAGTTTTTTTAATATTTCATCGGTAAGATTAGTTTGACCAGTTTCATAATAGCTATATTTTCTTTGACTTATTCCCATTGATTTAGCTATTTCTTTTTGTAAAATATCTTTATCCTCTCTTAATTCTTTTAATCTATTCATTGTAATCACCATAATTGTATTTTATTATAGATAAATTTTGTCTGTTGACATTTAGATAAATATTATCTATAATGATTATTGTAGATAGTATATGTCTACGAGGTGATTTGTGAAAAAGTATTTTAAATTAATAATATTAATAGTCTTAGTATTAAGTATCTTTATAGTATTTAATAAAGATAATAAGTTAGAAAATGATAATATATTAGAAAATACTAAAGAAGAGAAGAAAGTTATTTATAATGGCTTAGCTATTATGTTAGAACAAGATGATAATACTTATGTTGAAGCCACAGATAATTCTTGGCAAAATGATGAATATGAATTTAATAGCACCTTAAGTAAATGTGAAAACGGAGGAACACTTACTTATAATTCAGATACACATAAGATAACATTAAAGGCTACAAGTAGTGATAGATGTTATGTGTATTTTAGTAAAAAGATAGAAACATTAGAAGAACATATAATAGCTCAAGTTGGACCAGTAGATAGTAGTTTACCTCAAGATGTGGGCTATAATAACAAA
>CANQIU010000021.1 GCA_947624145.1 uncultured Bacilli bacterium | reverse complement strand
CAATTATCTTAATTGGGCTTACAACTAGTAATCCTTATCATAAAATTAATCCAGCGATTCGTAGTCGTTGTCAAATTTTTGAATTACATGAGCTTAAAATAAGTGATATTGTTAAAGGATTAAAAAAAGGAGCCTTAACTTTAGATAAGATCAATATAAAAGATGAGACTTTAGAATATATTGCTAATCTTTCCAGTGGCGATATGCGTTTTGCTTTAAACTTATTAGAAGTGGCATATTACTCTTATTCTAATGAAGAAATAACTATTGAAAAGATTCAGAAGATTAATTCGAAGCCAGTCTTTTTCCATGATAATAATGAAGATGGCCATTATGATGTCTTAAGTGCTTTTCAAAAATCTCTTAGAGGTAGTGATGTTAATGCCTCCTTGCATTATTTAGCTAGATTAATTGAGGCCGAAGATTTAGATAGTATCTATAGAAGACTATCGGTGATTGCTTATGAAGATATTGGCCTAGCTAACCCGGGAATTGGGCCAAGATTAGAGGCAGCAATTATGGCTTCTGAGCGCGTTGGATTACCTGAGGCCCGTATTCCCCTTGCAGAAATTGTGATTGAAATGGCTTTATCACCCAAAAGCAACAGTGCTATTTTAGCTATTGATGAGGCCTTAAATGATATTCATAAAGGCACCACGGGTAATGTTCCAAATCATATTAAAACAACAAGTAAAACTTATTTATATCCCCATAATTATCCTAATGATTGGGTAAAACAAGATTATTTACCGGAAAATATTAAAGATCGCATCTATTATCAGGCTAAAAATAATAAAATTGAAAATGGACTTAATCAAGTTCATAAACAAATGAAAGGACAAAAATGAAAGTAAGTATAATTGGAACAGGCGCTTATAGTTTAGCTTTAGCCATTAATTTAATTAAAAATAACCATAAGGTGGCAATGTGGACGGAAAACCCCTACCTCATTAAAGAATATCAAGAAACCAAAGCTTTAAAAAAAATTCTTAATATTAAACTTCCAGATGGTATAAATTTAACAACTTCATTAGAAGAAGTTTTAACTAATACTAAATTAATTATTTTAGCAACTTCTAGTAAATATACGGATATAATTTGTCAAAAACTAAAACCTTTTTATAAAAAGAATATTCCTATTTGTATTGCGACTAAAGGCATTGAAGATTCGACTCAAGAGCTATTATCGGAAGTCGTTAAAAGGACTTTACTAACGGATAATATCGCCATTATCTCGGGTCCAACTTTTGCTTTAGATTTAGCTTCATTAGAACCTGTAGCCCTAGCCTTAGCCTCAACTAATTATAAGAGTAAAAAACTAATTTTAAAAACTTTAGCTAATGATAATTTAAAATTAGTTCCGACGAAAGATATTATTGGTACGCAGTTATGTGGAGCCTTAAAAAATGTCATAGCTATTGCCTCGGGCATCATTAATGGCTTAGGCTTTTCTGAATCTACTCAATGTTTTTTAATCAATTCCTCTTTATTAGATTTAAAAGATATAATTTATTATTTAGGTGGTAGTCCTAAAACTATTCTTTCTTTTGCTGGCATTGGTGATTTAACTTTAACTTGCATGAGTAAAAAAAGCCGCAACTATACATTTGGATATATCATTGGTAAAACTAATAACAATCAAAAAGAAGTTAAAGCCTATTTAAATAATACAACAGTTGAAGGGTATGATACTTTAGATACAATCTATCAATTATTAAAAAGAAAAAATATTAATAACCTCCTTATAACTACAATTTATAATATAGTCTATAACGAAGATAATCCTAAAAATTTAATTGAATATTTAATAAATCAAAAACGATAATTCTAATTAATTGAACTATCGTTTTTTCTTAAGATAAAATAAAAGCCAGCGTATTTAAAATAAGGGCTATTAAAAATAATATTCCAGCAACTAAATCTGTGTTATCTTTTTTTATTTTATAACGACTTAAAAAAGTAACTGAATTATAGGCACATAATAAACTAACTAAAGAAGCTGAAGAAATATTTTTAAAAAAAGATATTATAACTAAGATGATAAAAAATAATGTTAAGCCAATAATACCATTACGCATAGTTTTTAAATTAATTAATTCTGTTAGTTTTAGGATATTTTCCTCACTCTTTTTTTCAAGATCTTTATCTTCTATTAGTTCTCCGGCTAAAATATCATTAATGCTAAGATCTAAAATTTCACTAAGAGGCTTAAGTAAAGACATATCCATTAAGCATAAACCTCTTTCCCATTTACTTACGGCATTTTTGGTTACACCTAACTTTTCAGCTAGTTCTTCTTGAGTTAATTCTTTTAGCTTTCTTTGTTTAGCAATAAACTTGCCAATCTTTTCTTGATCCATTTTTGCTCCTTTCAAGAACTACTATAATATTGATAATTTTATTTTAAAACATACTATTAGTTCACCATATATTTGACATATTATTTAGTTAAAATTTATTTTTTGGATTATTTATAATATCTTGAATTATAGAACTAGAGATAAGTAAACCGGCACTAGAGGGAACAAACATCATCGAACCAATTGTTTTTTCATGATTAATTGGAAGTTCTATTGAAAATACAACTTTAACTTTTTTTAAAGGAATATTTATATTATTTATTTCTTTACGCATTACTTTAGCTAAAGGGTCATTATAAGTTTTATCTAAGGTAGTAATTTTAAGTTTAGTTGGATCTAATCTTTTGCCTGTTCCCATACAAGATATAATAGGTATATTATTTTTAGTAGCATAATTTATTAGTAATACTTTGGTTTTAACCGTATCACAAGCATCTATTATATAATCATAAGTTTTAAGTTTATCTAAATTATCTTCATTTAAAAATTCATTAATTAAATTTATATTAATATACGGATTAATATCTTTTAGTCTTTGGGCTAATATGTCGGTTTTTTTTAAACCAATATTAGTGGTATTAGTCATAATTTGTCTATTTAAGTTAGATTCTTCAATTATATCATAATCGATTAAAGTAAAAGTTCCTACTCCACTTCTTGCTAGACTTTCAGTAGCCACTGCTCCTACTCCTCCAAGACCTACGACTAAGATATGACAAAGCTTTAGTTTTTCTAAATTATCTTCTCCAATTAAACTTATAACTCTTTCAAACATTAATTCTTCACTCCATTTAAAAAATACCCAGAGGGTAGTTCGCATTGATAAAAAACCCGCTCTCGGCAGGTGGGCATCACATGATTTACTTTAGGATCCTTACAACACTTAATGGGTAAGTATTCTACACCATAAACCAATTAGATTCCCTTATTTTATCTTAGTCGGTTTTTAAAATAAGCAAACTATGCCTCCAGGCATCTTAATTATAACAAATCAACTTAGGATACGCAAGTACTACATTTCCTCCAATTCTAAAATATTTAGAAAATCAGTATAATTTTGATACTTATCCATAACAGCATTAACATTTTTAACCCAAGTTGGATTAGCTTTCTTTACCCCATTTTCATAAACAGGATTATATTTTTTTCCAATCGTTTCTACTGTATTTAAACCAAGGCCAAAATAACTTTCACTTAATAATTTGATATATTTAAGGACTCCATACTCAATTGTTTTATAACTAATTAATTTACCCCTCGCCATACCACCAAATATATTATTATTTTTAAGCATAGTCTTGGCTCTAAAACCTGATTCAATGTGAGCAATTGAAGAAGCTATTGTAAAATCAACATTAGGATAAATACTACAAAAATAATCTATTAATGATAATATATATTCTTTATCAGTTCCTAAACCCGAAGTTATTTTATTATTAAATAACTTTTTATTAGTACTTTCTAAATTAAATAAAAAGTCTATTAATACTTTATCTATATCCATATTTTTATTAATATTTAAAGTATCATAATTATTCTTTAATTCTTGATATAAAATATTTTCTTCTATTTTAAATGTTTTAGCATAAAACTTTATCTCATCTTTATAACTATCTAAAGTAATATCCTTTATTTCTTCCATACTTAATTCTTCTATCTCATTTAAAGATTTAATTCTTTTTTTATCTACCTGACTTGTCCGAAAATTAAGTGAAAATAAAAGAAATAAAGACACAAAACCAATAGAAACTAATAATAAACCTTTTCTATTATTATAAATATAATTTTTCAAAATACCAAAACCCCTTCATTTAACATGATATTTACATTATACCATAAATATTCGTTAAAAGCAAATTTACCCCCTTAAATTGCCTATTTTAGGTACTTAGTACCTAACCAATTATAATTATCTTCATCTATTTTTTTAAATACAGATTGATACTTTTTAGCATATAAATCTAAAGTATTTAAATAATTATCAATACTTGTATTTTGTTCTTCTAAATCTTTATTGGTAAAAGCTTTTATAATATTTTGATATAAACCATTTTCATATACTTTATAAATTACTAAATCATTTATTTTCTCTTCACTATAAAAAATAATATTTTCTTCTAATATATATTGATCATTAATTAACAGATTTTTTATTTTTCTTAAAGATTTATAAATAATAGAGGTTGTATTTAGATTAGAACAATTATATATATTAGAGGTATTATCAAATAAGCAAGATAATTTACCATCTATATTAAAAGAATTATGAGAAATAAAATAATTAGTTCCATATAAATTATTTAAACTATTTTCAATATTTTTAGAAGTATATAAAGAATCCTTAATATTTGTTAAAGCTTGATATAGTAAGATATCATTATGAATATTTGTTAAATTAGTATCTTTATCTTGATAAGCAGTTAAATATTTTGGACTAGTTACTTCGCTATAAGGAATTAAAGACTGTAGTTTTAAAGCTAGTTCATTTTCAAGTGGATAAGTATAATTAGTATTAATACTCATCTTAGAAAGTCTAAAAAAAGGTTCAGAATACATTATTAAACATAATGTAAAAAGTAACATCATAAAAGAAATAACTAAAATTATATTTATTTTGATATCTTCATATTTCTTTTTTATTTTAACCACACCCTTATTCTAACTTTAGTATAGCAAACTAATGATTAAAATTCAATCAAAGTTTTTCTTGTAAAATTTCTTTTGTTAAAACAGGGTTAGCTTTGCCCTTTGTTTCTTTCATAACTTGACCGACAAAAAAGTCAAAAAGATTAGTTTTTCCGGCATGATAGGCCGCAACTTGAGCCTCATTATTAGCTAAAATAGTCATGATAATATTTAATAAATATTCTTTATCACTTATTTGTTTATTATCACTATTAATATAGGTAATTGGTTCTTTTCTTTCTTCTAAAGATTTTAAGAATATTTCTTTAGCTTGTTTTATGGAGATAGTCTTATCTTCTACTTTATCAATAATTTGTTTTAAAAGCTTAGGAGTTAGATAAAATTCTTTTAAAGTAATTATTTCTTTATTTAGATAAGAGATAATTACCCCAGTTAACCAATTAGCTACCGTTTTAGGCGGTAATTTTAAAGCTAGACATTCTTCAAAATAATCGGCATAATCTTTATTTTTGATAATAATATTAGTATCATATAAACTTAAATGATACTCATTTAAATATTTTGCTTTTCTTTCTTTAGGTAAGGTGGGAATTCTTGCTTTTATTTCCTTAATTAATTCATCCGTAACTTTATATTTAGGAATATTAGGTTCCACAAAATACTTATAATCAATGGCATCAACTTTACTCCGCATGCGAATAGTTGTTCCAGTTTCTTCATCAAAACGTCTAGTTTCTTGTTCTACTTCTTGATATCTTCCAGCTTCTTTTAAATCTATTTGTCTTTTAATTTCATAATTAATGGCTTCATAAACGTTGCCAAAAGAATTAACATTTTTAATTTCTACTTTAGTTCCTAAAGTATCATCTTCGGAGATGGAGACATTAACATCACATCTTATTTGCCCCTTTTTACTATCAGCTTCCGAGATATCGGTATATTCATATATTCTTTTAACTTCTTCTAAAAAGGCAATAGCCTCATCCGCATTATGAAAACAAGGTTCGGTAACAAGTTCTAATAAAGGAACGCCAGCTCGATTATAGTTTATTAAAGAATAATCAGAGTAATGGTCTAAAGAGGCACTATCTTCTTCTAAATGAATATCATGAATTAAAGCTTTATGGACTTCGCCATTAACATCATATTCTAAAAAGCCATCTACCCCTACAGGTTCATGCATTTGGGTAATTTGATAACCCTTAGGTAAATCGGGATAATAATAGTTCTTGCGGTCAAAATAAATATATTTAGGTTGCTTACAATTTAAGATAATTGACATCTCTAAGGCTTTTTTAACACATTCTTTATTAAGAGTTGGAAGAATACCGGGAAAAGCTAAGTCAATGGCACTAATATTGCTATTAGCAAGATTACTAAAAGCATTTTTAGCGTGTGAAAATACTTTGGCATTGCTTTTCATTTCACAGTGCATTTCTAGCCCAATTGTTGCTTGATATTTATTATTCATGCTTACCTCCTTGTTTTAAGTTTTTAAAGCCTAAGCTTTTTTCTAAAGCATAAGCAATATTTAAAACATTGGCATCATCATAACAATTTCCCGTGATATTAACTCCTACCGGTAAAGAAAAAATATGACCACTAGGAATTGTTATCGAAGGAAAACCACCAAAATTAGCAATTTGTAAGTGTTCTTCTAAAGGGGCAGTATCATCTTTAACCAGTTCATCTTTCGAACCATCTAAATAAGGTGCTACTCCTGTTGAAACTGGTAAAATTAAGCCATCATAAGTTTTAAATAATTCTTTTATTTTATCGACGATTATTCTTCGTAAACGGGCCGCATTTAAAAAATATCTTTCTTGATTTTCTTTTTGTAAGACATAAGAACCAATGACAAATCTTCTTTTAATTAAAGGGGAAAATCCTTTGGTTCGATGATTCATAATTATTTCTTCTGGTGTTTTTCCCTCACCTCTTGGGCCAAAGATAATGCCGGTTAAATTACTCATGTTACTAGTGGCCTCTGCACAAGATAAACAAACATAAACGCTCGGAATTGCCTTAAGCAAAGTTAAATCTAGCGAAACTTCTTCCACTATTAAGCCTATTTCTTGACATTTTTTAATAACTTCTTGAAAATTCTTTAAATGTTTTATTAATTCATCAGAAGCATTTTGATAATTAGCCATATCAACTAATTCTTTAATATAGAATAATTTTTTCCCCTTTACTTGGCCATCCAAAGATTTATATAAATTAATATTTTTAGAATCCCAACTAGTCAAATCCTTGGCATCTTTTCCTTTCATTGCATCGACAACTATGGCCGCATCTTTAACCGTTCTAGTTAAAACACCACAGGTATCCATGCTTGAGGCAAAAGGAAATAAGCCGTATCTCGAAATCATGCCATAAGTTGGTTTATAGCCAACAATCCCACAGAAAGCCGCGGGTTTACGAATTGAATCCCCCGTATCAGAACCAAGAGCATAAGGATAAACTCCTAAAGCAACCGCGGTGGCACTACCGGCTGATGATCCTCCGGCCATTCTTTTTTGATCCCACGGATTTTTTACAGCCCCCGTATGGCAAGTAGTTCCTGTTCCTCCCATGCCAAACTCATCTAAAGCTGTCTTATTAACTGCGACCGCACCATGATTTTTTAAATTACAAACCGCAGTTGCATCAAAAAAGGGAACATAATTTTTTAAAGTATTCGAAGAACCTGTTGATAAGATGCCTTTCGTCGCATAATTATCTTTAATTCCAAAAGGAATTCCTGATAAATAATCATCTGTTACTTCTGGTGCTAAAGCATCATCTAAGATAGTGACAAAGGCATTACATTTTTCTTGAACTTCATGAGATTTAGCTAACGATTCTTTAATTAATTCTTGCGAAGTAATTTCTTTTTTTATAAGCATTTCATGTAATTTAATAATTTCACTATCCATTATTTTCCACCACCTTAGGAACTTTAACTTCCCGATCAACATAGCTTTGACAATTACTTAAAGCCTCATTTATTTCTATTGCTTCTTCAACATAATCATCATCTAAATCATCTAAGTAACGATCTAAAGCATGCGTCATCGGTTCAATTTTTTCAATCCCGGGAATATTTGCAATTAATTCCATTTGTTCTGTAATAATATCAAATTCTTTTAAAACTAAATCATTTTCTTCTTTAGTTAACCCAATTAATAATTTCTTAGCATAATCATCAACTAATTCTTTTGTAATTTTACCCAATATTCTTACCTCTTTTCTATTAATTTTATATTTAAATCTTGATTACCAAAATAAATACTATCTTCATTCTTAATAATAACAATATGATCTTTTTGATATATGATATAATTATCAACTATTTCTTTTTTAAAATCATTTTCTTCTAAATAACTAATAATAGTCTCTATTTTTATTTTATTTTCCTCTATTAATTCTAAAAAGTTAGATTTATCTTGATTATTTATTAATTTAATATCATTTATTTTATAGTAATAGATTTTAATATCATTATTTTGATATTTACAAGCTAAATCTTGTGTTAAAGACTCATTAAATTCTAAAGTAAAATTATATTTTTTAATAATATTTACTTTAGCTAAAATATCACCTAAGAAAATATAGCCTTTAAGATAGGCATCTATTATTGACATTTTCTTTTTATTAGCAAATAAAACATAACTATTGGAATCATAGTTTTGAAAATAATAGGCAATATAATTTTGTTCAGTTAAAAATTTCTCCGGATTATTAGTATTTTCTTGATAATATATTTCATAGGGCATTTCAGCATAATTGGTCTTATTTTGCAGACGAAAATATAGTTCAATACTAATAAGACCAATTAGCATAAAAGCTATTAGAAGAATAAGTCTTCTTTTCATTAGAAGTCACAGCTACCAGGAGTTCTTGGAAAAGGTATAACATCCCGAATATTATCAACCCCGGTTAGATAAATGATTAATCTTTCAAAGCCCATGCCAAAGCCAGAGTGATAGGCCCCACCATATTTTCTTAAGTTACAGAACCAATCAACGGTATCAACATCAACGCCAAGTTCTTTAGCTCTTTGAATTAGTTTATGATAGTCATCTTCTCTTTGGGATCCTCCCATAAGTTCGCCTGCGCCAGGAACTTCTAAGTCCACCGCGGCAACCGTTTTTCCATCATCATTAAGTTTCATATACCAAGCTTTAATATCTTTTGGCCAGTTCGTAATAAAAACTGGGCCATTAAAATATTCGGTTAGATACTTTTCATGTTCTTTAGCAATATCTTCGCCATATTCGGGAGTAAATTCCCATTTAACATCGGCTTTTTTTAAGATATCGATGGCTTCGTTATGCGTAATCCGATTAAACTTAGCCTTAACTAACTTATTTAATCTTTCTAATAAACCATTTTCCACAAATTTATCACAGAATTCTAATTCCTTATGAGCCTTATCTAAACAGTATTGAACAATAAATTTAAGCATATCTTCTTCGATATCCATAAGTCCATTTAAATCACAAAAAGCAATTTCAGGTTCAATCATCCAAAACTCATTGGCATGGGTCTTGGTATTAGATTTTTCCGTTCGAAAAGTTGGACCAAAAGTATAAATCTTCTTAAAAGCCATCGCAAAAGCTTCCCCATGTAATTGGCCGGTGCCAGTGATAAAGGTTAGCTTATTAAATAAGTCTTTTTTCATATCTACTTTTTTATTTTCATCAAGGGGTAAATTATTAAAATCTAATGTTGTTACTTTAAACATTTGATCAGACCCTTCACAATCCGCGGTGGTTAAAAGTGGTGTATGCACATATACATAATTATGCGATTGAAAATACTCATGAATTGCTTGAGCAGCAATACTTCTTAAGCGAAATATCGCTTGGAAAAGATTAGTTCGTGGTCTTAAGTAAGCTTGTTCTCTTAAAAATTCTTTTGTATGTCTTTTGGGTTGAATCGGAAAATCTTCAGGGCAATCACCTAATAACTTAATGTTTTGAGCTTGCATTTCATAAGCTTGCCTGCCACTTGATTTAATAATTTTTCCTGTTACTTCGATGGCACAACCAACTAAAAGCTTTTGAATCTCTTTAAAATTAGCTAAAGATTCATCATAAACTATTTGTAAATGGTCTTGGCAAGTTCCATCCGAAAAATCAATAAACCCAAATGTCTTTTGATCACGGTGGTTTTTAATCCAACCACTTATTGTAACATTATTATCTAAATACTTATCTATATCTTTAAATAAATCTTTTAAATCCATTTTATCCTCCTTAAATATTACTAATAATATAATCTACTAAATCTTTTTCATCTAATTTTATTTCTTCTTTAGTAGCATTATCTTTAACGGTTATTAAGCCTTTATTTAATTCTTCACTATTTAGAATAATTAAAAACTTGGCATGATAATTATCGGCTAATTTAAATTGACTTTTTAAACTTAAATTTGTACTATTTATTTCGCATATCACATTATTAAGTCTTAAATCTTGGGCAATTGTTAAAGCAAAACGTTTTTCTTCTTCATTAATACTCATTATATAGCAATCAATTTCTTTATTAATAGTCTTTCCTTCTAACAATTTTTTTAGCTCAATAATTAAGCGATCAACCCCTAAAGCAAAGCCAACAGCAGGAAGTTCTGGTCCGCCTAATTCCTTAACTAAGTTATTGTATCTTCCGCCACCCCCAATAGCTATGCCATCAGGTGTTGTATATTCCCAAACATCATAATCATAATAATCTAAGCCTCGAACTAAATTAGGATCTAATTCATAATCAACATCTAAAAGCGTTAAATATTCTTTTAATTTTTGAAAATAATCTTTACTTTCCAAACTTAAATAATCACTTATTTTAGGAACATTTTTAAATATACTTAAATCTTTATCAACTTTACAATCTAAGATTCTTAAAGGATTAGTCTGATAACGATTTTGACAATCAGGACAAAGTTCTTCTAAATGTGGTTCAAAATATTTTTTTAAGACTTCTCTATAAGTAGTTCTAGTTTCTTTATCGCCTAGGGAGTTTAGTTTAACACAAAAGTTTTCAATTCCTAGTTCTTTAATAAAATTATAACCTAAAGAAATAACTTCGGCATCAATTAAAGGGTCAAAAGAATTAAAGACTTCAACCCCTAGTTGTGTAAGTTCTCTAAATCTTCCGGCTTGAGGTCTTTCATAACGATACATTGTTCCTAAATAATAGTATTTTAAAGCATCATTCCGATTACCATATAACTTATTTTCAATCACACTCCGTACTACTCCCGCGGTACATTCGGGTCTTAAAGTAATATTTCTTTCTCCCCGGTCTTTAAAATCATATGTTTCTTTAGTAACAATATCCGAAGATTCACCAACAGTCCGGTGAAATAATTCACTAGCTTCAAAAATTGGGGTACGAATATATTCATAATTATAATTTACCATATACTTATGAGCTAAGTCTTCAATATAATTATAAAGCTTGGCCTCTAGATCCAGTAAATCATAAGTCCCTTTAGGTTTTGCAATCATATCTTACCTCTTACTTTCTTTTAGGGCTATGCCTAAATCATCTAATTGTTTTTTATCAACTCGGTTGGGAGCTTCACTCATTAAACAGTTAGCACTAGCTGTTTTAGGGAAGGCCACCACATCTCTAATATTATCGGTTCCAGCTAAAATCATGATTAGTCTTTCTAAACCAATCCCCACACCACCATGCGGAGGAGCTCCATATTTAAAGGCATCTAAGAAGAAACCAAACTTTTCTTGCGCTTCTTCTAAAGTTAGGCCAATGGCTTCAAAGACTTTGCTTTGGGTATAGCTATCATGAATTCTAATTGAGCCACTTAATAATTCATAACCATTTAAAACTAAGTCATAAGCCCTTGAGTAACAATTTGCTTTATCAGTTAAAAGCTTATCGACATCTTCCTTACGAGGCGAAGTAAAGGGATGATGAGCAGCTACATAACGATTTTCTTCTTCGCTAAATTCATACATTGGAAACTCAGTAACCCATAAGAAGTTATATTTATTTTCATCAATTAAGTTAAGTTCTTTACCTAGTTTTACTCTTAAAGCCCCTAAAGCTGGTTTAACTATTTTTTTCGCCCCAGCTAAAATTAAGACTAAATCATTTTCTTCAAGACCTAAATTTTTAATTAATGCCTTAGTTTCTTCATTAGTTATAACTTTACTAATCGAACCCGTTAATTCTTCATTATTATATTTTAAATAAGCTAAAGCTTGGGCTTTATATATCTTAACAAATTCCGTTAAGTTATCTAAGTCTTTTCTCGAATAATTAGAAGCGGCATTTTTGACCACTAAACAGTTAATAATTCCCTCAGCCCTTAAAACATCTTTAAAGACACTAAACTCCGTATTTTTAAATATATCTGTAATATTTATAATTTCCATAGCAAATCTGGTATCAGGTTTATCGGAACCAAAGCGGTCCATACATTCATTAAAGGTAAGTCTTGGGAATGGTTCTAATTCCACGTTTTTAATTTCTTTAAATATAGTTTTCATTAAACCTTCGACAACTTGCCAAATATCTTCTTCTTCAATGAAACTCATCTCAATATCGATTTGCGTAAATTCTGGTTGGCGATCGGCTCTTAAATCTTCATCCCGAAAACAACGAGCAATTTGAAAGTATTTTTCTAGCCCCCCAATCATTAAAAGTTGTTTATATATTTGTGGGGATTGAGGTAATGCATAAAACTTTCCGTTAAAAATTCTTGAAGGAACTAAATAATCTCTTGCTCCTTCTGGCGTTGATTTACATAAAATCGGGGTTTCCACTTCAATAAAACCAAGATTAGCCAAATAATTACGAGCAAGCATCGTTACTTTATGTCTTAAGATTAAATTATTCTTAATATTTTCTCTTCTTAAATCTAAATAACGATATTTAAGTCTTGTATCTTCTAAAGAATTATTATTAGTTAAATCAAAAGGTAATTCTAAAGCTTCATTAATTACTTCTAAACTCTTTACTTCTATTTCAATTTCACCACTTGGAATTTGCAAATTAGCTTTTTCTCTTAAAACCACTTTTCCTAAAACTTTAATAACATATTCATTTTTTAAAGAAGAAGCTAAATCATAAGCACTATCTTCTGGTCTTATGACAAGTTGTACAATCCCTGAACGATCTCTTAAATCAATAAATAATAATCCTCCTAAATTTCTTTTCTTTGCTACCCAACCAAAAAGCTCTACTTCTTCATTTAAATTATTCTTATTTAAACTAGCATTCATTATTTTTTTCATTTTCTTCCTCCCATTAAAACATAAAAAATTCTACTAATATAGGGACGAATATCATTCGCGGTGCCACCCTATTTCATAGAATCTATGCAACTTACTAATTTTATAACGTAAATCACCCGAATTATTTTTAATGTTTAATTGTCTTATCTTTAAAAAATTAACTAATTTCCACCAACCATTAGCTCTCTATCTAATTTATTTAAAGTTTTTTTTAAACAAATAATTTATCTATTAATATTATACTTCGAAATCCTTTTTTGTCAAAGAATTTTCGTTATTTAATTCATTTTAAATATTTTGTCGAATTTTGTCATATTTTGACTTGTTTTGACAGACTGTGTCGAAAGCCTTGCTTTATTTTTTTTCTTTATTATAATAAATAATTGTTACTAATTTTTAGGCGTCTGTTTATTTCTTTTGGCTGACTTTAACATTAAGGGGGTTTTTGGTTAATCCTAGTAACTTATATTAAGGGATGAAGGTCATAAGGAGGTAGACTATGAACGATAGTGATTTCTATCAAGTAGTAATAATTTTGTTATTATTTATTACTTGATAATAGCCAAAAGAAAAGACGCTTTCCTAAGGAATAACGTCCGCAATCCAAATAAGTAGACGTTACTAAAATTAGTAACATTTACATTTTTATTATATGTTATTTTTTTAAATTTTACAAGTATTTATCGTTTATGACTTATTTCTTGTTCTAAACTAATTAGATTTGTATATTTTGGTGCTATAGCATAATTATAAGGACTTTCCATATTATAAATTATCTTATCTCGTTTAATTACACCTAGTTTATTATTAGGAAGTTTAACTAAAGCATAATGGTTATGAAAAGAAAAACATTTAGCATAAGAAAATGGAGTTAAACTATAACCATTCTTGCTATCAATAAAACCTTCTAATTGATGATTATTTTGGTTTATAGTTATAATACAAGTAGATTCATTACTATAGATAATTTTGGGATAAATTGCAGGGATTATTAATTTTTTAGGAGGATATATTAAACCAAAATTAACTATATTATTAGCATATATTCCATAGATAATAGAATAATCTGGATTAATTTGATAAATATCAAACCAAGTATCTAAAAGCATATTTCCTTCATAATCTTCACAATTATATTTTAAACTATTATCAATGATATCTCCGATAATTCGATACTTAGGAAACATTAAATCTTCAATCACATTCATAGCATCACCTTTTATATTATACCTTAAAATATATGAAAAAGAAAATTTTAAACACAAAATAAGATGTTTTAGGCTAAATTCCAAATTTAACTTTAAATTTATGATACATTGTTAATGGGGGAATAATTATGAATAGGTTGAAAGAGATTAGATTAGATAATGATTTATTACAACAAGATATCGCAGATATTTTGCAAATGTCCCAAACAGGATATTCCAAATATGAAGTAGGAACAAATGATATTCCCACGAAAGCTTTAATCACCTTAGCTCGATATTATAATACTTCTATTGATTATTTATTATGCTTAACAGATGAACGAAAGCCATATCCTAAATCAATACTTTCTGGTCTAAAAAACTCAAAAAAAGGTCATTAAAGACCTTTTTAATTTATCTATTTTTTGAATCAATGATAATGGTTGTTGGGCCATCATTTTGCAAATATACTTGCATATTAGCCCCAAAAACACCAGTTTCAACAGGAACATATTCTTTTAGCAAATCAACAAATTCTTGATATAAATTAATTGCTTCATTAGAATTTAGAGCTTTAATATAAGATGGTCTATTGCCCTTTTTAGTATCAGCATATAACGTAAATTGACTAATAGCTAAAATACTTCCCTTTATATCTAAAATAGATTTATTCATAATTCCGGCTTCATCATCAAATATTCTTAGATTAACGCACTTTTTAACTAAATAATCAATATCTTCTTTTGTATCATCTAAAGTAAAACCCACTAAAATCATTAAACCATCTTTAATTTGACCAACCACTTTTTCTTGCACGATGACTTTACTTTCTTTAACTTTTTGCACAACTACTCTCATAAAGTTACTTCCCTAACCTTTGGCATCTTTTCTAAAGCTTTATATACATTATCTAAATCTTCTTTATTTCTTACTTTAATATTTAATTCATATATTAAGTCTTTATCATTTTCTAAAGTATTACATGATTTAACATAAACATCTTTTTTGCCAATTTCCGTTATTATTTCGGCTAAGATATTCGTCTCTTTATTAGTCTTAACATAAATATTAGTATAGTAATAATTACTACTATGAGGATTCCAACTAACGCTTACTAGCCTCGTTTTTTTATTTTGGACATTAGGACAGTTTTTTTTATGAATACTGATGCCTTCATTTCTTGTAATATAACCAATAATATCATCCCCTTTAATCGGTAAACAACATTTGGCTATATTAACCATAATATTTTCATTTCCTTCTACTAAGATATCGCTTTTATAATTAGTTTTAGGATTTAAAGCTTTTCTTTCTATTAGTAAATCATTAACTTCTTGTTTTTCTTCTTTTGTTAAATTAATAACATAGCTAGGCGTAAATCTTAAAGAACCAATAGCTAAATATAATTCATCTAAATCATTTAATTTTAAATCTTTCATTATTTTATTAATATTTTCATTAGATAAAATATCATTAATAGCTAACTTTCTTTTTCTTATTTCTTTTTCTAAAAAATCTTTGCCTTTTAAAATATATTCTTCTTTATCTTTTTTACTAAAATAAGCTTTTATTTTATTTTTAGCTTGGGGAGTTTTAACAATTGAAAGCCAATCTTTATTAGGTTTAGCCGTATTACTTGTTTTAATCTTAACAATATCATCATTATGTAGTTCATAAGATAAAGGAACTATTTGCTCATTAACGATGGCTCCAACCGTAGAATCTCCTACTTTCGAGTGAATTCGGTAGGCAAAATCTAGAGGAGTTGCTCCCATAGGTAGTTCTACCACATCCCCTTTAGGTGTATAGACATAAATTAAATCACTAAATAAATTGGTATTAACATTAGATTCAAAATCGGCATCTTCATCAGTTTTACTAGCTTCAATCGTATTACGAAACATTTCTAGCTTTTGTTCCATGATCCCTTGAATCTTTTTTGTCCCCTTTTCTTTATAAGACCAATGGGAAGCTATGCCTTTTTCCGCGATTTCATCCATTTCATAAGTTCTTACTTGAATTTCAAAAACATGCCCATTATTACCAAAAACTGTTGTATGCAAAGATTGATACATATTTTCTTTTGGACTAGCGATATAATCTTTAAATCTTTTTTGCATTGGTCTAAAGCGCGAATGAATTAAACCAATAACTTGATAACAATCACTTTCTGTATCGACAAAAACTCTTAAAGCTAAAATATCATAGATATTATCCCATTTTTTACCATTATTAAGTTTATTATAAATACTATAAACGCTTTTTACTCGTCCTTTAATTTGAAATTTTATGCCAGCATCAGTTAAAAGCTCAATAATACTTTCTTTCATTTCTTCTAAATATTCATTTAATTCATCAACTGTATCATTAAGTTTTTCTAATATATCATTATAAACATCAGGTTTTAAATAATATAAACTTAAGTTTTCTAATTCACTTTTAATCGAATTAATACCTAGTCGATGGGCAATCGGCACTAAGATATCTAAAGTTTCTTGGGCTTTTTGCTTTTGCTTTTGGGGATTTATCGCCCAATTAGTTCGCATATTATGAAGCCTATCTGCCAGCTTTATATATAAAACCCGTACATCTTCGGCTAGTCCTACTAAAATCTTTCTTAAATAAATTATCGAAGACTCATTATTATCGGGTAGTTCTAGTTTATTAATCTTTGATATTGATTGAACAATCGTTGCTACTTCTTTGCCGAAATTATCTTCAATATCTTTATAAGTAGAATTACCATTATTAATTACTTCATGTAAAAAAGCCGCGATAATGGTTGTATCATCAACATTTAAATCTAAAAGTATTTTTACAACTTCTAAGGGATGCGTAATATAGGGATCCCCGGTTAATCTAACCATATCTTTATGCTCATTTAAAGCATAAAGATAGGCTTTTTTTATTTCTTCATAATTTTCTCTATTTTTTAAATTATCTTCCAAAGATTGAAATGTAATTGAATCTTTCATTTTGTCTTAATCACCTTTTGTTTTTCTAAATAAATTTTAATTACATATATTTATTATATAACATTTTAGTTAATTTGACGAGGCCTATATGAAAAATAAAAATATTTTTTTTAAATCAACTTGTATATTAATTATAAGTGGTTTTTTAACTAAAGCTTTAGGTTTTATAATTAGGATAGTTTATACAAGAATAATTGGGGAATATGGGATAAGTTTATATACGATTGCTAGTCCTACTTATTCTTTGCTTTTAACAATTGCCCCTTTAGCTATACCTATTTCTATTTCAAAGTTAGTGGCCGAGAATAAAGGTAGAAGTATTCGCATCTTAACTACTGCAGCTATGATTATTTTAAGTATTAATTTTGTTTTAATTGCGCTTATTTTTATAACTAAAGATTTTATTGCGATTAATTTACTTAAAGAGCCTAAAGCGGGACCTATTTTAATGGCCATGGCTTTAACTTTACCATTTGTCTCTATCTCAAGCGTCCTAAAAGGTTATTTTGCTGGGAAACAAAATTTGGTTCCTCATGCCACCAGTAATGTGATTGAGCAAATTATTCGCCTTATTATTATTTCTTTAGTTTTACCTCATCTTATGGAAAAGTCTGTTATGCATGCGGTACTTGGGTTAATATTACTTACCATTATCTCCGAGATTTGTAGTATTATTGTCTTTATATTTTTCTTACCCAAAAAGATTAGTTTTAAAAATACTAACATATTACCAAGTTCCAAAATTACCCATAGTATCCTAGATATATCACTACCTACTGTATCAGGACGAATAATTGGTAATATTGGTTATTTCTTTGAACCTATTATTTTAACCAACTTACTTCTTTTAGGGGGTTATTCCAATAACTTTATCTTAGCCGAATATGGAGCTTATAATGCTTATAGTCTTTCTCTTTTAACCATGCCCTCCTTTTTTGTCTCAGCAATAGCAACAGCCCTACTTCCAGAGGTAAGTAAATATAATGCCAAAGGTAATCAAAAACTTGTCAAAAAAAGAATAAAAGAAGCTTTATTATTTTCTTTTATTATTGGTCTTTCTTTTTCTTTTTTAATATTCACCTTTAGAGATAAACTCTTATTTACATTATATCGCACCACGAAAGGAAGTAACTATATTAAAGTCTTAGCTCCTTTCTTTGTCTTATTCTATTTAGAAGGAGTTTTAACTTCTTCCTTGCAAGCCTTAGGGCAAGCTAAAAAATGCATGCATATCTCTTTATTTGGCGTTATATTAAAACTTATAACTTTATCTATCTTTTCTTTAATGCATATTGGTTTATATAGTTTAGTTATATCCGAGATTATAAATATCTTATTTGTTGTTTTCTTAAACTTCTATTATTTAAAGAAAGAAGTTAATTGATTTACAATAATCAAGTTTCTTCTTATTCTTTTACTTTTAAACTAAAACAAGTAGCACTAGATACTTTCCTATCTTTTGCTACTTGACAATATCTTAATTATACATATAATAGTAATCAATATGTTTGATGTATTTATTACATCATTTACCCTTCAGACACGGTTAAGTTAATGGGACCACTACTGGGCTAACTTTTTTACCGTTTTTTTCTTTTAATTAGGGATCTTTTTCAAAACTGTCCGTCATTCAGTTTATCGCATCTTATACGTGGACAGTTTTTTAAAAGCATTAAAAAAGACAACTGGGTCTTCCCTTTGTCTTTTTTCTGACGGTGTCTAAATTTATCGGAAAGTTTAAAAAGAAGAATGAGCAATATTATATACAGCTAAAGAACAAGGATTAT
>CANQIU010000020.1 GCA_947624145.1 uncultured Bacilli bacterium | reverse complement strand
TTATTGTTTATTTTAGGTATATTATACCATGAGTTCTTTCTATTTTTTTATTTTCCGATAAATTTAGACACCGTCATAGAGTTATTTTTTTTGACATTATCTTTTTAATAATAGTATAATTATTGTTAAGAGGATATATATGAGAGCATATTTTGATAAAATGTATAAAGATACCAAAGATAGTTTTTATAATATAGTAGATAATTATATAAAGAATAATGTTAAAAAAATAATTGTAACTGTTAATCCGGAAACTATTAATTATGCTTTAAAAAATATAGAGTTTAATAATATATTATTAGCTAAAGATACTGTTTTAATACCCGATGGTATTAGTATTGTAAAAGGGGGAAGAATATTAAAAAAAGCGATAAAGGAAAGAATTACAGGTATAGATTTAATGGAATATTTACTTAATATAAGTAATCAAAATAAATATATAATAAGTTTAATTGGGGCTAAGGAAGAAGTATTAACTAAATTAATTAAAAGAATAAAAAAAGATTATGCTAATATTAGAATTGGTCGTTCGATAGATGGATATAAAGATTTAGATAATTTTATGGATAATTTAAGTAAAGAAGATGTTGATATTGTTTTTGTGGCTTTAGGTGTACCTAAACAAGAATTATTAATAGCTAAACATTTAGATCAATTTAAAAAAGGAATCTTTATTGGGGTAGGTGGTTCTTTTGATGTATTAAGTGGAGATAAAAAAAGAGCTCCTAAATTTATGCAAAAATTGAATTTAGAATGGTTATATCGTATAATTAAAGAGCCCAAAAGAATTATTAGATTTATTAAAAATAATGTTGTATTTATGTTTAAAGTTATATTATTAAGCTTTAGAAAGGATTAAGTAATGAATATATTAGTAATAGTATTTGTAACATTTATAGTTAGTTTTCTTTTAACTTTTTTAGCTAAAAGAATCGCATTTCATGTTAATGCTTTAGATATTCCTAATGAAAGAAAGATTCATAAAAAGGCTATGCCTCGATGTGGTGGACTAGCTATTTTTGGGGGCTTTTTAGTAGGCTATATGTTTTATGGAATGCCTAGTAATCAAATGTTATCTATCCTTATTGGCGCCTTTTTAATTGTTATTATTGGCTTTATTGATGACATTAGTCCCGTAAAGGCTCGTTATAAGTTTTTAGGGCAAATTGTAGCTGCTTGTGTTGTTGTTTTTTATGGAAAGAACTTTTTTACGGAAATATCTTTACTGGGGGTGCATTTTTACTTGCCTTTAATAATTAATCAGTTATTTTCCGTTTTGTTTATTGTGGCAATTAGTAATGCGATTAATCTTATCGATGGCTTAGATGGTTTAGCCGCGGGGATATCTTCAATTAATTTTGCCACGATTGCGATTATTGCTCTTCTTTTAAACAAAATAGGGGGTTTAGATCTTACTTTATCTTTAATTATGGTAGGCTCTACTTTAGGCTTTTTAGTTCATAATTTTCCCCCAGCTAAAATATTCATGGGAGATACAGGCAGCTATTTTTTAGGCTATATGATTGCTGTTATTTCTTTATTAGGTTTTAAAATGACAACCATTACTTCTTTAATAGTTCCAATCATTATTTTATCTATTCCTATTTTTGATACAATCTTAGCTATTTTAAGAAGATTATTAAAAGGTGAATCCATTGGAACTCCCGATAAAGAGCATTTTCATCATCAACTTCTCAAAATGAAATTTAGTCCTAAAATAAGTATTATTGTTATATATTGTATTAATATCTTATTTTCGATCGTTTCTATATTCTATGTCATCGGGGATAATAAACTAGCTATAGCTTTATATGTTATTTTAATGATTCTTCTTTTATTTATTGTTTTAAATACGGATATTTTATTCTCTCATAAAAAGGATTCTCAAAAATGAAATATTATACTTATTTAAAAAAAATAACTTATCTATTTTTAATTCTTTTTCCTTTAACGGGATTAACTTTTTTTCATCATAATTTAACTAATCTTTTTATTTGTTTATATATATTATTTGTCTTTATTAGTCTTTTATTTTTAAATAAAGATTGTTTAAAATTAAGTAAATATGTCTTTTTGTTTTATTTATTATGTTTTATTTATTTAGGTATAAGTTTTCTTTTAAGTAAAAATTTTATTTCTTTAATCCCTAATAATTATAGTTTATATAAAGAATTTCTAACTATCTTAAAGTTAATGATGCCCGTGACATTTTTCTTTTCTTTAAAATATTTAAATTATTCTTCTAAAGAATATCTTAATATTTTAAAAATATGGACTTTATTTATAAGCTTAAGTATTATAATATCTAATATCTTTAACTTTAGTTTACGAAGTTATGGTGATGGTAAAATTATTTATAATATATTTCATTGGTCAAAAGATAAATATTATCAATATACAGCTTCCAAAGGTTATTTTACTTTTGCTAATCAAGTAAGTGTTATTCTTTTATCTTTGCTTATTGTTTTATTTAAAGAAGTATTAACCAAAAAAAGCAATATATTATATATTATATTAACTGGTATAAGTATGTTAATGTTAGGAACTAGAGTATCGGCTTTAGGTGGTTTTTTAACTTTAATCTCTTTATTTTGTTTTTATTTTCTTATTACTTTATTTAAGAAAAATAAAATAAATAAAAATATCTATTTGATTCTTATTCCGATAATTATCTGGGGTAGTCTTTTACCTATATCGCCATTTTTTAATCGGAAAAATGAATTAGACCAAGTAATTGTAAATGATATTAATAATAATTATGAAAAAGAAAATCTAAGAGAAGAAAAAGATGAAGTTGATGAAAAAATTCAATATGTAATAGATCATTATAATCCAAATTATTTACCTAAGATGTTTTGGGAAAATTATTATCCGATTCAATATGATCAAGATTTTTGGTATGAATTTGTGAAAAATACTAAGATTGAGAATATGCATTATCGGTTAATTGAAGAAGCTATTATTAGAAGAATGATCGAAATTAATAATAAAAAGATAACAATATTCTTTGGCATATCTAATAATCGAATACAAAATGTTGTTAATTTAGAAAGAGATTTTGTTTTACAATATTATGCTTTTGGTATAATAGGTTCTTTAATACTTTTAGGTCTATATCTATATTTATTAGTTAAAAATGTTTATTATTTCTTTAAAGATCAAGATTATCTTACTTTTACTTATGCTAGTTGTATCTTGCTTTTTATCTTTGCTGCTTTTTTAACGGGTAATATTATTAATTCTTTATATCCAATTATTAGTTTTATTTTTATCATTTCTTATCAAGAAGAAACGTAAATTTCTTGCTTAAATAATAAGAGGTTTGGTATAATAAAATTAGAAAGGTTTTATTAAAAAATGAAGATTATTAATAATTTGGTATATACATATAAAAAATATAGTTTCTTGATGTATCAGTTAGTATCTAGAGATTTTAAAGTTAAATATAAAAGAAGTGTTTTAGGGATTGTTTGGAGTCTTTTATATCCTGTTTTAACTATGGCCGTGATGGCTTTAGTATTTACCAATATGTTTAAGTTTTCTACTCCAGGCGTTAATTATCTAGTTTATTTAATGAGTGGGCTAGTTATTTTTAATTACTTTAGTGAAGCATCAAACCTAGCGATGAGTAGTGTAGTAGCTAATTTTAGTTTAATTAATAAAGTCTATATTCCGAAATATATCTTTCCAATATCAAAATGTTTATTCGTAGGCATTAATTTTTTACTTACTTTAATTCCTTTATATGCTATTATTTTAATAACGGGAACCGGTTTAAATATCTATCATTTACTTCTTCCTTTTGGTTTTCTTTGTTTATTTTTATTTACGGTTGGAGTTGGTTTAATTTTAGCAACAATCTCGGTTTTTTTAAGAGATATGTTTTATATCTATGGAGTTGTTTTAACTCTTTGGACTTATCTAACCCCAATTATGTATGATATTGCGATTATTCCTGCTAAACTTCAAATTATTCTTAAGTTTAATCCTTTATATTGGTTTATTTATTTTACCAGAGATATTATTTTGTATCAGCATATTCCGGGGATTAATGTTTGGCTTTATTGTTTAGCTTTTGCTTTAGGATTTTTCTTCTTAGGATTATATGTATTTAAGAAAAATCAAGATAAGTTTATTTATTATGTATAGGTGATTGGAATGAAAGATAAGATAATGATTAAAGTCGAAAATGTTTCCATGCGTTTTAACTTAGGAATTGAAAAAGGTTTTTCTTTAAAGCAATGGTTTGTTGATTTAGGAAAGAAAAAAAAGAAAGTAAAAAGTGAGTTTTGGGCCTTAAAAGATGTTGATTTTGAAGTAGCTAAAGGAGAAGTTGTTGGTTTTATTGGTTCTAATGGGGCTGGAAAATCAACTTTGCTTAAAGTTGTTGCCGGGGTTATGAAACCGACTAAAGGCAAGGTGGAATCATATGGTAATATTTGTCCCATGATTGAGCTTGGCGCCGGTTTTGATCCTCAACTTACCGCGCGCGAAAATATTTATTTAAATGGGGCTGTGATGGGATATTCGAAAGAATTAATTGCCTCCAAGTTTAATGAGATTGTCGAGTTTTCGGAATTAAAAGACTTTCTAGATGTGCCGGTGCAAAACTTTTCTTCGGGGATGGTGGCTAGACTTGCCTTTAGTATTGCCACTATTGTGGAACCAGAAATATTAATTGTCGATGAAATCTTATCAGTTGGAGATATTGCCTTTCAAGCCAAAAGCGAAGCCAAAATGATGGATTTGATAACCGGAGGAACAACTGTTCTTTATGTATCGCATTCTTTAGAATCAGTTAAAAAATTATGTGATAAAGTTATTTGGATAGACCACGGAAAAGTAATAAAAATCGGGGGAAAAGAAGTGTGTGATGAATATTTAAAATTTATGAATATTAAATAGGAGTGTAATGTAGTATGATAAAAAAAATAATCGCTTATTGGCGAGAAAATGGTTTTTTTAAAACTATAAGTTGGTTATATAATTGCGTAAAATTTGAGATAAAAAAAAGAAAATTAATGATTAAAGATTTTAATAAAATAGCAATTCCCAAATCTCGTAAGAAGTATTTAATTGCTAAATCTTTACCCAATGTTTTTATAGTTGCTAATGTTCCATACTATGATATTGGTGGTGGTCAAAGATGCAGCCAACTTGCAAAAACATTTAATAAAATGGGATATAATGTTATTTATTTATATGCTTTTAAATCATCTGAGAGTGAAAACTTTAATATAAATATGCCAATGTCAGCTCATTTATATATTAATGAAAAAAATATTAAAAAAATAAAAAATCTAATTCAAAAAAATGATTTATTTATTTTTGAGTCACCTTCTGAAAAATTTTCTGATATTTTGGATTTAGCTTTAGCTTATGAAGGAAAAATTATTTATGAAAATATTGATAATTGGGAAACTTCTTTAGGATATTCTGTTTATAATGAACAAATGTTGAAAAGATTTCTTAATGAATCAGATCTTTTAGTGGGAACAGCTAAACCATTGGTCAAACAATTAGAAGAATATTTAAAAAAATATGAAATTGCCAAAAAAGATATTTTATATTTACCAAACGCTGTTGATGAAGAATTGTTCTGTGGCTTAAAAGAATATATTAAACCAAAGGATCTAGTTATTGATCAAAAAACTTTTATTTATTATGGAAGTTTGTGGGGAGAATGGTTTGATTGGGATTTAATAATTGACTTAGCATTAGATCATCCACGCTATTCTTTTAATATAATTGGTGATTGTTCTAATATAGAAAATATCCAAAAGTGTTGTCCTCATAATATTCATTTTTTAGGTTTAAAAAAACAAATAGATTTACCAGCTTACTTAAAATATTCCGATTATGCTATGATTCCTTTTAAAACAGGAGAAATAGGTGATTATGTTTCCCCTTTAAAAATTTTTGAATATATATGTATGTATACCAAAGTAATAACAACTTCTTTACCGGATGTTATAGACTATCCAAATGTTTTTTTAGGAGATACTAAAACAGAATGGGAAAAAATAATTAAAGAAGATAAACCAGTGAATTATGAAGAAGCTAATGCTTTTATTGAACAAAATACTTGGTTTAATCGTATTGATAAAATGATTACAAAAGTTTATCCAGAATTTGATAAATCAATTTTAAAAGATAATTTGTCAATTATTATTTTAAATTATAATAATAAAAATATTATTTTTAAATCTTTAGACTCATTAATTAGATTTAATGAAATTTATAATTATGAAATTATTGTAGTTGATAATGGTAGTACAGATGGATCATATGAATTATTAAAAGAAAAATATCAAGGAAAAATAAAGTTAATAAGAAATTCTAAAAATGGTTGTTCTAGTGGAAGAAACTTAGGAGCTAAAGAAGCTACTAGAGATAACATAATGTTTTTAGATAGTGATCAATGGATAACTAATAAATATTGGCTTCAACCATATGAAGTTATAATTAAAAAATATCCTGAATATGGAACTATTGGTTGGGCAGCTGGCTTTTTTAATCAAAAAGGTTATGCTCATCACGTTGTAGATAGTTTTCCTTATCGTTATGTTCCTTATAATAAGTTAGGATGTAGTGATATTAGTTATTTAGGTTCAGGGGGAATGATTTTAAAAAAAGATATTTTTAAAAAAATTAATGGTTTTGATGAAGCCTATGATCCCACTTGTTATGAAGATACGGACCTTTCTTTAAAAATACGTGATTTGGGTAAAGAAATATATTATTGTCCTTATTTAGGTTTAATTCATTTACCACATCAAACAACCAAAAGTGGTTCTAAAGAACATATTTCATTATTAAATCAAAAGAAAACTTATTTTAAAAATAAATGGCTTAATAAAAATAAAAAATTATTAAAATTGTTTGTAAAGAAAGGATAGAATTAATGAAAAAAATAAAGATTATATTTCAAAAATATAAAATTTTTATTATTTCTTTGTTAATAGTTTTTCTTTTTGGCCTTCTATTTCCTTATACTGGTGATGACTGGCAATGGGGAAGTTGGCCACTTTCTATAAATACATTAGAAAGACTATTTCAAGATCCCGGGATTAATGGCCGTTTTTTTGCAAATGTAATAACTTTAATTATAACTAAAAATATTATTTTTCGAGCATTTCTATTAAGTTTTGTTTTAAATTTTTTAGTCGAAATAATTTATAAATCTACGAAAGTATCTCGCATTATTATTTGGTCAATATTTTTGCTTATGCCCAAAGATATGTTTAGACAAGTTATACCTTGGGCAAGTGGTTTTGTAAATTATACTTTATCCATTTTATTTTTAATATTATGCTTAATAGTTTTGAAAAAAGGTAATTATAAATTTAGTTTTTTAAATATTTTATTATTTTTTGTAACGTCTTTATTTGTTGAAAATATCACAGTCTTTTTATTGATATTTACATTAGGCTTAAATATCTTTTATCTATATAAAAATAAAAAATTTAATTTATCTTTTATATATGCATTTTTAGGTTCATTTTTTGGTTCTATATTAATGTTTAGTCAACCGGCCTATAAAAGGCTTCTAAATGGAAGTGATGGGTATAGAACTTTAACGGGTAGTTTTGGCGAAATAATAAAAAGAGCTGGGACTAATTTTAAAACTACTATTGATTTATATATTGGCTTAGAAAATATTTTCTTAATTTTATTTATTGTATTATCATTATATTTTTTATATCTTAAATTAAAGAAAAAGAATAAAAAAATTGAATTTTTATTTTATTATATGTTTTGTTATATGTTTTACATTTTGTTTTTAAAATTAGAACCTAATTGGTTGATATTAGGATCTCATACATTGTTATTTAATTCTTTAATAACGATTCTTTTTACATTAAGTATTGTTATAATTTTAATTTATATTTTTTATAAAAATGAAGATTATTCTACTATTATAACTCTAATTATTACTATCAGTGGTTTAATAGCTCCCCTTATGGTAATACTTCCAATTGGAGCTAGAAATTTTGCTATAATTTATTACTTTGAAATGGTTATTTTATTTATCATTATCAAAAATTTAAATTTAAACTTAACTAAAGTAAAACCTATATTAATTGTCTTATTACTTGTTATTACGGGGTATTATCTAAGTATTTATGGTTACATATTTAAAGTAAATCAAGAAAGAACTAAGTATATAAAAAATTCTCTAATTAAAGAAGAACAATTAATAATAGTCCCATATTTACCATACCAAGACTATTTATGGGTACCAGATTTTAATGATGAATATAACGCAAATTATTATAAAGAATTTTCTAAAATAGATAATAATGTTAAATTTGAGTTTAGAGATTATAATTATTGGTATAATTATATTTATAGGGAGGAAAAATGAAAATTTTAAAAAAAGTTTATAATTATTATGAATACAATGGTCTTAAAGCTACTCTTAAAGCTATTATAAGGAAATTATTTCCTTTTTATAAAAAAACTTATTTAAAAAATATTGAAAAAATGAAAAATTTTGATTTAACTGAGATACCTCTTAAAAGTGAACAAATAAAAAAAGAAAATAAAAATATTTTTATTATGGCTACTGTTCCTTATTATGATGTTGGTGGAGGGCAACGCTCAGCTCAATTAGCTAAAATATTTAATCGGTTAGGATTCAATATCTATTATATTTATGCTTTTTCATCTAGTGAAAAAAATATTCCTTTTATGGAAATACCTGTAACTTATCATAAATATATTGAAAATGTTGATTTAAATGATTTAGAGAAAAGAATTAAAAAAGATGATTTATTTATTTTTGAAGCTCCAACTAAATCTTTTGAACCTTATTTAAAATTGGCTAAAAAGAAAAAAAACTTAGTTGTTTATGAAAACATTGATAATTGGGAATCTTCATTAGGAAATATATTATTTAATGAAGAAACCTTAAAATTAATGCTTAAAGAAGCCGACATGATCACGGCCACAGCTTTAGAATTAGTTAAGCAAACTAAAAAATATGTAAAAAAATATTCTTTAATAAAAGAGGTGGTCTATTTACCAAATGCTGTTGATGATGAGCTTTTTAATTCCCATAAAGAGTATGAAAAACCCCATGATTTAATCATTGGCACTAAAACTTTCCTTTATTATGGTAGCTTGTGGGGAGAATGGTTTGATTGGGATATTATAAAGACACTAGCTCAAAATGATGAAAGTATTGCGATTAATTTAATTGGGGATGATACTAATATACGTGATATTAAAAATGATTTACCAAGTAATGTTCATTTTTTAGGTTTAAAAAAACAAAATGAATTACCAAGTTATTTGCAATATGTTGATTATGCCTTATTACCTTTTAAGCCAGGTAATATTGGCAATTATGTATCGCCTTTAAAGATTTTTGAATATATTGCCATGGATAAAGTTGTTTTAGCTACTAATTTACCTGATTTAAAAAACTATCCTAATGTTCATATTTTAAAAAATTCAAAAGAATGGTTAGAATATCTAAAAAAAGATCCTAAATTAGAGAATAATCAAAATTTTATTAGCCAAAATAACTGGTATAGTAGGTGTAGTACTATTTTAGATTATTTATATCCAAGCAATACTGTAGACAAAGAATTTTATAAAAATATTTCTATTGTTATTTTAAATTATAATAATAAAAATGTTATTTTTAGATGCGTAGATACTTTATTATCTTTTAAAGAAAGATATCAATATCAAATTATAGTTGTTGATAATAAAAGCACAGATGGTTCTTATGAAGGTCTTCAAAAATATAAAGATAAAATTACTTTAGTAAGGAATAGTAAAAATGGTTGTTCCAGTGGACGTAATCTAGGTGTTAAAAATGCTATTCATGATTATATTTTATTTTTAGATAGTGATGAGTGGATTACAAACAAATATTGGTTAGATAATTATTTAAAAGTTTATTTAACTAATAGTAATATTGGGGCTATTGGTTGGGCAGCAGGATGGTTTGATGATAATAATTTGGCCTATAAAGTGGCTGAAGCCTATGAGTTTAAATATATGCCTCCAAATATCATAGCTCGTAGTGATATCGGTTATTTAGCAACTTGTGGATTTTTAATGAAAAAAGATTTATTTAATGAAATAGGGGGGTTTGATGAAGCTTATGATCCCACTTGTTATGAAGATACTGATCTTTCCTTAAATATTCGTCATCATGGTTATCAAATTTATTATTCAATCAATCTAGGTGTAGGACATTTACCACATCAAACAACGAAAAGTGGAAGCAAAGCCCATACTAAATTAATTATGGAAAAAGGCGATTATTTTCGAAATAAGTGGCTTAAAATTAATGCAGATTTAATTAACAATTATAAAAAATAGAGGTGGTAAAAATGATTAAAGTAATGAGTATTTTTGGAACAAGACCAGAAGCGATAAAGATGGCTCCTTTAGTAAAAGAATTAGAAAAAAGAAAGGAAATTGAAAGTATTGTTTGTGTGACCGCGCAACATCGAGAAATGTTAGATCAAGTTTTAGAAACATTTAAAATTAAACCTGATTATGATTTAAATATTATGAAACAAGGGCAATCTTTAGCAGATATTACAACGAAAGCTTTACTAGGATTAGAAGAAGTTATCAAAGAAGTAAAACCAGACATCGTCTTAGTTCATGGTGATACGACAACAACCTTTGCCGGAGCTTTAGCGGCATTTTATAATAGTGTTGCTATCGGTCATGTTGAAGCAGGCTTAAGAACCTATGATAAGTATTCTCCATATCCCGAAGAAATGAATAGACAAATGGTTGATTGCTTAACAGATATGTATTTTGCTCCGACAGAAATAAGTAAAGAAAATTTATTAAAACAAAATATTGCGGAAGATAAAATATATATTACGGGCAATACCGCGATTGATGCTATGGCAACTACGGTAGAAGATAATTATCATCATCCTGAATTAGATTGGTTAAAAGATAACGAAAAACTTCTTTTATTAACTGCACATAGAAGAGAAAATTTAGGGGATCCAATGCGCCATATATTTAAAGGAATTAAAAGAATAGTTGATGAATTTCCGGATGTAAAAGTCATCTATCCGATTCATTTAAATCCTAAAGTTCGAGAAGTTGCTAAGGAAGTTTTTAAAGAAACTGATCGCGTTAAATTAATTGAACCATTAGAAGTTTTTGATTTTCATAATTTTCAAAACAAAGCTTATTTAATTTTAACTGATTCTGGGGGAATTCAAGAA
This sequence comes from uncultured Bacilli bacterium, assembly GCA_947624145.1. Lineage (GTDB taxonomy): Bacteria > Bacillota_I > Bacilli_A > RF39 > UBA660 > Onthocola_B. The sequence continues at coordinate 8,013 of CANQIU010000020.1, read as the reverse complement.
GAAGCTCCATCTTTAGGAAAACCGGTGTTAGTTTTAAGAGATACTACGGAAAGACCGGAAGGTATAAAAGCTGGGACATTAAAATTAGTGGGAACGGATGAAGATACAATATATATGGAAACTAAAAAGCTTTTAACTGATTCTTTAGCTTATGAAAAAATGAGTAAGGCTTCTAATCCTTATGGCGATGGTCATGCTAGCGAAAGAATCGTTGAAGCTATAATAAAAAAATTTAATAGTTAAAAGAAAAAAATAAATTCTTTTTTCTTTTTTTAATTTATGATAAGATTAAATTGAAAGGATAATTATGAAAGAGAAAATTTCTAAATTAGTTAATGTCTATAAGAAGTATGGTTTTATTGGTTTTTTAAAGAAACTACGTGCTTATATAATTGCTAATTATTTAGATAAGATTAGTTTTGAAGTATTTTTTAAAAAGAAAAAGTATTTTAAAATAATCGATGCTATTTTAAATAATACTAATTATAAGCGCATAATATTATGGCGTTCTAGTTTTGGTTATAATGTTCCTTTATTTCAAAGACCTCAGCATATAGCTCGAGAACTATCTTTAAAAAGAAGTTTAGTCTTTTATGAAGTAACGACAATGACGGATAAAGTTAAAACGATCAAAAAGTTAACCGATAATATCTATTTATTTAATTATAATAATTTAGCTTTAAATAAAATCTTAAAACAAAGATTAGAAAAAGTAACTAAACCTAAATATGTTCAACTTTATTCTACGGATTGGAAATTGAGTGTAGCAAACATTGAAGATTATTTAAATAATGGTTATGGTTTTATCTATGAATATATTGATCATTTATCGGCTGATTTAGCGGGAACTAAAGAGTTACCCCAAAATATAATAGATAAGTATAATTATGTGATGGCGCATGATAATGTTTATGTTGTTGTAACGGCTGATTTATTAAAAGAAGATGTTATAAAAAAAAGAGGAACCAAGAATTTAATTTTTTCCGAAAATGGAGTCGATTATAATTTCTTTCAAAAATGGGATAAAGATTATAAATTTGAAAAAGAATTTCAAGATATTTTAGCTAAAGATAAACCTCTTTTAATGTATTATGGAGCCCTAGGTAGTTGGTTTGATTATCCTTTAATTAAAGCTTTAGCTAAAACTAATAAATATAGTATTGTCTTAATAGGAATTAAGTATGATGAAGAATTTGATAAAGAAAATATGAGTCAAGTCGAAAATGTTTATTTTTTAGGACCACGAGATTATCAAGTTTTAAAGTATTATGCTAAAAAAGCGGATGTCTTATTGCTTCCCTTTAAAATATGTGATATAACTAAAGCAACAAGCCCCTGTAAATTATTTGAATATATGGCTTTACACATTCCGATAGTTACAACCGATATTAATGAATGTCGGAAATACCAAAGTATATTAATTGGGAAAAATAAGCAAGATTTCATAAAAAAAATAGAAGAAGCTTTAAAATTAAAAAATGATGCTAAATATATAAAGCTCTTAGATAAGGAAGCTTTAGAAAATGATTGGAGTAAGAAAGCAGAGGCAATTATTAAATTAATTGAAAAGGATGAAAAAAGATGAAGAAAGTATTAAAATTATATCAAAAATATGCAGAGATTATTAATTATGTTATTGTGGGTGTATTAACAACTTTAGTTAGCTTAGGAACATATTATGTATGTGTTTATACATTTTTAAATCCGAATATATCTTGGCAATTACAACTGGCTAATATTATATCTTGGCTCGTATCAGTAACATTTGCTTATGTAACTAATCGTTTATATGTTTTTAAAAGCAAAGATCCTGATATTTTAAAAGAAGGCGTTAAATTCTATGGGGCTAGACTCTTAACCTTAGTTTTAGATATGGTGTTTATGTATTTAACGGTGACAATCTTTAAATTTAATGATAAGATTATGAAACTTTTATCAAATGTTTTGGTATTAGTATTAAATTATATTTTAAGTAAAATATTTGTATTTATAAAGAAGGATGGTAAGAATGACAAAAAGTAAAAAAGATTTAATATCTGTTATAGTGCCATGCTATAACGAAGAAGAAACAATTAAGCTTTATTATGAAGCAATGGAAGAACAAATGGCGAAGATGGCCGAGGTTAATTTTGAAATTATCTTTGTTAATGATGGTTCTAAAGATAAGACTCTTGAAGAAATTAGAGCTTTAGCTTTAAAAGATAAAAGAATTAAGTATATTTCTTTTTCCAGAAATTTTGGCAAAGAAGCCGGAATTATTGCGGGATTAGAAAAAGCCCTAGGTGATTATGTTTGTATGATGGATGTTGATTTACAAGATCCGCCTAGTTTACTTGAAGAAATGTATACAACTTTAAAGAACGAAGATTATGATTGTGTTGCTAGTCGAAGTGTTTCCAGAAATGGTTATTCATTTATGCGCAAGACTTTAACCGCGGCCTATTATAAAATTATTAATCTAATTTCTAAAACAGAAATTATGCCAGGAGCCAGAGATTTTCGTCTTATGTCTAGACAAATGGTTAATGCTATTTTAGATTTAAAAGAATATAATCGTTATTCTAAAGGAATATTTAGTTGGGTTGGTTTTAAAACTAAATGGTTAACTTTTGAAAATACGGAAAGAGTTGCCGGAACAACGAAATGGAACTTTTGGCGGTTATTTAGTTATTCTATTGAAAGTATTGTTGGATTTTCCATTGTTCCTTTAATCTTACCAATTATTTTTGCTTTATTATTTGGCTTTATTTCGGTTTTAATGTTTTTAATTATGTTTATTAAAGGTGTTATTCTTCATGATTTTATAAGTGATTTAGCAATTATTATTGCTTTAATCTTATTTATTAGTGCTTTAATTTTCTTATTCTTAAGCTTTATAGGTAAATACTTAGCTAATACTTATTTAGAAGTTAAGAATCGTCCTAAATATATTATTAAAGAAACGGAAGAAGATTTAAAATAGTATATTTTTAAGTTTATTAGACCATTATAATAATGGTGATGTAAAAATGTTAAAAAACTATTATTATAAAGGTTATGATATTACTAATAAGAATAGATTAGAAAAATTAAAAAATGAATATGTTAATCCCTATGGATATAATTTTGAATCTAATTTAAGAACTCTTAAAAGAGTTGATATTGATAAAGTTATGACTAATCAAGATTTAGTTAAACTAAAAGAGTATAAGTAGGAACCAATTGTTCCTTTTTATTTGTTTAAAAATAGACCGAATGAAAGTTCAAAAACGCACCGAATGAAAACCCCAAAATAGAGGGAATAAAATTCTAAAAATAGGGGGAATAAGTTAAAAAATTAAATAAAGTCTTTTCAAAAAAAATAATTTAAGGTACAATTAAGTAGAGGTGGAAAAATTGAAAATTTTAGCAATTAATGCGGGTAGTTCATCACTTAAATTTACGTTAATTGAATTACCCCAAAAAGAAGTTATTGCCAGTGGTTTATTTGAAAAAATAGGAATAGCTGGTAGTATGTATACGATCAAATATAAAGGAGAAAAACATGTCTTTGAAGAAGATTTACCAGATCATTCTGTTGCGGTTAATAAACTAATGCAAGCTTTAATTGATCTAAAGATTATTGCTTCTTTAGAAGAAATTGAAGGTGTTGGTCATCGAATTGTTCATGGTGGTCAAGAGTTTAGTAAATCAGTTATCTTAGATGAAGATGTTTTAAAAAGAATTGAAAAATATAATGAACTTGCGCCTTTGCATAATCCGGCTAATGTTATGGGAGTAAGAGCTTTTATGAAAGCGTTACCTGGCGTTATCCAAGTAGGGGTCTTTGATACAGCTTTTCATAGTACAATGGACTCTGTGCAATTTTTATATCCAGTTCCTTATGCTTGGTATGAAGATTTAGGTGTTCGGAAATATGGTTTTCATGGCACTAGTCATCGGTTTGTTAATAAAGAAATTAGTGAAAAATTAGGAAGAAATGACTTAAAAGTTATTTCCTGTCATATTGGTAATGGTGCTAGTATCACAGCTATAGATAGCGGAAAAGTTATTGATACTTCGATGGGCTTTACCCCTTTAGCGGGTGTTATGATGGGAACTCGTTCGGGTGATATTGATGCTTCTTTAATTCCCTATGTTATGAAAAAACTCAACAAAACTTGCGATGAAGTCATGGATGATTTAAATAAACAAAGTGGTTTACTAGGTATAAGTGGGGTTAGTAGTGATTCAAGAGATATAGAAGATGCCATAAATTTAGGAAATGAAAAAGCACTTCTTGCCCAAAATATGTATGCTCAAAAAGTAGCTAATTATATTGCTATGTATAATAATTTATTAAATGGGGCCGATGTTATAACCTTTACGGCTGGACTTGGGGAAAATTCTATCATGATGCGGGAAGCTATAATGGCAAGAATTACTTCTTTAGGTGTAAAACTTGATAAGGAAGAAAATAACTTCCGCGGCGAATTTAAATGTATTACAACTAAGGACTCTAAAATTCCAGTTTGGGTCGTTCCTACTAATGAAGAATTAATGATTGCCATGGATACAATGGAACTAAAAAATAAATAGAAAGTGGTGAGTATAATTAAAGAATTATACAAAAAAATCTTTAAAATTATTAAAGATTACGATAATATTGTTATTGCCAGACACATTGGCCCTGATCCAGATGCTTTAGCTAGCCAAATTGCTTTAAGAGATTCAATTAAACTAACTTTTCCAGAAAAAAAAGTCTTAGCTATTGGCGCGGGTGTAAATCGTTTTAGATACATTGGTCCTTTAGATAAGCTTGAGGAAAATTTAGAAAATCCTTTACTTATAGTTTTAGATGTTCCTAATTTCATTCGCGTTGATGGTATCGAAGATTTAGAATATAAAACAATCTTAAAAATCGATCATCATCCAGCTGAAGATATAATCGGTGAAGTAGATTGGACTGATGAAACTAAATCGAGTACTTGTGAAATGATTACGAATTTAATTTTAAATACAAAGTTAGTTATGGATCAAAAAATAGCTGAGAATTTATATATCGGTATGGTTTTTGATAGCGATCGTTTTTTACTTAGAAATACAACACAAGATACTTTTAAAACCGTTTATGATTTACTAAATAATTCGCATATAAACTTTGTTCCCTTATATGACTATCTTTATGAAAGAAGTATTGTAGAAGAAAAATTCCGGGCTTATTTAATTAATAATATTAAAATAAGTGAAAATAATTTTGGTTATATCTATGTAACTGATGAAGCTTTAAAAGAATATAATGTTGAATCATCTGTGGTATCTAATCAAGTTAATGATTTCTTCTTTATTAAAGAACTTATTTGTTGGATGTTTGTTGTATATGATGAACGAAATGGTATATATAAAGCCAATATAAGAAGTCGGGGACCAATTGTTAATGAAATTGCTAATAAATATAATGGGGGAGGGCATAAGTATGCTTCTGGTTGCCGAACAACTAATTATAAAGATTTAGAAAAATTAGCCCAAGATTTAGATAAAGCTTGTGAGGCATACTTAAAAGAAAATATATGAAAGTATTAAAATTAAAAAAATATAGTAATTATTATATAGTAACTTTAAGTAATAATACATCTTTAAATGTATATGAAGATACAATTTTACAATATAATTTATTACCTAATAAAGAAATAGATAATAAACTTTTAAAAGAAATATCTTTATTTAATCAAAAATATGAAGTATATTATAAAGCTCTTAAATATCTTAAATTTAAATTAAGAACTGAAAAAGAAATAAAAGAAAAATTATTAAAAAGTAATTATAAACTAGAAGATATAGAATTTAGTATTAATAAATTAAAAGAACAAGGTTATTTAAATAAAGATTTATATATTAAATCTTTTATTGCAGATCAAGTCAATTTAAGTAATAAAGGACCAAGAAAAATTCTTTATGAATTAAAAAAACTAGGTTTTAAAGATGAAGATATTCATATGTATTTAGATTTATTTGAAAGTGATGTTTGGCTAGATAAAATAAATAAAATAATTATTAAGAAAGAAAAAGCTAATCATAGTTTATCTAGTATCGTCTTTAAAAATAAAGTAAAAAAAGATTTAATTACTTTAGGTTATGATATTACTTTAATAGAAGAAGCTTTAAGTAATTATGATTTTCAAGATAATAAGATTATTTTACAAAAAGAAATTAATAAATTAAAAAGAAAATATCAAAATAAATATAATAATGATGAATTAGAAAAAGTTATAAAAGATAAATTATATCAAAAAGGTTTTAATATACATGACATAGATATTGTCTAATCTATGTTTTTTGCTTTATATTTAATGTTTACAATGATATAATTTATTTATAAAAGAGGTGAGATAATTTGAAAAAATATCTTAAATTAATTGTAATAATATTTAGTTTATTTATATTTAATATAGGGGCTAAAGCTTATGAATTAGAAAGTGAAATATCTTGTGAATATACATCAGATGTTGGTAATGGATATGTAATTCATGGATATAAATATAATATAACAGGGGCTGGTGCAATTAATTATTGGTATAAACGGGTTGAATCATGTGATCCATCTTTGCCATTTAATACTACTAAAACTGAAAATATTACGTCTATTGAATTTCCTTATCCTTTAACGATTTTTAATAAACAAACAAAAGGATGTACTGGTCAAACAATTAATGTATATTTTACTTTTGATAATATTCTGTATGATGCCTATGAACAATATCTTAAATATTATAATGAAAATGAAGAATATTATCAAAAAAATGGTAAATATAAATATAATTATTTTAAAGCATCACAGTTTTGTCCATTAACAAGTGTGGTAGGTACTGGAGAAAGTTATAAAATACTTTATTCTGATAGAGGCTTTACACCAACAGAAAATACAGGGAGTAGTTCTAAACCAATTTCTGAATATACATTTAATGTTGGTACGGTTGATGGATATAATTTAAGTATAATTTTTACTAAGGAAAATAATTCTTATTCTGTAGTAAGCAAAATAAAAAAAGGAACAGGAGAAAATATTCTTAATTATAGTTCTAATAAGAAAAGTGTTAGGTTAAATGATTCCAGTAAAGTTGTTTTACCCGTATCAACAGTAGGTTTAGCTGCTAATACAACTTATACTATTGTTATTCAATCAGATAATTTAAATAAGATGTTAAATTCAATAGAAAATGGAACATATAAAAGTCTTAATATGACTTCTTGTGTTCATTTAGAGACAAATGCATCTACCTATTATGTTGTTTCTTCAACTGAAGATGCTATGTGTAATGGAGGTATTGATACGGAATATGAACATCATGAGGATCCACCTGAATACAATAGCGGTAATGAAGCAAATCTTGGTGGAGTAGATATCCCTCCTCAACAAATAGAAGAGATTAATTTTTGTGAAAGATCTGGGGTATTAAAAGCTTTTCAAATTGTCGGTTATGTTTTATTTGTTATTAAAATATTAGTTCCTTTAATTTTAATTGGTATGGGTACATATGATTTTGCGAAAGCAGCAGTATCCAGTGATGATAAAGCAAATAAAACGGCACTTTCTAGTTTAGTTCGCAGAATTATAATAGGTGTTGTTATCTTCTTTATTCCTACAGTTATTAATCTTGTTATAAATATGATTGATAGTAGTATAAATAGTGATTTAGGAGAAGGTTCAAAATTCAGTAATTGTTCTTCCTGCTTATTAGATCCAATTGATGGTTGTGATGGTGCTTCACTTGAACAAACGGTCCAAAAACCATCTGGAGGAGGTCAAAGCGGCGGTACATTCGGGGGAAGAAAATAAGAGTTTCAATAGAAGCTCTTTTTTGTTAAGTATTTGTCAATCTAAAAAGAAATCAAAACTTTAGACTTGACTTCGCACATATATATATATACTAATCTTAGATGCTAGGCGAAAGGAAATGAAAGTGCTTTACGTCAAGTTGAAAGGAATGGGAAAGTATATGAAGGTTAAGAAGAAAGATTTTTATTTTGTAATGATTGTAAGTATCTTACTAATCA
>CANQIU010000019.1 GCA_947624145.1 uncultured Bacilli bacterium | reverse complement strand
ACTCCAAAAATTCTAGTTTTAAATTTTTTAGCATATCATTTTTGAGCTTTTTACTTCACGCCAGAAATTCTAGAGCCGAAAAAGTAGTTACTTCTTTAAAATGCATCTAGAATGCACCTAAAATGCACCTAGAAAATTGAAATCCATGTCCCCTTTTTAGTTGAACCATCTCTTTTTAAAATTCCTTTTTCTTTTAAAGATTTAATATTTCTCATAACAGTTGTTTTATTTATTCCTAATATTTTACTTATTTTGCTTTGCGTTATATTATTATCTTTATCAATTAATTCAATAATTCTTTTTTGTGTTTCACTTAAAAGCAAATTATTATTTGCACCTTTTTCTAATATTTTAGCATCATTAAATTTAAAATTAACTCTAATAAAATTATCACTAAATTCATAAACATCTTTATCATATACTTTTAAAATTCTTATTATTCCAGTTCCTAATTGTTCTACTAAATCAAGATCTTTAAATATTCGCATTAATTCAGGATTTCTAGGAGCTGAGAAACCCTTTAAAAAATCATTTTCACTTACATTTAAAGGCAAGCCACCCGTACTAGAAATAGCAATATGATCCGCAAAAATTTCAAATTTAGGAGGATATTCTCTTTCCCAAGCATTATGAACAAATGCATTTGTTATAGCTTCTTTTATGGCTACATTATCAAACATTTTTACTTCTTTGCGACTATCAAAAGTTATTTTTGTATATGTTTTATTTATTTGATTAAATTTATTTATAACATTTTTGGTAGCTTTAATTAAGGAACAATATCCATATTCTTCACTTTCAATTAAATCATAAGCATCATTTCCTGAATAAGTTGCAACTTTTATCGAAATATTATTATCATCAGCTAATAAATAAGCTAAATAATTATATTTACCATCTTCTCTTATTAAACCTAATTGTTTTAAAAAATTATTATTAATAGGATATCCCATTTCATCATAATAAATTTTTAATTGAGAAAATGATAAATTTTGATTTGGTGATAAAATATCTTTTAAAGATGCTTTTGTTCTTTTAGAATATAAATCATCAATTTGTTTTTGGGTTAAATTTTCAACAGAGCTACCAATTCTTCCAAAACAACCATTTGGGGTCATCCCTTTTTTCTTTAAATAATATGGTTTCTCATTACCTGATGCAACTGTTATTTGAAGATATTTTTTATCTTCATAAGATTTAACACTTATATCAAATAAACCTAATGTAGAAGGTTCAATATTATTTTTTATTCGGTCTTTAATTATTAATTCTAATTCATCTATATTACCATCAAGACCAACAATTGTTCCATCATCTTTAATCCCAATAAAAATATTCCCACCATTTGTTGTTAAAAAGGCAATAACTTCTTTTTCTAATTTTTCATTTAATATTTCTTTAAATTCATTTCGATAATCTTCTACATAATCCAACATAATATATTTTCTCCTTTATATTTTTATTATACTACGATTTTTTCAAAAAAACACTCTAAAATATTAGAAAAAATAGTCCGAATTAATCGGGCTATCCACCAAATTACTTTTTTAAAATGCACCTAGAATGCACCTAGAATGCACCTAGAAAATTGAAATCTATGTTTTTTCTTTTTTAATTATGCCCTTTTTCAACTTCTTGTTTTAATTCATATAAATAATTTAAAGCCTCAATTGGTGTCATTTTTAAAGGATCTAGTTCTTTTAATTTATCTTGAATAATATTTTGACTATTACGAGATTCTTCAAAAACAAGTTGCATTTGCACATTATTACTAATATCTTTCTTCGTCTTACTAGTATTTTCATATTCATTTAAAATTTCTTGGGCTCTTTTGGTTAATTCTTCCGGCATTTTAGCAAGTCTTGCTACATGTATACCATAGCTTTTATCCACTGCTCCATTTGAAACCTTATGCAAGAATGTTATATTATCACCATCTTCAATAGCTTTAACATGAACATTTTTAATATTATGATGCGTTCGATCTAGTTTGGTAAGTTCATGATAATGGGTTGAAAATAATGTTTTAGCATGAATGTTATCACTAATATATTCTAATATTGCTTGAGCTAAACTCATCCCATCATAAGTGGCTGTTCCCCTTCCAAGTTCATCAAATAAAATTAAAGAGTTCTTAGTTGCTCCGACGATTGCATTACGTGCTTCTTTCATTTCCACCATGAATGTTGATTCACCACTGACTAAGTCATCGGATGCCCCAATACGGGTAAATATCTTATCAATAATTGGTAAATCCGCAAGTTTTGCCGGGACAAAAGAACCCATTTGAGCCATGATAATAATTATCGCTAATTGCCGCATATAAGTTGATTTTCCACTCATATTAGGTCCCGTAATAAGTAAAATATCTGTCCCCTTATCCATTAAGCAATCATTAGCCACATACTCATTTTTATTAACAATTTCCACCACCGGATGTCTACCCTCTAAAATCTTTATAATTCCTTCTTCATTTAAAGTCGGTCTTACCAAGTTATATTCTTCACTACAAACCGCTAAAGAGGTAATTGCATCTATTTCACTTAAATAAACTGAAGTATTTTTAAGTTTAATAACTTCTTTTTTTAAAGTATTTCTTATTTCATTAAATAAATCATATTCCATATCTATTATTTTTTCTTCAGCATTTAAGATTAACGATTCTTTTTCTTTTAAATCTGGTGATATATATCTTTCCCCATTAACTAAAGTTTGTTTTCTTATCCAGTTATATTCTTCCTTAACTTGGTCTTTTTGACCATTAGGAACTTCTATATAATAACCAAAGACTTTATTAAAACCAATCTTTAAATTCTTAATTCCCGTTTTTTCTTTGATTTCCCTTTCAAACTTAGCAACAAAATCTTTACCATTTTTTCTAATTGACTTAAGTTCATCTAACTCTTTATTATATCCTTCTTTAATAATTCCCCCATCATGAATTGTAACGGGTGGATTTTCATTAATCGCTGCTTCTAATAATTCATAAATTTCTGAATGGGGATTAATATCATAATTAAAACCTAATTTAACAATAATTTCTTTAATACTTGGTAAGACTTTTAAACTATTTTTAAGTTGTAATAAATCTCGAGCATTTAAAGAACCATTAATAATTTTTCCCGCTAATCTTTCAATATCATAGACTTCATCTAAATAATTTCTTAACTCATCTTTTAAAATAAATTCATTATTTAATTTTTCAATATAATTATATCTTTCTTCTATCTTTTCTTTATCTTTTAAAGGATTTAAAAGATAAGTCTTAAGTCTTCTACTTCCCATAGCCGTTTTACATTTATCTAAAAGCCATAGTAAAGAATAAGTTCTTTCTTTTAAACGAATCGTTTCTATAAGTTCTAAGTTACGAATTGTATGAATATCCATTTCTAAATAATCATTATTATTTAATATAATTAATTTATCAATTAAGGATAGATCTTTAAGTTGTCTTATATTTAAATAATAAAATAAATGCATTACCCCGGTTTTTATTCGAATATCTTCAATAGTATTTAAAAATTCTTGATATTTAAAATCCATTAAATCTTCCGATATAGTTATTTCAATATGATAATTATTTTTAAGTAAATCAATAATCTCTGTTTCTAAATTATTTTGAAAAACTACTTCTTTTATATTATAGTTAAGTATTTCATTAATTAATTTTTCTTTATTATTAGGTATGGTTAAAGAAGCTAAATAACCAGTAGAAATATCCATAATTGTTAAAATAATAGCATCTTTAAAGAAAAGAACACCAGCAATATAAGAAGCATCTAAATCATTTAATAAGTCATTGTCGGCAATTGTTCCTTTAGAATAAACATCGACAACCCCTCTTTTAACCATGCCATTTGTATATCTTGGATCTTCTAATTGTTCACAGATAGCTACCCTATATCCTTTATTAACTAACTTTTCAATATAAGGTTTAACAGTATGATGAGGAACCCCACACATTGGGACCTTTTCATCTAAACCTGCGACCCGACTAGTTAAGGTTAATTCAAGTTCTTTAGAAGCTGTTAGGCCATCTTCAAAGAATAATTCATAAAAGTCCCCTAAACGATAAAATAAAAGCTCATTAGGATACTTATCTTTTATTTCCATATATTGAGCCATCATAGGACTTAGTTTTTTTCTATCTACTTCGCTTCTTTTCACTTTACTCCACCTGTAAGATTTATTATAAAACAAATTATTATTTTTGGCTATTATTAATTTAAAGAAAAAAATCTAGTACTATTTCTAATATTAGATTTATATTTTATTTTAATTCTATATTCAATTTATATGGAGACTCAGCACTACCAATTCCTCCGTTATATATTTCTTCTTCTGTTAGATAGAAGGTAGGACGAACAGCAAGGTAAGAAACAATAAAATTTGGCCAACCCATGACTCCATCAGCCTGTATTCCTATTGCATTATAGAATTCTGAAGATACGCCTGGAGTCCACCAGGGGGTTATAGTCCATTCAAAAACTCCATTAAATAACCAATTATTTTGACGATTGCTATCAGATTTATAGTCTGGATATAATTTACTATTCAAGTTACTTTTGTCACTAGCAAAACCATAATCATGGACATACATTAAACCAATTTGAGCTTCAATTTGTGTTGCTTTTCCATTACCATTAATTTCGGCATTATACATATCTTTTGATATTATTTTATAATAAGATTCATCAGGGGCGATAAATCCTCCAACATTCCATTTAACATTTTCTATTTTATCTGTCCAAGTTGTATTATCATTTTCTTTATTTTTTAAATAAGATAAATAACCATTCATTTCATTATTTAATGCCACCTTTAATTTCGAGTTATTCCATGAGGTTGCTACATTGCTCCAAGTTAAACCATATTTTGAAAAATTTTTTACCCTTTTTATATCTATATAATCTTTGACTATCCAAGGTTCTCCATCTGCTTCGATTCCAAGTTGTTCTTTCGTAGCATATTCACTTTGAATTAGTTTAATTAGTTTTTGTTCTTGGTCAGGTACGTCTACTAAACCTATGATTCGATATAAGTTTTCAACAGGACAAGTTTCTGATATTCCTTTGCTATATTCTTCTGCTCCAGGTCCAAAACAAACAAAGTTATTTGGGTTATCTCCCGAATATCTTAAATCTCCATTTCCTATATCTAATACAGTGTCTCCATCTTTAATACTTCCATCATGTTTGATTAACCTTGTATTTTCATATTCAGGATGTTGACTATTTAATTGGGTTAAACATTCTGTTAGTTTTCCCCCATCAGGACATACATCTTTTAATGTATATAATTTATTTGTTTTTACTTCTAATATATAACTATTAGAATATCTTCCTTCATTATCTTTTACTTCTACTTCTATTCGATGTTTTATATTATCCGCTAATCTATAAAAGGTATGGGTATTACTTGTATCTTCTATCCATTCTTTCCCATCTATTCTATAGTAGTAGTTTGCTATTGTTTTATTATTTGCTGTTACTTCGACTGTTATATTATCTGCAGTTGCTGTTGATGTAACACTACTTATAATAGGTAATTCATATCCATCAGCTTTTTGAATTGTTTCATAGATATTACTTTCATATCCTTCTTCATTTTTGGTTACTATAGATATTTTATAATTCTTATTTTCATCTAAACCATTAAATGTATGTGTATTGCCATCTTGTTCATAACCAGCAGGTACTGTACTAGCTAATCTTTGAACTAGATTATTTTCTTTGCCTGTTTCTTCTATTTTATAATAATATATACTTTCAGTTCCATTTACTGTTACGGTTATACTATCTGTTGTTGAAGATGTTGTTATTGTATTTATCTTTGGTAAGTTTATTTCTTCTTCATTTGTTATATATATTCTTCCCTTTAATGACTTTCCGGTATTATTACTTTGGTCATTTTCTAAGTTTACTAATATTACTTCTATTTTCCATGTATCTATTGTAGCTTTATTATTACTTGCTGTTATTTCTTCTGTTGCTATTTTATATACTTTTGATTCTTTAGTTGTTATATCATAGCCTGAATAAGTTTGACTTGCTCTATCTGTTACTTCTTTATAAACTAAATCAGTTGAATCTTTTATTTTATATTCTGTATATTGTTCTTCTGTTCCTTCTTGTTTACTACTCTTACTTATTTTAACTAATAATTCAGGGGTATTTATATCTTGGGTATATTCTAAATTATTATTTTCTATTATTAAAAAGACATTATAGTTTTTAGTAGCTTGTCCAGTTGTATTATTTGGTCTTAGAGTAGCTGTTACTGTAGCTTCCGCTTTTAGGCTTCCATTAGTTATACCAAAGTTATCTTGATTAGCAGTTATACTAATAGAACTATTAGTATTATTAAACATTAAGGAATCTGTTGTTCCTGATGAGGCATTAATATTAGCCTCAGCCCCTTTACCTATTTGCACTGTAAAATAAGCAAATGTTCCTCCTGTTATGGATATAAGTAAAACTCCTACTATGATCCATATTAAAAAATCTTTCTTTTTCATATACTTTCCTGTCCTTTCAACTTGACGTAAAGTATTTTTATACTCTTTCGCCTAGCATCTAAGATTAGTATATATATATATATGCGACGTCAAGTCTAAAGTTTTTATTTATTTTTAATTTGACATATATTAGGCAATTATATTAATATCGCTTTTATAATTAATTGATAACCTTTAGTTATTTGATCACAGGTAGTTAAGACTAAAACTTTTTCCTTATCTTTAATCTTAACATTTATATTACCATCTTTTATTTCTTTATAAATATTCGTTACTTTATATTTATAAATATTATTTTGATATACTATTTTTATTTCATCATCTTTTTTTAAATATCTTAAATCATTAAAGAAAGATACTTTCCCTATCCCAGAGTGTCCCGCGATAAAAAGTCTACCCTCAGTTGATGAGGGTAGGACTTCAATATTTTGATTAACATTATTACGCGCATCATTTAAATCATAAAAACCTAAACGCATATTTATTTTATCTATTATTAAATAACCTATATAGCCAAAAGTATTATTATATTCTATTGTATTTGTATCTATCTTTTTATAACTATCTTTATTAGTATTATTAATAATTATAATAAAAAGAATTATTAGACTAATAAATAAAATATTAAGAAAGATATTTTTTATCCAAATAGTAAATGATTTCATTATTATCTAAGCCAGTATTAGGAACTTCCACAAAATAGTCTTTAACTTCTTCTTGCTCATTTTCTTCTGTGCTAGATTCATCATCTTTAATAGACGGATGTTTTTCTTCATCTGGTTCTTCTTCTGGTTCTTCATCTGGACCTACCTCAGGTCCTGTTGGGCTAGGATTTGTTGGCTCTGGTTCAGGCTTAGCCTCCGGTTCTGGGGTTTGTTCGGGCTCAGGTTGTGGTTCTGGGTCTGGGTCTGGATCAGGCTCTGGATCAGGTTGTGGCTCAGGGTCTGGGTCTGGATCTGGCTCTGGGTCTGGAGTTGGTTCAGGTTCCTTTTCTTTTATATCCGGAACATCGGTTAAAGTAATAATATTAAGATTATCTTCCATTATAGAATCACTTTCTTCTAATAAATATTCTTTACCATTAATAAGATAATTACCTGGATAAAAGTACTCATCAAAAGTTATATTATTACCCTCTTGTTTAAAATCTAAACAATCATCTTCAGCCTTACAAATACTTTCTATCTTCGTATTAACAACTAAACCATCAATTAAATATTTATAGACATTAATACTTCTATTATCTTGATTAAATGCATATAATTTTTTAGTAGTTTGATCTTCTAAAAAGTAAGAACCATAAACAAGTTGAAAACTATTACTAGTTAAATCTTTTAAAAATTCTTTATTCTTATCTAATACTTTAAAACTAGTATTATACATTTTTACTTTTCTTTCTTCTTTTAAAGAATAATAAAAGGGATTAACTGTAAATGATAGATTTTTAAGTTCAACCTTATAATGAAGCTCAGGTATCTTTTCTGGTTGAATAAAAAAATCATATTGTAATTCATTAGCTTTGAAATAACTAGGACGATTTATCTCATTGATGGTTAAGTGATTTTCATTATCTGGGAAAGTAAATTCGGCATAATCACCAGTTACTTCAAAAGTCTCTGTTTTCTTGTTTTTAGCTAGTTTAATACTATAAACAATTGTCCCTGGTACATCATCGGGTCTTTCAATAAAGAAGCGAAAAATTCGCTCTGCTTTAGCCAAGTTTATGAAAGAACCAAATAAAACTAAGCTAAATAAAAATTTTTTCATATTGCCTCCTCGATTAATTATCTTAAACCTAGGTGTGTGTAAATGTAAAGAAAATATTTTGTCAAATTTTGTCATATATTGAAGGATATTGTCGAATATTGTCGAAAAGTTTAAAAAGTTAATTAAAGTTGTCTATTTGTTAATTAATATTTTAAAAAAAATAGAATATATTTTAAAGAAAGAGGGTTATTATGTTTTATAATAATATACATACTAGAATTCGTTATGTTTTTTTAGTCGTCTTAATTTGTTTAATTATTTGTATTGCCAAAGTTTTCTATATTCAAGTTTTTTCTTATCAAAAATTAAATACCTTAGCTGATGCTTTATGGAGCCGCAAATTACCGATCATGGCTGACCGGGGAGAAATAATTGATCGCAATGGCAAAGTCCTTGCCACAAATATTACGACCACTTCCCTAGTTGTTATTCCTAATCAAATAAAAGATAAAGAACTAACTGCGCAAAAGCTTTCGGAAATTTTAGGTACTGATTATGATGATATGTTAAAACATGTTTCCAAAAAGACTTCTATTGAAAGAGTTCACCCCGAAGGAAGACAATTATCTTACGAAGTAGCCGAAAAGATAGATAATTTAAAATTAGATGGTGTTTATTTAGTTAAAGAGTCTAAAAGATATTATCCTTATAATAATTTACTTAGTCATGTTTTAGGTTATGTAGGTATAGATAATCAAGGTTTATCTGGTTTAGAATTATATTATAATGATTATTTAACTGGTGAAGATGGGTCTATTAAGTATTTTTCCGATGGTAAAGGTCATAAGCTAGAACTTGCTGAAGTATATGAGGCCCCGACTAGTGGCATAACCTTACAACTTACTATTGATTTAGATTTACAATTAGCAGTTGAAAATGAGCTAGAAAATGCAATACAAAAATATGAAGCAGATGGGGCTATAGCTTTAGCCATGAACCCGAAAACAGGAGAAATTTTAGCTATGGCTTCT
The DNA here is from genome assembly GCA_947624145.1 of uncultured Bacilli bacterium. Lineage (GTDB taxonomy): Bacteria > Bacillota_I > Bacilli_A > RF39 > UBA660 > Onthocola_B. The sequence continues at coordinate 10,770 of CANQIU010000019.1, read as the reverse complement.
AGACCTAGTTTTGATCCTAATAACTATCAAGATTATAATACCGAAATAATTAATCGAAACTTACCAATTTGGATGACTTTTGAACCAGGATCAACATTCAAAATAATTACGCTTACCGCTGCTTTAGAAGAAAAGACTATTAATTTATTTGAAGGAACATTTCATGATTCCGGCAGCGTTAATGTGGATGGGGCAACTATTCACTGTTGGAAACATGGCGGACATGGAACCCAAACATACTTAGAAGTCGTAGAAAACTCTTGTAATCCCGGATTTGTCAATATTGGCTTTACTTTAGGAACAGATAAATTAATGGAGTATATTAATGAGTTTGGTTTTGGGAAGAAAACCGGAATTGATTTAAATGGTGAAGCCAAAGGAATACTATTTAAAAAAGAAAAGATGGGACCAGTTGAAACTGCTACCACTGCTTTTGGCCAAGGGGTATCAGTAACTCCTATTCAACAAATAAGAGCCGTCTCGGCGGCTATTAATGGGGGTTATTTATATACACCTTATATTGTTAAAAATTTCTTAGAAAGCGAAACTAAGTCTTTAATTAAAGCTATAAATCCCACTAAAGAAAAGAAAATTATTAGTGATGAAACCTCTTCTTTAGTAAGATTTGCTTTAGAGAATGTTGTAGCTAAAGGTTCTGGCCATAATGCTTATATTGAAAACTACCGCATTGGTGGCAAAACAGGAACAGCCCAAACTGTCGAAAATGGCATCTATTCTTCGAGCAAATATATTTTATCATTTGTTGGTTTTATGCCAGCCGATGATCCCGAAATCGTTGTTTATGTCGCTATTCAAAATGCCAAAAATGTGGTGCAATATGGGGGAACCGTTTCTGCCCCTATTGCTAAAAATATCTTTAAATCAGCTATTGATATCTTTGATATTAAACCATCAAAAGATGTTATTCCTAAAGAATATACTTGGTTAGATACCAAATATGTTATTCTACCTGATGTTGTAAATATGAATTTAGATGAAGCGAAAAAAGCTTTAAAAGGTTTTAAACTTGAGTATAGTGGTAATGGAAATACGGTTATTTATGAATCTCCTAAACCAGGATCCTATGTCAAAGAAACATCAACTATTACTTTAATGCTTAATTAAATAGATATTTAATGATATAATTATTATTAGATTGAAGGTGATTTAATTGCTAATATTAGCTAAAGCGACCATGGCCTTAATGCTTGGTTTTGTTCTATCATTAATAACTGGTCTTATCGTTATTCCTTTATTTAACAAATTTCATTTTGGACAAAGTGTTAGTAAATTTATTCCGAAAAGGCATTTAATGAAAGAAGGAACTCCTACCATGGGTGGGGTTATCTTTATCATACCTGTTATAGTTTCTTTAATTGCTTTATATTTAAGAGGAAGTATTACGATAAGTTATAATTTAATTATTATTGTTTTTGTTTTCTTAGCTTATGCTTTTTTAGGTTTCTTAGATGACTTTTTAAAAGTTAGAAAGCATAATAATGATGGTATATCTTTAGTTACTAAATTTTTAATTCAAATGGTTATTGCTTTAGTCTTCTTTTATTTATTTATGAAAGGCGGCGGCGATTCAACCTTAAAATTTACTTTCTTAAATTTAGCTATTCCTTTAGGTTGGACTTTTGGGTTATTCATTTTATTTTTACTTGTTGGAACCACTAATGCTGTTAATATAACGGATGGTCTAGATGGCTTAGCCGCGGGCCTTTCAGCTATTGCCTTCTTTGCTTTTGGGATTATTGCTTGGAACTGTGGTTGGTTAGAAGGTTACCAAGAAATTGCCATATTTTGTTTCTTATTAGTTGGTTCCTTAGTCGGCTTTTTAGTCTTTAATACCCATCCAGCTAAAATATTTATGGGTGATTTAGGTTCCCTAGCCTTAGGTGGTGCTTTAGCAAGTATTGCAATTATAACAAGACACGAATTATCTCTAGCTTTAATCGGGGGCGTTTTTGTAATAGAAACCTTAAGTAGTTTAATTCAAATTATTTCTATTAGACAATTTAATAAAAAAATCTTCTTAAAAGCCCCTTTACATCATCACTTTGAAGAACTAGGCTGGAAAGAACAAGATATAATTAAATTATTTTGGGTTATTGGTTTTATTCTCGCCATGGCGGCAATAACTTATGGTGTTTGGTTATAAAAGAAAATTAAGAAATAATTAATTTTCTTTTTTCATATAATTATATTATATGAAAGGAGCTATTTAATGAAAAAGATCGATAAAAAAATTATTTTTATTGTCATCATTATGGCTCTTTTTGGAATAGTTATGATTTATTCGGCTAGTAGTATTTGGGCTGAATATCGTTATCAAGATGCTTTTAAGTTTGTTAAAGCCCAAAGTATTTTTTTTATTCTTGGTTTATTTATAATGTTTTTTTTAGCTAAAATAGATTATAAAATATATTCTAAAAAAGCAAACATGATTCTTTTTGTTTGCTTTTTACTTCTTGTTCTGGTTTTAATCCCCGGCATTGGTAGTATTAGAAATGGTTCTAGAAGTTGGTTTGGTCTGGGTGGTTTTGGCATCCAACCAAGTGAATTTGCGAAGATTGGTTTAATTATCTATGTTGCTAAATACTTAGAAAAGAATAATCGAATTATGCAAGATATAAAAAAAGGCGTATTACCCCTTATTTTAGTAATAGGTGTATTCTTTCTTTTAATTATGTTAGAACCAGATTTTGGAACAGCCATGGTTATTGTTTTAACTTTAGTCATAATGATATTTATCTCCGGAGTTAAACTTTCCTTTTTTGTTAAAGTAGGTTTATTAGGTTTACTAGGAATAGTTATTTTAATTATTATTGCGCCTTACCGAATGATGCGAATTGTAGCTTTCTTAAACCCTTGGAGTGATCCTTTAGGAAGTGGATATCAAATTATTCAATCGCTTTATGCCATAGGTCCAGGCGGTATCTTAGGGCAAGGATTCTTAAAATCGCGCCAAAAACAATTTTATCTACCCGAACCTCAAACTGATTTTATCTTTTCAATTATTTCCGAAGAATTTGGTTTTTTAGGAATCTTAATTATTGCTTTCTTCTTTGCTTATCTTTATTATCGTATCATTAAAACTTCGTTAAAGTCCCCTAGTCTATTTGGAAAATATCTAGCCTTTGGTCTTGGAACGGGTATTATTGTGCAAGCTTTATTAAATATTGCCGTTGTTATAGGTTTATTACCCGTAACAGGGGTAACCCTTCCCTTCTTTTCTTATGGAGGATCTTCTTTACTTGTATCCTTAATTAGTATGGGTATAATTTTAAATATATCAAAAAATAATTAAATTATGGTTAATGCAAAAAACAAAGGTTTAGTATTTTAAATAGTTAATAAAGCAAATTTTAAGGTCAAAAAATTTTCGACAAAAAAATATATACTATTTATCTAGTTATATCATCCATTGAACAAAAGTGACGTAAACGTCAAAAAAAGTCAATGGAATAATTGACAAAAATTATCGAATAATAGTATAATTATATTGAACAAAAGTGACGTAAACGTCAAAAAAAGTCAATGGAGGAAATAGACAAATGATAGAAAGATATGATTATTTAAACAAATTAATTGAAAGAAAAAATAATGGCATGGTTAAAATCATCACGGGTATTAGAAGATCTGGTAAGTCTTTTTTATTAGATCCTATATTTAAAAATTATTTATTAAGTACAGGTGTAGATGAAAATCATATTATAAAACTAGATTTAGAAGAAAGAAAGAATAGAATATATTTAGATCCCGATAAACTAGATGAATATATCAGAAGCCTAATTGTTGATAAAAAGATGTATTATATTATTTTAGATGAAATTCAAAAAGTAGAAGATTTTGAATCAGTTTTAAATGGCTTTTTACATATTTCTAATGTTGATGTTTATGTTACTGGTAGTAATTCTAAATTTTTATCTTCTGATATTATTACCGAATTTAGAGGTAGAGGTGATGAAGTTAGAGTCTTTCCTTTATCTTTTAAAGAATTTTATGATGCTTATAAAGCTGATAAACATGAAGCTTGGGATGAATATGTTTTATATGGAGGAATGCCGCTTATACTAAGCAAAATAAATGATAAGCAAAAATCGAAATATCTTATTGATTTATTTGAATTAACTTATAAAAAAGATATAATTGAAAGAAATAAGTTAACGAAAGATGATGTTTTAGATTCAATAATTAATATTATATCTTCTTCAATTGGGAGTTTAACTAATCCTCAAAAAATTTATAATACTTTTATAAGTAACGGAATAACTGTTTTATCTAAAAATACTATTAATTATTATTTAGACTGTTTACTTGATTCATTTTTAATCGAAAAAGCAAAAAGATATGATATTAAAGGAAAAAAATATATAAATACTCCTCAAAAATATTATTTTGCTGATATAGGATTACGAAATGCTCGATTAAATTTTAGACAAATCGAAGAAAATCATATTATGGAAAATATCATATATAATGAACTTTTAATAAGAGATTTTAATGTTGATGTTGGCGTAATAAATTTAAGAGAAGGTAATCTACATAAACAATTAGAAGTTGATTTTGTTTGTAATCAAGGAAATAAAAGATATTATATTCAAGTAGCTTTAAATATTGATACAAGAGAAAAAAATGAACAAGAATCAAAGTCTTTAAATAATATTGGTGATAATTTTAAAAAAATTATTGTTGTTAAAGATAATATTAAACATTGGATTAATGAAGATGGTATTTTAATTATTGGGATTCAAGAATTTTTATTAAATAAAAATAGTTTAGATTTTTAAAAAAGAGTTTATTCAGAACTCTTTTCTTTTATCGAATCAATTAAACTAGTCATACCCCCAGCACTTAAAGTAGACATCATACAAGTGCCAATAGAAACAATTAAGTTATCTTCTAAACCACCATAATAACAAATAATACCACTTATTACCCCCACGATCACATTTTGAATTGGAATGAAACGAACGTGGATTTTATGATCAAAGATAGCTTTCATTAAAGCCCCCGCGGTATAAGCTACTAACATTACAATAATTGAAATAGTTAAAGTCATGAAATTTCCTCCTAAAAAATTAAAGGACAAAATGCTTGTCCTTTAATATATTTTATGCTTATTTATAACTTTTTAAAATTATGATAACCCATTATTACTTAAGGTAACTTCAATTTTTCCTTTAAATACTTTGCCTTGATCATAGTTTTGATTTTCGCCCGTTCCATGTAAAGTCATATTAATGGTATAACTATGGGTTGCTCCTGGTTCAATTGCAATCTTTTGAGCAAAGGTTTCATCTTGAGTTGGAGCTTTAGTATATTCATGTGTATAGCCACCCATAGAGTCAACTTGATACCAGAAATTATCACTAGTGAAAGTATTTTCAATCTCAATCCAACTTAAATCATAGTATAATGTAACACTACTCATATTAGTTATCGTAAATTTTAATGGTTCCACTTTAGTATTTAAACCTGGGACATTTTGATCATCAGGGAATAAATTTTCCGTTACTACTTTACTACCGCTTTCAAATAAAACATATAAGCTTGCCGATCCTCCACCTAGTTCTCCTTCGCCTTCTTGCGAAACATTACCACCAACAACCGCGGAACAATTACGATCACACATTCCATCATGATCATCATCAATATTTAAATCGGGCTTATTATCATGATCGGTATCAATGTTTAAATCTGGGATGCCATCTTTATTGATATCACAGTTTAAATCACAAACTCCATCATCATCTAAGTCTTGATTTAAATCACCCACCGGACTAACAACACAGTTCACATCACAAATATTATCGTGATTTTCATCAATATTTAAATCTGGTTTACCATCATTATCCATATCAATATTTAAATCTGGTATACCATCATGATTAACATCACAGTTTAAATCACAATACCCATCCCCATCTTTATCTTGATTTAAATCTTTCGGAATTTGATTAATACATTTTAAATCACAAATATTATCATGATTTTCATCAATATTAAAGTCTGGTTTACCATCGTTATCACCATCAATATTTAAATCTGGTATGCCATCATGATTACTATCAACATTTAAATCTGGTTTACCATCATTATCTAAATCTAAATTAGTATCTGGCCAACCATCTTTATCAATATCACAGTTTAAATCACAATACCCATCCCCATTTTTATCTTGATTTGTTTTATTAGATAAAGAGCCATCACTTTCTTCTTTATTAAAGGTTGGATTATTATTACCATTATAATCAACATTAGTATCCGGGATACCATCATTATTTAAATCACAATTAACATCACAAACCCCATCATGATCTAAATCTTTATTTAGTTCTTTACTAAAATTATTAGTTTGTTTATCAATACAATTAAAGTCACACCTACCATCCCCATTTAAATCAACATTAACATCCGGGATGCCATCTTTATTAGTATCAATATTTAAATCTGGTAAGTTATCTTGATTAGTATCTACAAAAGTATCAATATTACCATCACCATCTAAATCAATATTAATATCTGGCCAACCATCATTATTAGTATCACAATTAATATCACAAACTCCATCATTATCATAATCTTGATTAACAGGATTTTTTATAGTTCCATCAGCCATCTTTTTATTAAAATGTGATTTATGATCACCTTGATAATCAATATTATAATCAGGTTTATTATCATTATTAGTATCACAATTTATATCACAAACCCCATCATTATCAATATCAATATTTAAATCAGGTATACTATCGCCATTTAAATCAATATTAAATTTTTGAGCATTAATATATTGCAATCCTGCGTATGTTGCCGCCCCACCAATAAACAAAAATCCTAAAGCAAAAAGAATTATCCATAATCCTTGATGTTTATGAGCAAATTCAAATACAAGCTTACTACCTACTTTTTCAACTTTTAAAGACTTAGGTAAGTAAATAACATTATCTCCAACATCAAAAGCAACATTTAAAACTTTATCAATATACTTATTAGTTATATCTAATTTTTCTTCATACATTTCGTTAAGAATACTTTTAATTTTAGGACTTTGTTCATTAACATCAAGTAAGATAAACTCTTTTAAATCTAAAACGATTCTTTTATAGTTTTTATCTATATCACTAGCCTTCTTATATTCTTTTTCATTCATTTGCTCCGCCATCTTTGTTTACTCCTTTTCTTTATTTTAACATATTTAATGCTTTTTTCTTAATATTATTATAATTATTTATTATATTTTTAAACTCTTTATGAAGATCTTTTATAACTTTTTCTTTTACATTCATAGCTTCTTTATATTCTTTTAAAATAATCTTTCTTAAAGAGGCTTCCGTTATATCATTATTTAAAACATAATTATAGATTACTTGATTTATTTCTTTATTTTCTAAATTATTCAAAGCTGGTGTTTTATTTAAAGCTTCTTTCATAATTAAAAAACTTAAATCATAATCTTCTTTTATTTTATCATCTTTTAGTTCTTCTGTATACTTTTTCCTGGTTGTAAATGGTTTAATATTATTCTTTTCTAAATATTCCCATAATTCTAAAGCTTTAATAAAATTAGGCTCTTTTAATATAACATTAGTTTTTCTTATAGGACTTCGAACTGGAGATGCTTCTTTTAAACTTTTAATAAATGCTGTACTTCTAAAAGAGGCTAAAACATCTTTAATATGTTTAATTCTTTCATCTAAACTATGTTCTTTCGAATCATTAATTTCTTCATTTAAACTAGATTCTAAAGTTACATTAATTTTAACTTTTTCTTTATTTTTATTAAATTCGCCTTTATAAGTAACATTATTTAAGACTTTAGCATAACTTTGTTGATCAGATTCATTTAATTTATTATTAACAAAATTATATAAATTATCAAGTAAAGATTTAATAAATCTATTTTCATATAAATCAATTGTTTCTTCCCGATAAACATTAAGAAGTTTTTCGGGAATTATGCTGCCATCTTCTTTAACTTCTTGAATTAAAGAAGTGTGTTGAGCTAAATGCTTAATTGATTCTTCCGTAACAACTTTTGCTTTAGCTATAGGAACTATATTTTCTTCTTGCATGATAAACCTACGTGGATTTCTAATAATATTATCTAGGTATGGAATAGATTCTTCAATCATATCTATCCAAGAAGTATCATTTATAACTTCATCAACATCTTTTTTAATTAAGATATCCGTTTTACTATTATTTCTAAATTTAGTTAATTTATCTTCGGTAATATTAATCATAAGCAACACCTAAATTGTTTTCTTAAGTCTTAATAGATATGCTTTACATTCGGGCATTTTACCTTCGCCAAATAATTTTTCTAAATAAGTTATAAATCCATCTATTTGATCTTTTATATAGGCTAAATTTAATTGTTCAAATTTTCTTAATATTTTATGACTAATTAAATAATCGATCGCCACAATTTCATCGCCTCCACAAGCCACAAAAGCGGGAACAAAATCTTTTAATTGCTTAACAATCCGATTACCAAAAGCTAGCCGGAAGTGATCAATAACATAACGATCCATTTGCGCTATCTTATCTAGTGTTTCTTCGCTTACTGCATGTTCTTGACTAGCTTTATCGAAAAGATTTTGTAAATAACTATAAGATACATGCATTCCTTCTGTATCAGGTGCCGTGAATTCTTCACATTTATCATCAATGGCAATAGGCATAGCTCTATCATATACTTTATCAGTTATCATGAAAGTAGAGTCATCATTATTAATTGTACCAATATACCACATATTTTCGGGAACTTTAATTTTCCCATTATCAAGTTTAACTGGGTCATTTTCCCAAGCATTTGGAACAAGTTCAACAACCCAATCTTTTTTATTAGGAAGTTCTAGAACTGATAACATTTCGGCAAAGTAATATTCAACTCTTGATATATTCATTTCATCTAGCAAAGTAACAAAAACTTCATCAGAATATTGGGCTTCATACATACTTTCCAAAATATCTGTTTCATTAAATCTTTTGGTAAATTCATTGAAATAACCAAATATTTCGGTTGAATCCCGCCATGAAGGTTGCACAGAAGCTATCGTTGTTTCATTTTTGATAAAGGAACCTAAAGCATAAGCTAAAGATGTTTTCCCTGTTCCTGATATTCCTTCTAAGATTATTAATTTATTAGAGGCAAGGGATGCCACAAATAATCTAATTAAATTTATGTCATAATATAAGTGTAATTTAGAGGCAGCATAGTTTCGAAATGTTTCACAAAAACTATTTAAATCAAAATCATTATTAATTTCTTCAGGGGTATAATCATGATACTTTTCATCAACTTTAGTTAACTTAAAGAATCGACTTTCTCCATCTTTAAGTTCATTTTTGATATTACCATCTTCATCATATTCAATTTCCCCATTTTCATTCGTAAGCTCACTAATCTTCGAATTTTGTAACTTTAATTTTAAAATATCATTATTTAAACTTTCTATTTCTTCAATTAATTGATCTTCTCTTCTTACATTTCGGCGATATCTTAAATAAACTCTCACAGCTCTAATGATCAAAAAGACAATTAAAGCACATATCGCAACTAAAAATATAATAGAAAATATTAGTAAAACTAAACCTACCCCATGAATACTATCCTTATATTCTTCAATAACTTCTAGATAGTTTAAGATATTAAACATTTGAAATAAGCCGGCAAAAAAGCTCTTAACAATATTTAGTAAACCTTCAAAGAAAGGTTCCATCATCTTTGTAAAAAATTCTCCATAATTACTCATAATTCACATCTCCCTTTATTCTTCTTCTATTTTAACATAATCTTTTAAAATAGAATCTGTTATATTTTGATAACTTTCTTTATTTAAATCTTTATCTACTTTTATTAAATACTTATTTACTTCATTATTCGTTATTAGTTCTTTTATCAATCTTACTTCTAATAATTCTAATGATATTTCTTTTAAAGTATCTTCATAATTTTTCTTAATTTTCATAATTAAATTATTATCATATATTCCTTTAAGTTTATATTCAAAATCAACTTGATAATAATCATTTTCTTTAAGATAATTATTCTTTATTTCTAATTCTTCAAAAGAATTAAAGAACTTTTCATCACTACTTCTATTACTCCTTATCTTCTCAAATAAACTACTTATTAACCTACTATTATTTATGTATACTTTCAGGATATTAGTCTTTTGAAAATACTCTAATAAGTATTTAAACTTAGCTTTTGTATCATAATAGTTCCCATCTACAATATTTGTAGCTATATCTAAATAAGCACTAGTTGTAACAATGACTGATAATAAAAATGTTTCATTTTTATTATCATTTAATAAAGCTAACTTATTATTTTCTTTACAATATACAATTAATGATTTTAAAATAGAATTAATATTATCATTAGAATATTCAATGGGATTATCCCGATGAATATTATTATCAAAATAATAATCATTAACATAATTATTAATTACTTCTTTAGCATATAAATTAAATTCACTTTTATTTTTCCATAAAGTATTATTTTCTAAAGTAATTAATGATTCTAAGATTTTCGCATATTCTAATAAATCTTTTTTCTTTTTTATTAAGTACTTATTTAATAATGTACTACTCACACTATTCACCTTGCCTATTCTTTAAAAATTATATCAAAGAAAATTAACGATTGCAATTAGTAATCGTTAAATAATGTTAGTATTTACAGCCATATCAAAAGATAAGTGAATTATCACTTATTTTTTTAGTTGTTGTAACTCAGCTAATGTA
>CANQIU010000018.1 GCA_947624145.1 uncultured Bacilli bacterium | reverse complement strand
ACTTGCATGTCTTAGGCATGCCGCCAGCGTTCATCCTGAGCCAGGATCAAACTCTCAATAAAAAAGATTTATTATTTAAATCTTCAATTTAAGTTTTTTCCAAAGCTACTCAAAATTGACTTTTTTACTTAGTTTTCAAAGATCATTCGCACTTTTTTCCTGTGTGCACTAGTAATATATCAAACTCAAAGACCAATGTCAACAAAAAATTTCATTTTTTTTAATTTTTTTTCGATTTTTGTCGATTCTTGGCATTTTAAGGAAGAAAATACCTATTTTTTCCTTCCTAACTATTATATGCACAAAGAAAAATAAAAATTCATTACTCTTCTGGAGTAATGAACTTAGTATAATACTCAATTACTTTTTTGTCAAAGGGTCCTTCATTATTTTTTTTCATTTCAATCAAATTAGCTAATTCTTTTTTTATTATATAGTCAATCTCATCTGGATATTTCATAATTTTCTTATGATACTTATATTCATTTATATCTAATATCCGATACCCGCCATCAGGAAATACTCTTAAATCTAAATCATAATCAATATATTTAATAACATTATCTTCTATTACATAAGGACTACCAATATTACAATAATAAAATAAACCAAAAGTTTTCATTTGGGCTATTATATTAAACCATCGATCTTTATAAAAAAATAAAATAGCCGGATCTTTTGTATAATAACTTCGCCCATTTCTTTCTGTAATCTTCACTCTATTATTAATACATACAATATAGTCATCTTTAATTTCTAAAACTACTGCCCCATCGCTTGCCTGATTTATTTTACCATTATGTTTATAGCAATGGACTTCACATCTATCTCCAACTTGCATAATAATCAATCCATTCTTCCTAACCAAATTATACACTAAATCTAGATTAAATGCAAAAAAGCAAAACTAACATTTTGCTTCTTAACCATTATTTGACATTTTTATAAGCTTTTAATTATTTCTAAAGCTTTAGAATATTGGGAATCATTTATACCTATCACATTGCCATTTTCATCATATACAGATTCTAAATCTATAACATAATCGGGAATTAACCCAACTCCATCAATACAACTTCCATTAGGTCGATACCATTTAGCAGAGGTGAACTTAGCCATTCCGCCACTATCTAATGTGTAAGTTTGTTGTACTTTGCCTTTGCCATAGCTTTTTGTACCAATCAAGATAGCCCCATAACTATCCTTTAAGGCCGCGGCTAATATTTCGGAAGCAGAAGCTGAATTTTCATTAATTAGAATTACGATTGGCATCGTTTCACAATCTGTAGTTTCATCATAATAATTAGTTTTATTATTTTTATCTTCCAAAGAATAAATAACTTTTCCCTTTTCTAAAAATAAACTAGCTACACCATGAGCTTCATCTAAGTAGCCTCCCGTATCATCTCTTAAATCAATAATTAAGCGATCCGCCCCTTGTTGTTTTAATGCCTCAATACTTGATGATACATAATTAGTAAGTCCTCTGGAAAAAATAGGAATAGATATATAACCAATTGTTGAATCTTCCACTAAAGTCCAACTAACTTCGCTATTGTTTAAGGTTGTTACTTCAAGCTCAAATACTTTTTCTTCTTCCCCTCTTAAAACAGCAAGTCTAATCTTTCCTTTCGATTCTTTAATTAAATTCGATATTTGTTCAGCTCCATACGTAGTTACATCTATATCATTAACTTTCGTTATAACATCATTTATTTTTAAACCCGCTTTTTCCGCCGGTCCTCCCGTAGTTACTCCAACAATCTTTCTTTCGGTAATAGTTATACCAATACCTTTATATGTTCCATTAAGTCTTTCTTCTAAAGCATCTGTTTCTTCTTTATTTAAATAGGTAGTATAATTATCCCCTAAATATTCTAACATCGCATCTAAAGCAACATTAATCATTTCATCTTTATCCACATCTTCATAATAATTGTTAGTTACATTAGAATAAACATCTAAAAACTCATTAAGAGCTTTGTCATTCATTAATTCTTCATGATAAGTATTTTTAAGAATTATTCCAGTAGTTATTCCTGAGACTATTGAAACAACAAAAATAATTACAATAACTGCATATATACTAAAACCTTTATTATTTTTCATTTTTCCACCCTAAACTAATTTTAGCATGAAGCCTAAAAAAAAGAAAGGGATAAATTATAAATCCCATTCTTTCTTCATATCTTCAACCGTTTCTAAATATTTAACAATTTTTCCTTTACTTATCTTTAATAAAGTAAAATCATCGAAAGCTAAATCTTCAATCTTTTTAGCATTCTTATTACTTTTACCTTCCCCCGCATAATATTCTAAATTTAATTTATTATTTAAATCACATAAATATATTTTTAAAGAATCATCTTTATCTTTATATTTTTCAATTAAAGTCGAATAATATATTGCTTCGTTTTTCGTACTATCATAAACAACAACATAATAGTTATCTTGAGGTCTATTAAGAATTGTTCCTACACTTACAATTTCATAATTAACTTCGCCGGGTGTAACATCCTTAGTCATAGTTTCTTCATTATCTTTAACAACTAGTCTAGATATCCCATAAACAATTCCGACAAAAATAATAATTACAACAACGATAATTCCAAATCTAATTATTTCTTTTTGTTCATCATTTAAATTACTAAATCTTGTTTCTTTTTTTATTCTTTTTTCTATTTTTTTATCTTTTCTTTTATTCTTTTCTGCCATAATCTTTCCTCCATGTCTTTATTATACAATAACCTTTAGTTTAAATGCAAATAAAAATAAGCCCTAAAGCTTATTTAGATAATTTTCTAGCTCTTTCAAATGGAGCGAAAAGTGAAAAATCAATTTCTACACCATTTTCTTTACGATTAGATAAAAATCTTAAAGCATGATAATATGAATAAGAAATAGGGCCATCAGCTAAAACTGCAAAGGTGTTATTTATCGTATCCATTTCGGGTGGTTTATGGAGTGCACCTGAAGGAGATTTCTTTATAAATTCATCTCTTTCTTTCATATTAGGAAATAAATACAAACCAAATGCTTCACTATTAATTATTTGCGATTCATACATAAATAATTCTTGTATTTTTAATACATCTTCGTAACACATCATTTCTGGATAATTAAAATATTGTAATACTTTATCTAATTTATAGGTAAAATAACCATCTACGCCGATATGAGCTTTTAAGCAATCATCGGGAGAACTTATAAGGCTAATTGGATATGGAATTACGTCATATAATAAATCATTTGCTTTTTGATTTTCATCTAAGACAAAAAACATTCTTCTTTTAAAACTAAATTGCGGTATAGAAAACTCAACCATAGGTTTTTGCTTGTACATAAAGCTTATAGCTTCTGAAGACTTTTTATCTATATCATCTAGTAAAGTATAGTCTGATTCATAAATTCCCTTGGGATATACTTCACTTTTTTCAGGATGTTCTATTTCAACAACCCCACCCACAAAAATATCATCTCTTTTAACTACATAATTACTATTTTTCATTTATATTCCCCTCACTTAGCTAGCTATACTATCATAAGTTTTAAAGCAAGTCAAATAAAAATAAGCCCTAAAGCTTATTTTGTCGAAATAACGGTTGTCGCATTTCCTAACGATTTAGCAATATTTACCATTTCATTTTGGGATAAATCACTTCCCACCAAGTAATAACTAATACCACTTGCTTGCCAACTAATTGAGTTACTACTCATTGCCCCGATAGCTTCATTTAACATCAGTGGATCCCCAAAAACTGGAATAATTTCAAATTCATTACTAGCTTGAGCTACTTCTTCAACAATTACAAAGTTTTTATCCCCAGCGAAAGTTAAGATTACTCGATCCCCCTCATCTGTACTTACTGATTCACTACTATCTAAATGCGTATTAGCCGGAATATAAAGTGGATAAATAATACTTTCTAAAGTTACATTAGTTTTGGTATCATTACATTCTCCTTCTTTTTGGTCACAATTTTTATCATTATTACTAATATCTTTATTTTCTTCTTCAACATCAATTAAATCTTCTAATAAAAAGTCATCTTCTTTTAATTTAGCTTTTAAATCAACATTTTTAAAATTTACTTTAATTTTAACTATATCTTCTTCATTAAATACTTCTACTTTTTCAATATTCATATTTTTATCAAAAGTTATTTTTTGATAAACAAGTTCTTCATTATTTGGATAATTTACTTTGCTTTTTAAAATATAATTATTATCTGTTTCTTCTAATGAGGCTTCGGCATCATTTTTTAAATCATTAACTAAATTCATTAATAAATAAGCTTGAGAAGAATTTTCTGGCCAAATACTATCAAATTTAAAGCTTTTATTCAAATTAGGTGTTACAACATATAGTCCATCCATATTCTTAAGAATAACTTGTTCATGATTATTAGTTTGATTAACTAAAATAACTTTATAATAATCATCTTTTAGAAAATTAGATTCTATACTATAGGTATATACTTCTTCATCATTATTTATTTCCATTGTTCCACTTAATTTATATGATTTACTATTTTCTACTTTCTTAGCAAAATCATTAATAGCATTTCCTACCGTATACTTTCCACATCCTCCTAAAGAAAGTAACATTACTATTCCTAATAATACTAAATACTTTTTCATTAATTTAATCCCCTTTTCTAATTAAATATATTTTTAATATTTTTAAAATATACATGAATAATTAAGAAAAAGTTAGCCATAATAAAAGTAAAGGAAGGATTGATATGGCAACATTACAAAAAATTGCTTTAATTTTCACTATTATTGGGGCTTTAAACTGGGGATTAATTGGTATATTTGATTTTAACTTAGTTGAAGCTATCTTTGGTGGAATGAAGGCAATAGAAAGAATTATATATGCTATTGTTGGTATCTGTGGAGCTATCAACATAGGAATATATTTCATGGATTTTAAAGACCATGAATAAAAGAAAAAACAAATAGGTTTTAAAAGAACTTATTTGTTTTTTTATATGTTTATTTTATAAGGAGTTAAAGCATTACCATTTCCTCCTGCATATTGTATATCTTCAGTTAAGTAGAAGGTAGGACGAACAGCAAATAAATTATTTTTTATTTCACCACTATTTACCTGACCATTTTTGCCAATACTATATCCATTGCCAGTCATTAAATAATAACGCAAAATAGTCCATTCATATACTCCATTAAATAACCAATTATTTTGACGATTGCTATCAGAATTATAATCTGGATATAGTTTACTATTCCAGTTTTTTTTATCACTAGTAAACGCATAATCATGAACATATATAAGCCCAATCTCTTCTTCAATTTGATTATCTATTGCTATTTTCATTTCTTGTTCATATACACTTTTGCCTTTTGCATTGTTTATTTCTTGCGATCTTCCACCTCTAACGTTCCATTTTACTTTTTCAATTTTATCAACCCATGTTAAATTATCATTATTATTTTTTAGATAACTAATATAATTATCATTTAAAGCTTCATTTATTGAGGCTTTTTTAATTGTTCCATTTTCTTCTTTTTCCCAATAATTATAACTTCCATCTGACCATATATTTGTTTCTTTATTCCATAAAAAACCATAATCTGGCTTTGTTTTTTGGACTCTTGCTATATTTGCATAATCATTAGGATATATATAATTTCCTCCTGGAGTATCTTCACCCAACTGTTCTTTTGTAGCATATTCGCTTTGGATAAGTTTTATTAATTTTTGTTCTTGGTCTGGTACATCTACTAAACCTATGATTCGGTATAAGTTTTCAACTGGACAGTTTTTTCCTCCATTGCTATAGTCTTCTGCTCCTGGGCCAAAACAGACAAAGTTATTGGGATTGTCACCTGAATATCTTAAATCATCATTGCCTATTCCATATTCTCTAACCATTTCATCAGCTGAATTACTATCATGTTTGATTAGTCCTGTTTTTTCATAGCTTGGATATTGACTATTTAATTTTGTTAAACATTCAGTTAGTTTTTCTCTTATACTACAGACATCTTCCATTGTTTTAATCTTATCATAATAAATATAACATCTATCACTTTTATTTATATTTAAGTTTATTTTCTTAGTTATATTATTCCATGCTAATTTACTACCATTTTCACAATAACTTAAATCTTCATTAAAAACATACATATATTTATCCCAAGTATTAGTTTCTATTTCTTTATAACTACCACTTTCATCTTCAATATAATATGCTAATATTTTATTTAGATTTTCTTCTTTACTTTCTAATACTTTATTATCTTTCTTAAATATAAATAATAAACTTAATATTAAAATAATTACTAATATTGCTTTTTTCAACTTATATCACCTTTATTTTATATTTAAATTATACAAAACATATTTTGTAAATTCAATACAAAAGATGTTTTGTCTGTTAAATATATTTATAGGTGAGACTATGAATATTGAAAGATTAAAAGAAATAAGAGAAGATAAAGACTTAAATCAAAAAGAAGTTGCTAAAGCCCTAGGCATAAAGCAACAACAATATAGTGAATATGAAATAGGTAAAAGGCTTATACCAATTAATTATTTAGTTAAACTAGCTTTATTTTATCAAACTTCTATAGATTATTTAATTGGTTTAACCGATGAAAGAAAACCTTATCCTAAATCAATTCTAAAATAAACTTAATTCCTTTTTACTAAATTATTTAAATTATATAATTTTTTGGATAATTCTTGAAATAATAAATCATTTTCTTTTATTACTTTATTAGATTCTTCACTTAATATAGTAATTATATAAGGAGAATCATCTAAAATAATAGCGGATTCATGAAAATACTTATCATAATAACCATATTTATGCATAACTGTTGGTAATTCTTCAAATTTTACTTTATTATAAAAATCATTAATAAAATAACTTTTTAATTCTTCGCCATTAGGTTTACTATTAACAAAATTATATAAATATTCCATATAGATTAATTGATCATTCACCCAAGTATTACCATAATAATCATCAATTATTCCTCGATTTAAAGCTTTAGTAGCCCCTAAAGATTTACCATACTCTTGTAAGTTTTTTAACCCAACTACCTTAACTATCTTATGATAAGCTATATCATCACTTTCACTTATAGCTTTATTAACCCAAGATTTTAAAGTTTCATTATTATCTATATCTATATTTTCATAAACATATAATGCTCCGAGAGTTTTAATTAAACTAGCTCCATAATATATTTTATTTTCATTATATTCATAAACAATATTCTTATCTAGATTTTTATAACCAATACTAACATGATAATTATTATCTTCTATATAATCAATTATTTCTTGAAAATACTTATCAGGACTAGGTTTTTTATAATTAGTATTTATATTAAAAAGTAATAGACATAATAGTATTTTTAAAATTAAAAATCGCATATTTACCTAAGATATATTTATTTTAAGTGGGCTAGATACAACATAACTTACTAAAGGGTTAGTATTATTTATTTTGATTTCTACTTCATGTTCTCCTTTACCAAGGTTAGCTAAATCAACATATGCTTCAATATCATCAAGGTCTATTTGATCAATTACCGATTGAACACCTTTAACTTGAACCGTTATACTTCCTTCGGTGATGTTATTAACAGTTAAACCACTAGCTAAATTTTGTTCATTAATATTAGAAGTAATATCAATTGTTTTTTGTTTTTCTTCCCCAAATGTAGCTGTTATATTAACGCTATCAACACTCATATCTCTTACACCCGCTGGTTTAGTAATTTTTACGGTATAATTTCTTGTACTATTATTACCTAAACCATCAACATTTATAGTTACGGGTACACTAGTTATTTTATCTATGTCGGCTTTTTCCCCATAAATGGTAATGGAGAAAGATGAATTATTATTTATTAAAATTGAGGCAATAGAACGACCAGCTAAAAGATTACCCGTAGTTTCTACGGCTAAAGGAACAGTTACAGAATAGCTTTCTAAGACAATTGTTGCACTAGTTACTTCTGGAACTATTTCAATATTATTAAGTCTTTCCCCTTTAGAATTATAAGCTACTATTTCGACATCAGTTATATCATAGGTTCCTGCTTCTTCAAAATTTTCTTTGCCTAAATCAATTAAAGCTTTTACCATGGCTATTTCATCTAAAGCTTCTTTGCTACCTTTAACTACTACTTCACTCTTATTTAAAGTAACTGATTTAACACTTAACTTACTATTAAGTTCATCAATATTAAGTAAGTCCGTGGTTAAGGTTTTTACTCTACTTTCTTTATTCTTAATAAATACTTGAACATAAGAAGGATCAAGTTTATAAACTAAGTTATCAATAGATTTAGAATAAGTAAAATTAACTTTATGAGCTGAATCACTAGCTTTATATTCCGAAAGGTCTAAAACTACTTGATATTCCCCTAATAATTTAGCTAAATATATATCGCTTTTTCTTCCGGTTATAGTAATATCTACCGTATCAGGAACACCCTCAACTACATAAGCTTCTTCATTATATTTAACTAAAACCGGAACATTGGTCACAACTTCGGCTTCAGTTTCCACTAAAGTTATTACTCTAGAATCAATAAGTAAAAACATTATAACAGCTAAAGATAAAGATAAATATACTAAAAAACTCGGTTTATTTAGAATCTTATCTAAACGCCCTTGATTCTTTTTCAGCTTTTTATTTAAATAATATATAACTCGACTAATCGGAACTATAATCGTTTTATCAATAAAACGATATATCTTTTTAAAAAATCTTGTTATCATTCTTCTTCACCTTCCGATTCATTTTCATCAGCTTCAAAGAAAACTTCCATTTTTGGTTTTAATTCTTCGATTAACATCATTCTAAATTCATCACTATCTAAGTTGTAATGAAGTTCTCCATCACAAGCAATACTTAATCTTCCTGTTTCTTCAGATACTACTAAAGCAATGGCATCACTTTCTTCAGCAATTCCAAGAGCTGCTCGATGCCTTGTTCCTAGTCTTTTAGAAATATTAGGATTCATACTAGTTCGAAAAACGGTACCAGCACAAGTAATTCGATCACCTTGAATAATTACGCCGCCATCATGAAGAGGGGAATTAGGAAAGAAGATGGTTTCTAATAAAGAATCTGATAAATCAGCATAAATCTTCGTGGCATTTTTAATATATTCTTCTAAAGATATTTCTCTTTCGATAACAATTAAAGCCCCTATTCTATTTTTTCTTAAATATTCCACACTCCGCATTATTTCATAAACGACTCTTTCTCTTTCATCAACGGTTAATATCTTATGACGCCCTAATAATTGAGTTCTTCCTAAAGACTCTAAAACACTTCTAATTTCGGGTTGAAATATAACAATAATAGCTAAAGGTCCCCATTCAATAGCATATTCTAAAATAACTCCTACGGTATATAAATTTAATAAATCACTTAAGATTTTAACAATTAATATTAAAACAACACCCTTAAATATTAAAACCATTTTAATATTATTTTTAACATTTTTTAAAATATAATAAAATGCCATCCAAACAAAACATATATCTAATATTTTGGTTAGAATAGATAGTATCCAAGCTAAGTTCATCTAAACACCTTCCTTAATAATAAACTTATGCTTAAATATTATATCAAATATTTCCTAAAATAAAAAGTCCTTTAAAAAGACTTTATTATTTATAAACTTTCCGGTGGTTCTATATTACTAGAATTATTAATGGTTTTATTTTTATCAACCATTGCTTGTAGGGAAACATTATTATCTACATTAATATTATCAAAATTTAACTCATTTTTATTCTTTTCTATTTTATAGATATTCTTCTTGGCTCTTTTTAAATCAACAAAATAACCTATTAAAGCTAATATTAAAGCAATAGATATAAATAAAAACCACGTATAATGATTAACAATAAAACCGGTAAATCTATTCATTATTATCCTCCTTTATTTAATACTTAAACTTTGATTTAGGGGTTGAATTTCCACAAAGGTATTACCATCATTAATTATTAATTCTTCCCCATTTAAATCATAATATTTAGTTTGACTACTTCTGGTTTTCTTTTCCCATTTAATGGGAATAGCATAACCATTAGTCATATAATAACCATTTCCTGAACCAATATTACTTAGACTTTGTCTTCCTTTATCATCATTAGAAATACTCGTATTTTTAACTTGATAAGTTATAATATTTTTAAAATAATATTGTTTTTTAGTAATATAATCTATATTAGCTTTATTATTAACACTTCTTAAATAAGTTTTAGTATCATTGTCATATTGATAATTAGTAGTGGTACTACTAGAAAACTTAATATCGATATTCTCGGCTTTTATGGCCTCTTCTTTTAAGCTTAAATCTATTTCATCAACACTATAATTAAATAGTAAATCTTGATTAGTTTCTTGCCGATAATTTAAATCATTAATAGCTTTGTTAATTAAACTCATTGATGTATATCCCCGATGTTCAACGGCCACATTTAAAGTATTATCTCTTTTAAAATATTTATTTTCATAAGATATACCATCAATATTATCTATTTTTAATGATTTTATATCTTGATAAGCTTGCGTGGACCAACCCCAATGAACAAATATAGCATCATTTTCTAAAACATAATCTAAAAAATAAGGTCGTGTACTTCTAACTGAGGCAATTCTTTCGGTATCTTGGTCTTTAAAAAAAGCTATAAATCTTGTAATTCCACCTTCCGCGATAATCTCATATATTAAATAAGCATCTTGCAAGCCACTTTGATAAGGACGGGCCGTACTAAGATTATTAATCATAACAGCAATAGGGCGTGACTTAGAATTAACATCAATAATCTTTAATTTAGGAACTTCTTTTAAAACTTCTTTTTCTTCTACATCTTCTTTTTCTTGTTCTTTAAAATACTTTTGATATAAAAAATAACTGCCAATACTAAAACTAGCTCCAATTAATAAAAGTAAGATAATAATTATAACTTTTTTCAAATTGACCAAGCTCCCTTATTTGTTCTTTCTAAATCTCTTTTTTTAATTGTTTCTCTTTTATCATATATTTTTTTACCTTTACCAATACCAATTAATAATTTAGCATAATCTTTTTTAAAATATAATTTTAAAGGAACAATTGTATATCCTTCTTGTTTAACTTTTTCTAATAAAGTTTTTATTTCTTTTTTATGAAGTAATAGTTTTCTTTCTCTTGTTACTTCATGATTATTAATACTTGCTTCATTATATGTATCTATAAACATATTTATGATACTAACTTCTTTATTTTTAATTCTTATATAAGCATCATTTATATTACATTTACCATTTCTAATAGACTTTATTTCACTACCAACTAAAACTAGACCTGCTTCTATTTCTTTTTCAATAAAATAATTAAAGTAAGCTTTCTTATTCTTTATTTCCATCAATGTCCTCCGTATATAGTTCAAAATCAATTGTGCCATTTTCTTTATTAGCTCCGGTGACAATGATTACTACTTTATCTCCTAAACGATATTTATTAGTATTATCTTCTTTAATTAAACTTAATTGTTCGGCTACATAGTTATAATAACCTTTTAAAGTACTAATATGAACTAAGCCTTCAACTAAATTATCTAAGGTAACAAAGAAACCAAAGTTTGTAACACCACTGATGATTCCTTCATAAACATTACCTATTTTATCTTCCATATATTCGGCCATTTTCATATCGTTAACATCTCTTTCGGCTTCTTGACTTGCCACTTCCGTATCCGAAGCAATAGATGCTACATCAATTAAATATTTGCTATTAAAGTTTAAGGTTTCCATACTTAAATCATTTTCAAAAAAATAGGTACGAAGTAACCGATGCACAGTTAAATCAGGAAAACGTCTAATAGGACTTGTAAAGTGCGTATAGTTTTTACTAGCTAAACCAAAATGTCCTATATTAACAGGACTATAGATAGCTTTTTTCATACTTCTTAAAAGGACATCAGATAGAATAGCAAATTCTTTTTTATCTTTTAATTCGGCCAAAATCTTTTGCATGGTTATAGGCGTTATTTTATGAATATCCGTTTTTATTTGGTAACCTAATAGTTTAACTAAGTTCATAAATGATTCTAGTTTTTCGGGATTAGGCACATCATGAACCCGGTAAATAAATGGTAAATCCATATTAGAAACATGTGTTGCGACCGTTTCATTAGCCACGATCATAAAGTCTTCAATTAGTTTTTCGCCTTCGTCTTGAACTCTTCTTACAATATCTATCGCTTTCCCACTTTCATCTTGAACAATTTTAGCTTCATCTAAACCAAAATCAATATAACCTCGAGCCATTCGTTCTTTTCTTAAGATATGGGCAAGTTCTTGCATTTTTTTAAGCTTATCCGCGAATGGTTCATAACCTTTAGGAACAATTCCTTCTTTTAATATTTGGTTAACACAAGTATAAGTCATCTTTTTTTGGGACTTAATAACCGAAGGAAATATATCATAATCAACAACTTTACCTTGATAATTTATATCCATAACACAACTAATTGTAAGTCTTTCAACCCCCTCATTTAAAGAACATATGCCATTAGATAGTTGATGAGGTATCATTGGAATAACGGTATCAGCTAAGTAACTAGAAGTTCCCCGCATTAAGGCTGTTTCATAAAGCTTAGTTCCCACTTTAACATAATAAGAAACATCGGCAATATGAACACCTAAACGAAATAGACCATTAACTTCTTCTAAACTTATGGCATCATCAATATCTTTGGTATCCGCTCCATCAATAGTAAAAATCATTTCCTCTGTTAAATCTTTTCTTCCCTCTTTATCTTTGGGATAGACTTCTGCAGGAATACTTTTAAGTTCTTCTAAAACATCATTATTAAACTCAATTTCTATGCCATGGCGTAAAGCAATGGAAATAATATCAACCCCTGGGTCATTTTTATGACCAATTATTTTAATTACTGCCCCTAAATAATGATTATTTCCTAATTCTTTTAAGATATTAACAACAACTTTATGCCCTTCAACACATTGTTTAGTACTTTCTTTAGTTAAACTAATAACGATATTTAATTTTTCATCATCAGGTTTAAAGATTAACTTATTTTTAAATTTAACCATTTCCCCAACAATATTCTTTAAATCTCTTTTTAAAATTCTTATAACTTTTCCTTCCAACTGTCCATGATTCGAAAACATATCTATTTCTACAATATCATTATTTATTGCCTTATTTAAGTTTTCTTCTCTAACAAAAACATCTTCCGGTCCTTCAATATCCACAAAACCATTACCAGATTTATTAATACTAATTTTCCCAGCTTTTAAAGAAGTGCAATTTTTCATTAAAAGATATTCATGTTTCTTAGTTTCATGCATAATACCTGTTTCTACTAATTCTCTTAAAGCATTTTCTAATCTTTCTTGATCTTCTATCCCATGTAAATCTAACATATCATATATTTCAATAATAGATTTGGCTTTAGTTACATCTTCAAGAACTTTTACAATACTTTCATTCATTCTTAATCCCCGCCCATATATTCACAATTTTTAACTTTATTACTATCCATATATACTCTTATTATATTAGTATCACTTTCAACTTTACCTTTAGTTTCACTATATGGATTACTTATAGTTTTATCAATTAACCCTTCACTAATTAAACTACTTATACTAACTTTACAATTATTACTAGTACTACTAATTGTACAAGATGAGATATCAATATTCTTATGATCAACATATATACAAGCAGCATTTTCTAGTCTTTGTCTATATTCTTTTTTAGTCTTTTCATTTTGACTATCTAAAGATTTAGTCATATTAACACCTATAACAACACTAAGTGTTCCTAATAAAGCTATAACTATAATAATTTCAATTAATGTAAAACCTTTATTATTCATATATAATCACAATATTAGTTTACCATATTTATTAACTTTTTAAAACAAAAACAAGTAAAACTTATGGCTTACTTGTTAATTATCTATTTTAATTTTATAAGGAGTTAAAGCTGTACCATTACCCCCAATTAATTCGACATCTTGTTTTAGATAGAAGGTAGGACGTAAAACAGTAGGACTATAAAAAACAGTTTGATTACCTGTAGAACCATCCCAATCAAAATTAATAATACTATAATTATTATCTATACAACGAGTTATTGTCCATTCGTCAATTCCGTTGAATAACCAATTTTGATTTTTATTGTTTTCAGGACTATTGCTCATTTGTATATTCCAATTACTTTTATCACTGGCAAAGCCAAAATCATGTAAATACATTAAGCCTATTTGTGCCGAAACCTCATCGTTTTCACTTTCTACGATTTTCTTTATTTCGCCTACTGCTAGATTAATTCTTTGATCATTAGTTAGACCACCAACATTCCATTTTACATTTTCTATTTTATTTGTCCATGTTGTATCATTATTATTTTCTTGTAAATATTTTATATATTCTTCATTCAAAGCTATTTTTAATGTGGAAGTATCCCATGTATTATCATATATATCATTCCAACGAAAGCCTTCCGTTGGGATAGACTTTATTCTTTTATATGATGTAAATTCATTATTATTTGTGTTTGGTTTTCCATCAGCTTTATCCTTACCTAATTGCTCATGAGTGACGTACTCACTTTGAATTAATTTAATTAATTTTTGTTTATTACCATCTGCTGTTTCTACTGGCACTATTCCTATAATTCGATATAAATTTTTATCTTCACAGGTTCCTCCATTCGAATTATAATTTTCAGCGCCAGAGCCAAAACAAACAAAGTTATTGGGGTTATCTCCGGAATAACGGTAGCCTCCATCTGCGGCATCTAATACTGTGCTTCCAATTGTATCTTTATATGTTCCATCATGATAAACTAATTCGCCTGAATATGCTTTATTATTGTAATTTTCATCTTTTGATAAAGAAGTCATAGATTTCGCATCATTAACTAATTTTTCGATATTTTTAGCAATTATAGTTTTATCAAAATACACATAACATCTATCACTACCTGTAGCTTTTAATGTTATTTTATGAGTACTTGAATTATAGGAAAGAATTCCGCCATTTTCACATTTGCTTAAATCTTTATTAAATTCATATTCATCATTTTGCCAAGAATTATCCTTAGCTTCTGTATAATTATCATCTTCTTGTTCTAACATTATCGCTATACCATTATAAATAACTTTCTTATCTTCTTCTTTATTTTCTAATAAATTATTATTAATTCTTTTATAATTAATTAATATAATAGAAATACCTATTATTAATATACTAAGTATAAATAATTTTAAATTTCTTTTCATCTTTTTTCCTTCCCTACTTTATCTTAATATACTAACATTTTAAAACATTTTGTTTTAAAAATCAATATAACAGTTTGTTTTAAATTAAAATTATTTGTAGGTGTTTACTAATGTTAAGATTAAAAGAAATAAGAGAAGATAATGATTTAAAGCAAAGTGATTTAGCTAAGATACTTAATGTATCGCAAGTAGCTTATAGTTATTATGAACTGGAAAGAAGACAATTACCAATTGATTTACTTAAAAAATTAGCCCGTTATTATAAGACCTCTACTGATTATATCTTAGGTTTAACGGATATCCGTAAGCCTTACCCCAAGTCAATTCTAGAAGATTAAAAAAATAACTCTATTTCTAGAGTTATTAATTAAATCATAAATAAGATAAAGGAAATAACAAAGAATATAATACCTAAAGCAAGAGTTAATCTCGTAATAAATAATTCTAAGCCTCTTTCTTTCATATTTTGAAATAAAGCATCATTTCCACCAGTTATAATTTGGCCAGCATCACTTGCTTTATTACTTTGTAAAAGAACTAAAGCAATTATTAAAATAGACAAAATAATTAAAATTGTTTCTAACATATTTATTCACTTCCTTGTCTTTCGTTATTCTTTTTACTTTTCTTATTATCTTTTTCTTCGGTTTCGTTTGAACTTTCTTCCATTAGTTCTGGTTTAATTTTACCAGTTTTGACAATTGATTCAATTTGTTCTTTAGTAATAGTTTCATATTTCATTAAAGCATCACTAAGTTGCATAACTAATTTTTCATTTTCTTTAATTATTTTCTTAGCTTTTTCATAGCATTCTTCAATGATTTTTCTTGTTTGTTCATCAATTTCTAAAGCAACTTGGTCAGAGAAATTCTTACTCTTTGTATAATCTCTACCTAAGAAAACGCCTTCGCTTTTTTCTTCATATTGAATAGGACCAAGTTCACTCATACCATATTCGGTAACCATACTCCGAGCAATTCTTGTAGCTCTTTTTAAGTCATCAGAAGCTCCCGTTGATATTTCTTTTAAGAACATTTCTTCACTAACGCGACCTCCTAATAAGCCAGTTATTTGAGCTAATAATTCTTTCTTGGTTAAAACGGCGATTTTTTCTTCTTTAGGAAGCATCATAGTATATCCACCCGCCATACCCCGAGGAATAATCGTAATCTTATGAACTTCTTGGGCATCTTCAAGTTTTAAACCAATCACAGCATGACCAGATTCATGGATACTTACTAACCGTTTTTCTTTATCGGTTATTTTTCTAGTTACTTTCGCTGGTCCCATTAAAACTCGATCGGTTGCCTCATCTATTTCATCCATGGTTATTTCATTTTTATTTCTTCTAACGGCCAGTAAAGCGGCTTCATTAAGAAGATTTTCTAAGTCCGCTCCAGAGAAACCAGGAGTTCTTTGACTTAAGTTTTTAAGATTTACATCTTTGCCTAAAACTTTATTTCGAGCATGAACTTTTAAAATTTCTTCACGACCACTGGCATCAGGCAAACTAACTGTGACTTGTCTATCAAAACGTCCTGGACGAAGTAAAGCTGGGTCTAAAACATCAGGCCTATTAGTAGCAGCAATAATGATAATACCTTCATTTTCGCCAAAACCATCCATTTCCGTAAGTAATTGGTTTAAGGTTTGTTCTCTTTCATCATGGCCTCCACCTAAGCCAGTCCCTCTTTCGCGACCGACGGCATCAATTTCATCAATAAAAATTAAACATGGAGCACTTCTTTTAGCTTCTTTAAACATATCCCGAACCCGGGATGCACCAACCCCAACAAATAGTTCTACGAAATCAGAACCACTGATAAAGAAGAAAGGAACATTAGCTTCGCCCGCGATAGCTTTAGCAAGTAATGTTTTACCAGTTCCCGGAGGACCAACAAGTAAAACACCTTTAGGAATTCTTGCTCCTAATTTTTCAAACTTCTTAGGATTTTTAAGAAAATCAATAAGTTCGGCCACTTCTTCTTTTTCTTCAGTTAAGCCCGCAACATCTTTAAAGTTTTTCTTATCTTTATCACTACTTAATCTAGCTTTACTACGGCCAAAATCCATCGAATTCTTATTAGAACTAGCTATTTTGGAAAATAGAAAATACATAATGATTACCATAATAACTATTGGTAAAACATTAATAATAATATCCCAAATAATATTTCCACCTGGATCAGATTCTGTTTCATACTTAATATTATTATCATTAATCATGGTAATAACATTTTCTAATTCAGCACTAACAACTTTAGTTCTAAATATTTCGGATCTTTTATATCCCTCTAATTTACCTTCAATATAATAAATTCCTTCATCACTCTTAGGCATTAGAGTTACTTCCGTAACATTATTTTCCTTTAACTCTGTAATTAATTCCCCTGTTGAAAGTTCATTAACTTTAGAGCCTTGGAAATTAAGCGTAAAAAATACAGCTATAACTACTAAAAACAAAATTACATAAGGCAAAATATTCTTAAATCGATCATTTTGCTTTTTTATATTCATTTTTTCTTCACCTCATATTTCAATATTATATCATATTTTTCATCTTTGTCTTTACAAAATTGCGATTTTTTTAAACTTGGAACCCAAATTACTTCATTTTTACTATCTACAACGACTAAAATATCTTTTCTTTTAGAAATATCTACCTTTTCATCAATCAAAATATCACTAATCTTTTTATGCCCATTTAAATTCTTAACAAGCATCTTATCCCCATTATGTCTATTTCTAACTATTAAGGGTAAAGCTAATTCTTTTGAATCTAAATAAACAATATTATTAGAACTATAATACTTAATATTATCTTCTTTTAGAATATTCCAATTATCCGTATAAATATTTTGGTCAATAATATAACTAAATTCTTTTTTTAAATCTTTTTTTTGAATTGATAATTTATTATATTCTTTTAAAGCAATATAATTATTGTTTAAATTAACTTCTTTATTACCATTCTTATCTAAGACTTTTAATATTTCTTCTAATTGAGCTTTACTAATATCTAATAAATCATTATCTTGAACATTTCTAATTAATAATTCTAAACATTTTCTTTTAATAAATAAAGATTCATTTTTAACTTTTATTAAATCTAAATAATTAGATTCTATATAATTATGTTCATTAATATAATTAGTTATAAATAGATCATAATCTTCTAATTCTTTACTAAATTGATAATATTTTAAATTAATATTACTATTTTCTTTTTTTAAAAAAGGTAAGATATCTAATCGATATCTATTTCTAGTATATTTTTTATTATTATTCGATTTATCTAAAAAATACGGAATATTATTATTCTTATTATATTCTATAATACTTTCTTTATTAACTTTTAATAAAGGCCTTAAAATAAGATAGTTGTTTTTAATTTGCTTTTCTTTTATTCCTATATATCCTTTTAAATTACTTCCCCGAGATAAACGCATTAGAATAGTTTCCATTAAATCATCGCCATGATGGGCCGTTAAAAGATAGTGGGCTTGATATTTTTTTACAACTTCTTCTAAAAAATTATATCTTTTTTCCCGCGCTATTCCTTCTTTAAAGACTTCTTTTTTATATTCTTCAAAATGTTTTATTTCTAAATCTAATTTTAATTTAGTTATATAGTCTTTTAAAAATAATTCTTCCGTATCGCTTTCTTTACGAACCCGATGGTTAACATGGGCAACAACTATTTTTAAGTTTTTAGTCTTTTGGATAGTAAGTAAGAGATGAAGTAAACACATCGAATCTGGTCCGCCACTTAAAGCTAAGACTAGGCAAGAATTATCTTTAATTTCTTGATTTAAAAAAGTTAAAACTTCTTTCACTTGGCACCACCTTTAATATTTTGTAAGTTATAAATTAACATTTCTTTTATTTCGCCATCTAATATTTTATCCGGTTCATTACTTTCATAGCCTGTGCGATGGTCTTTAACTAGTTTATAAGGTTCTAAGATATAACTTCTTATTTGACTACCAAAGTTAATGGCTATATCCGTATTCTTTAAATCATTTACCTTTTTTTGTTCTTCTTCTAAGGCTTTTAAATATAACTTATTTTTAAGCATTGTTAGAGCTTGTTCTTTATTTAAAAGTTGGCTTCTTGCCGTTTGACAAGATACCACAATCTTCGAAGGTATATGGGTAATTCTAACCGCGGAGTTACTTGTATTAACCGATTGACCACCTGCCCCACTGGAGTGATAGACATCGATTTTTAAGTCTTCTTCCTTTAGTTCAATATTAACATCATTTTTAAACTCCGGCGTAATAGATACCGCGGCAAAGGAAGTATGTCTTCTTTGACCAGAATCAAAAGGACTAATTCTCACTAAACGATGAACACCAGATTCATTTTTCAAAAGACCATAGGCTTTATCCCCTTTAATTTTTATAGTAACGCTTTTAAGCCCTGCTTCATCCCCTTTTTGTAAATCAATTTCTTCATAAGCAAAATCATTTTTTTCACAAAATCTTTCATACATTCTTAAAAGCATTAAGGTCCAATCACAAGATTCTGTCCCCCCAGCCCCTGGATGAATTTCTAAATAACAATTTAAATGGTCAAATTCTTGAGCATATAATGTTTCTTCTTCTAAATAAGCTATATCTTTAGTTATTTGGTCTAATTCATCAACGACTAAAGATAAATAATCGACATCATCTAAAAATTCTTGAATTTCTTCCAGTTTAGTTTGAACACTTTTAAAACTAGCTACTTCCCTTCTTAAATTAGCTAATCTTTTAGATATTTCTAAAGAATCGGGATTTTGCCAAAAATTTTCCTTTTTTTCTTTACTTTCTAATTCTTTAATTTCTTCTTCTTTTTGTTTTAAGTCAAAGATGCTCCTTTATCTTATTTAATTTTTCGTTATTAATAGTAATTAATTCTATAATTTTATCTTTATTCATTATTATCCTTTCTAATCGCTATTATTTCTCTTATTTCTTTATCATAATATTTTATGATATATTTATCATTATTCTTTATAAAAGGTAATATACTTTGATTAATATTTAGATTTACGGAATAAACATTATTATTACTATCTTTAAAGTAATAGATCGTATTACCATTTAAAACTTTTTCTGTTAAGTTAGTAATAACAACTGTTTCTTCTTTTAAATCATTTTCATTATAGTTATTTTCATCACCTAAATATTTTTGCGCTGCAGCTTCAATTCCTAAAGAAACTTCACTAACAACAACTTTTTGATAATCGGCAACATCGACAAAAGCATACATTTTAACTAAGCCCGCGGCATCTTTTAAACTTAAAAGATATGTTGGTTTATTATTAAGATTAATTAATAAAGGGAAAGAGGCAGTATAACCTTTTTCTTGAACTAACCCTTCAGCCGAAGCCATAGCACTATATTCTTCCGCGCCCGGAACAGTATAAAATTTTGTTTCTTTAGTTCGCATATTAACTAAAACAAAACCTAAATTAGATTCATCTGAGGAAACAGAAGTAATACCTGTATATAAATAAACATCATCATTTAAAACTAAATAATTATAACCT
>CANQIU010000017.1 GCA_947624145.1 uncultured Bacilli bacterium | reverse complement strand
CAAATTGCTGAACCTTTATTTAACCGGTTTGCCCATGTTTATATCAATACAACAACCGATAAATGGTTAAATTGGGCTAGTCAAAATAATATTCATCCGACTATTATAGCTTATATAATTTATAAAAATGGTGTTTCTTTAAGAAGTGAATATGATGGAGTAAAACCAAATGCTGACCCGCGAAAATGGGAAATGGCTTCCAAGATGCTATACCAAACAAGAAATCCGGAAATGTTACGTTGTTTAATAGGTGAAGATATAACTAAATAATTTACCGAATTTTGTAAAACACCCCAAATAACCATTGAAGATATTTTAAGTGATAATTATACCGAACAACAAATAAATTCATTAAACTTAGCTAATAAATATGTTTTAGTATCTTACCTAAGTAGTGTAAATGAAGAAAATTTAGAGAAGGTTAGAAACTTTGTAGCTAAGTTAGGAAAAGAACTATTAAATGTCTTTGATTTACTATGGACAAGAAATAATGAAGAAAGATTAGAAGCCCTTCAAGAATCAACTATTAAATTAAAAATAGCCAAATATTAGAAATAAGGGGTGGTTGACAAAAAAGAAGAATATACGATATAATTTAGATGTTAGAAGGTGTGTATTTTGTATAATGATCGTTTATATTTAACAGTAGATGATATTTTAGAAAAACAATTTAATATTGATACGCGGGGATATAGACCCCAAGAAGTAGATAAATATTTAGATATGGTTATCAGAGATTATACAGAATTTAATAATATTATCAAAACTTTAGAAAAAGATATCAAAGATTTAACAGATGATAATATGAAATTAAAACAAGAAATTAGAAGATTACAAGGAGAAATTTCGGCTAGTGAAGACATGCCAACAAGAACAATTAATAATGTCGACCTTCTAAAAAGAATCAGTCAACTCGAAAAAGTTGTATATGGTAAAGAAGAATAGTAGATTCTGGGCAAATGCTGCATAAAATTAATATGTCGAGGAAAGTCCATGCTCGCACTATCCTGAAATGGTAGTAGTGTTCGTGCCTAAGGAAAAAATAACTTAGGGTAGCAAATTGCTAACGGCATCTAAAATACCTTAACTGGTAAAGTAAGATTGAAAGTGCCATAGAGACGAGTTTACTTGGAAACAAGTAAAGTGGAACGCGGTAAACCCCACGAGCGAGAAACCCAAATTATGGTCGGGGAGTCTTAAGTTAGAGAATTAAATTTAACTTAAGAACACTTGTAAAAGTGTAGATAAATATTTGCCCCTTATCTTTTAGATAAGGACAGAACATGGCTTATAAGAATTTATTATTTTAATAAAGGATGTGAATTTTTGTTTTGAATGAAATAGGCGAGTTGTTTCAAACTTCCAGAGAAACATCAGGTCTTAGTTTAGAAGAAGTTAGTAAGGACTTAAATATTAAAGTAGAGATGTTAGAAAATATCGAAGATGGTCGCGTTGGTGCTTTTAAAGATATTTATGAATTAAAAGAATATCTTAGTACCTATGCCAAATATTTAGGAATTGATGCTACTAAAATAATTGATGAATTTAATGAATATATGTTTGAATATACATCAAGAATTCCCATTAAAGAGATAGAAAAGACTATTGAACTTAAAATTAAGGAAGAAGAAAAAGAAGAAAAAATAGCATCTCCATATACAAAACAAAGTAAAAAATATCATAATTATGTTTATGTAATAATTTATATTGTGATTTTATTAATGGTTTTATTTGTTATGTTATGGAGTATTAAACAAATTACTGTTGGGCAAAATGAAACCCATGAAATAAGCTATAGAAAGTAGGATAGAATGAAGAAATTAAATTTGCCAAATAAAATAACTTTAGGAAGAATTTTTTTAGGAATAATTATCCTTATTATGTTAGTATTACCTTGGTATCATTTAGGAATAGAATTTCCCACTTATTTAGTAGGAAATATCCCCATTAATTTAAAGTATATTATCGCAGGCATTTTATTTATAATAGCTTCTTTATCAGATTTTCTTGATGGTTATTTAGCTCGTAAGAATAATATGGTTACGGACTTTGGTAAAGTTGCCGATGCCATTGCGGATAAAATCCTAGTTAATGGTTTACTTATAATATTAGCTTATGAAAGAATGATTTCTATAATTATTCCAGTTGTTATAATAACAAGAGATATAATTGTTGATTCTTGTAAAATGATCAGTGGTAATAATGGTAAAGTTGTTGCTGCTTCTATGTTAGGCAAAATTAAAACAATTTGTATGATGGTAGGTTTAGTTCTAACCTTATTTAGTAATTTACCATTTGAATTAATAAGCGTTCCCATGAGTGATTTTCTTTTAATTATGGCAACTATTTTCTCAGTTATATCAGGTTATCAATATTATAATAAAGCCAAAGTATATTTATTTAAATAAACACTTCCATTTTCGAAGTGTTTTTAATTTTCCATATAAGGGAGGTTATGTTATGGAAGAAAAATTTAAAAGATTAGAAATGATAACTTTAATGTGTTATCCAAAGCATTATCTAGGAGGAGAAGAAAGACAAATAACTAAAGAAGATTTAAGTCTTTATTATGAATGTTTAATTTATTTTAAAGAACAAGAACAAATTTATCAAGAAACATTTAATAATCGAAGATTATTAAGTTTAAAATTACATGAAATGGCTAAAATACTCCAAGAATTTAGTGAACAATTATCTTTAAGCTTAAGAAAAAGCAAGAATAGTTATGAATTAAAAAGAGCAAATCAATATGAACATTGGTTAAGTCTATTAGATATCTTAAGTAAAACTTTAAATAAAAATCTTAAGATTATTAAAATAGCTAGTTATTTTGGTAAAAGTAATAAAAGCAAAGGAACAAATACCTATGAATATATCGGTATAATTAGTGATAGCATTATTTTAAATGAATTAAATAGTGATTTAATTTATCAATCGCCGGATGTAATAAATATTTTTAGAAAAATATATAAAAGTAGTAATACTTTAATTATTGGAACAACTTATAATAACTTAAATATGATTATTCCTAATGTTTGGCCTAATCCTAAAGTTAGTATAAATACTTGTGCAAATATTTTAGGTTATAGATTAAATGAATTAGAAATAAATATCATGACTAAGTTTAAAGATTTTCTTATCAACAATAATTATGATTTAGATCATATTAAGGAAGAAGACATAATAAATTATTTAAAACCAAAAGAAATGGTAAAAGCTTTAGAAAAATAAATCTAAGAGGTGATTAAAATATGCCTAAAATTAATTTAAATAACTTGCATAAAGAAAAGTTAACAAATGAATCTTTTGATGAGGTAATTGGTCATAGTGAAAATGAAAGAATCTATTTTACAATAGAAAATAATGATATTATTTATCAAAGATTAAGAAAGGAAACTGACTTAAGGGAATTACCTTATTTAGGTATATGTGTTGATTATGGTCAAGGTGATCTTTGTTTAGAAGAAAGTATTAAAGATAATCAGATAATCTTTAAATTTTATATAATAGACAGATTTAATAAGTTTGAATATGCCGAATTTAGTAATATTGAAGAGGCAATTAATAAAATAATAGAATATTATACAAAATATGAAATGGTATCTGAACCAGAAAAAGTAAAAGAAATTTTTCGAGAAACATTAAATTTAACAACTAATAAAGAACTTACTTTAAATAAAAACTTAAAAAAGTAGACTTGATTTTTTCTTTAATCATAAGATATAATAGATTTAAGCAACGAAGATAGAATTTACAACTCTGGAGTTGCCTCGTTTAAATCGCGTTAAGATTTTAAAGGTGAATATAGTATTCATAAATTAAGGTGGTACCGCGGGAAAACTCGCCCTTAAACTTAATTTATGAATATTTTTATAAGGAGGAAAAATGAATTTATACGAAGATCTTTTATGGCGGGGATTAATTCAAGATATCTCTGATCCCGAATTAATTCAAAAATTAAATGAAGGAGGTCTTACCTTTTATATAGGGACTGATCCAACCGCTGATTCTATGCACATTGGGCATTATTCATCATTTTTAATTTCTAAAAGGTTAGCGAAAGCCGGCCATCATCCTATTCTTTTAGTAGGGGGAGCTACGGGTTTAATTGGTGATCCTAAGCCAACTAGTGAAAGACCAATGATTAGTAAAGAAGAGGTTCAAAAAAACTTTATTGGGTTAAAAAAACAAGCCGAAAAAATCTTTGGTTTTGAAGTAGTTAATAATTATGATTGGATTAAAGATATTAATGTTATTGATTTTTTAAGAGATTATGGTAAACATTTTAATGTTAATTATATGTTAGCTAAAGATAAAGTCAAATCTCGTTTAGATATTGGTATTACTTATGCAGAGTTTTCTTATATGATTTTACAAGCTTTAGATTTTTTACACTTATTTCAAACTCGAGATTGTACTTTACAAGTCGCGGGGTCTGACCAATGGGGTAATATAACTTCAGGTATTGAGCTAATTAGAAAAGTCACAGGAAAAACGGCCTATGGAATGGTTATGCCTTTAGTAACTGATTCGCAAGGAAAAAAATTTGGTAAAACCGAAGGCAATGCTTTATGGTTAGATATTAATAAAACTTCTAGTTATGAATTATATCAATATTTAATTAATTTAGAAGATAAAATGATTATTGATTATTTAAAGAAATTAACATTCTTATCAAAAGAAGAAATCCTTGAATATGCTAAAAAACTTGAGCTTGAACCAGAAAAAAGAGAAGCTCATAAACGTTTAGCCGAAGAAATAATCACGGATATTCATGGCAAGAATGAATATTTACACGCTTTAAAAGTTAGCGAATCATTATTCTCGGATAAAATATGGCAACTATCTAGTACAGATATTATTTCTAGTTTAAAAGATTTACCAACATTTAAGATTCAAGAACAAGAATTATTAATAGATGTTTTAGTTAACAATCAAGTTTGTCAAAGTAAAAGAGAAGCTAAAGAATTAATCACGGGAAATGCTATTAGTCTTAATAATCAAAAAGTAACTGATATAAATAAAGTTATTACTAAAGAAGATGCAATTGACCAACAAGTTATTTTAATTAAAAAAGGTAAAAAGAATTACTATTTATTTATCTTAGGCTAATAAATTAAAACAAAAGACTTCAAAAGCATATTTTAAGATATGAAAGGAGTCTTTTTTATGTATAATAATCCACGTTTTAACTATAATAATAATTTTTATAATGGAGGAGATCGCCAATTTTTCTTTCCTTTTTTAACAGGGGCTTTAGTGGGTGGAGCCGCAGTGGGCTTAACAAGACCTCGCCCAATTTATAATGTAGCTCCAGGAAACTATGGTCGCCCAAATTATTATCCAAATGCTCCATACTATAATAATTCTTATAGTTACTATGTTCCTTATCCCCATTATTATTAACTAGGTTTAATTCCTAGTTTTTAATTTACATAATTTATAAATTCTTTCTTTAAAAGATTTAATATTATACCTAAAAATAGAAAGTATATAATAATTGTTGAACCACCATAGCTTAAGAAGGGTAAAGGAATACCAATGATAGGAAGTAAGCCTAAATTCATACTAATATTTATAAATTGTTGAAAAAAGAAGATAGCTAAAAAACTGGCTAAAAATAATTTAACTAAGCTATTTTTAACTTTAAAAAATATTTTAACTAAATAAATATCGATTATATAGTAGCATAGAAGAACTATTAGACCTGTAATTAAGCCAAAATTACCAATTGTAAAAGCAAATATAAAATCGGTAGGAGCCTCAGGTATATAAAGACTAATCTTATGTAAACCTGTACCCCAAAAAGATGATGAGCCAATAACTGTTAAGGCATTTTCTAATTGATAACTACTATTAGTGGTAAAAGTTATAAGTCTTTCCATGCGGTAAAAAAAAGATGTCCCAAGAATGCTTATTAAAAGATCTTTATTATTAAAATAAAGAATAATAAATAAAGTTAAAATAAATAAAACAAGACCTATTAGTAAATATAACCACCATTTATGTTTTAAAGAAAGAAAAAGAATTATAAAAGCAATAATAAATAAAAAGATTATAGCTCCTGTATCAGGTTCTAAAAAAATAAAGATACTAGGAATAATAGTTAAAAGAACAACTTTTAAAATTAAAGTTAAATCATTAGAACTATTTCTACTATTAAAAGCCATATTAGTTAAAGTAAGAGC
Organism: uncultured Bacilli bacterium; assembly: GCA_947624145.1. GTDB lineage: Bacteria > Bacillota_I > Bacilli_A > RF39 > UBA660 > Onthocola_B. Next base: position 14,671 of record CANQIU010000017.1, on the reverse strand, counting down.
TAAGGCTAGTTTCATAAGTTCACTAGGCTGAAAAGAAAAAAATTTAAAAGTAAACCAAGCTTTAGCACCATTTATTTCTTTGCCGATTAATAGAACTAAGATAAGTAAAATAAGTGAGAATATATAAAAATAGAAAGAGTATTTAAAAACTTTTGTTATATTTATTTTGGAAAATATAAAAAGAATAATAAAACCTAAAATATACCATATTAATTGTTTTATAAAGTGCAGATGATAACTAGGATCTAACAAAGGAGCATTAAGCATATTTAAAAGACTTATAATCATTAAAATTATAAGAGGTAGATAAAAATAGAATATATTTTGATACTTTGTTTTCATATTTTTATTATGTATCAAAATAAAAAAAATATCATACTTATATAGTGAGGTGAGGTTATGGATAAATTACCTAGAGTATATGCTAATCCCATTAATAAAACTTTAAATAATGTTCAAGAATCTTTTATAGACCATGAAATCCGGCATGATGTAGCTAGTCCGATTAATATAAATAGAAAAATTAATGAAATATTTGCTAGTCCTAATCATATCTATAAAAGCAAAGTTAAAATAACATTTAAAGATAAAAGCGTTGAAGAAACAATTGTCGGGAAAACTAATTTAAACTTACTTACTATGGATGGCAAACTTATCAAAATAACCGATATAATAGATATAGAAAAGCTTTAAAAAAAGTATATTAGATAATATCTTCAATATACTTTTTTAATTGCTTAGCATTTTTGCCAAAGATTATTTTTAATTGATTATCAATCTCCACAATCCCTTTAGCTCCTAGTTTTTGAATAGCATCTTTATCAGCTAAAGAAATATCTTTTAAGATTACTTTAAATCTTGACATATTACATTCAGCATTAACAATGTTATCTTTACCACCTAAATAAGTTATAAGTTTATTGGCTTCAATATTAAAATTTCTTTTGTTTAATTTAACAATTACAAGAGAAATAATAATTAATATGAAGGCAATTATAACATATTGAATAATTTGACTTAATTCCATTATTTATATCACCAATTTCATTATACTATATTTTTCCAAAAAATAAAACACCAATGAATTGGTGCTTTAAGGAGGTAGGCGTCGCATTCTCCTACATCTCTTTTAAACCTTAAGGCGTGTGGTCGCAACGAAATTTACCACCTCTCCTAAAAATATTATAGCGTATTTTTAATCTAAAGGATATATTAAATAATTAAATAGCAAGCACTAATTTTTGGAAAAAACATAAATTATTAATGAGAATACATGAAAGGGTGAAATTATGAATAATACGAATAATTCAACAAGTTCAAACAATCAACAAGGTAATTGCATAAATGAAATATTATGTGTTATCTTAGTACTTCAAGAAAATGCTTGCCCAGATAATTGTTTACAAACTTGTGATAGACCAGTTCTTGGTGGGGGCGCAAATTGCTTAATTTGTAATACAAGACCAGTAATGTTGTATACTTGTTGTGGTAATGGATAGGTATATTTGTGATTATAATAATTTTATACTTAAAAAATCATTTTCTTTATTTTTATACTTATCAATATCGACAATAATTTCATCAATAAAACTTCTAAATAAGAGTTGTTTATTTTCTCTATTTAAATTTTGATAAATACTTTTCCAATCTAAATTAATATTTTTTTCTAAATTAGTATTTTTTTCTTTATTAGTAATATTACTTAATCCTTTGATTTTATCTTCAATATTATTAATTTCTACTTTTGCCTCATCTTCGCTTAGCCAACCATGATTATAAGAATTTATGACTCTTTTTTTGGCAAGTTCTAAATTTTTTAATAGGTTATTATCTTTATTGGGAAAATTAATTTTTTGATATTCAACTTTTGTATGCTTTAAAGAATCTATTAAGAAATCAGGTAACATTTCTAAGATTCTTTTTTCGATATTTTTTTCTAAAATACTATAGTTATGACAACAACCCGTATGCGCATATTTAGTACATCTATAGCTATAAGTAATATTTTCTTTATTTTTGGATTTAAAACTATAACCGGAAAATTTATGATTACAAGAACCCTTAATTATTCCTGAAAAAAGATAAGTATATATTTTTTTAGATTTAATATTTTTATTTTCTCTTAGATTATTAATATATTTCCATCTTTCATAAGTTAAATATGGTTCACAATAATTATTATTTCCTTTAAAATATCCATAATAAATAGGGTTTTTCATAATTCTTTTTAAATCAGTCGTGGTAAAACCACCTTTATATACTAAATTTGGATAAGTATTATTTAAATAAATAACGGTTTTAATTAAAGATGATGTTTTTTCATATTTATTAAAAAGATCTAAGATAAAAGTTTCTTTTGTTAAATCTTTAACAACTATTTTTTCTTTTTTTTCATTTAAACCTAATTTATAACCAAGGGGAAGATTACCCGTTAAGGCTCCACCATGTTGGACTTTTTCGGCAAAAACATCTTTAATTCGTTCAGAAATACGTTCTCTTTCAAATTGGGCAAATATTCCTAAAAGGCGAATGAACATTAACCCCATGGCGGAGGTAGTGTCAATTTTTTCCGAAGCACTTTCAAACCCACATTCATTTTCTTGTAATTCTTTTATAATATTTTCTAAATCTGCAACTGACCGAGAAATTCGATCAAGTTTCATAACTATAATTTTGGTAAATTTTTTTTCTTTCATGTCCTTCATAAGTTGTTTAAAAGCAGGTCTATTGGTATTTTTACCTGATTTTCCTAATTCTTCATATATTTTATAAACCTTATAATTATTAACTTCACATAGTTTAAGTAATCTTTCTTTTTGAGTTTCTAATGAGAAACCTTCTTCAACTTGTTGTAAAGTGGAAACCCTTGTATATATAGCTACTGTCTTTTTATTTTGCATAAGTTAATTCTCCTCGTATTAAATTTATTAAGAAGAATTTTATTTATGTTAAAATTAGTAATAATTTTTTATTTAAGAAAATTCATAATTAAATCAATCATAATTTCTTTTTCTTTAGGATTAGATTCAGCTATTAATAAAGTTATAGATGCAAGAGTATTGTTATCTATAACTTGTTTATTTTCTTTATAAAGTACTTCATTGACTTGTAAAAAATAAATAAATATAGTTGCCGCAATTCTTTTGTTGCCATCAATAAAGGCATGATTTTTCACGGTTAAATAGAGTAAATTCGCCGCTTTTTCTTCAATAGTTGGATAAACATCTTCACCTCCAAAAGATTGATATATATCATTTATTATTGATTTAAAATTATTATCTCTTTCTAAAGCAAACAAAGCACTTTCATTGTTAAATCTCAATTTGTCTATTACATTCATACATTCATTATAAGTAATAACTTTTTCACTTTTTTTACCATTTATCTTTTTTAAAGTTCTATGGTCATAATCATCTAGCAAGTCAAGGGCTTTAGAATATTCATTTATAACTTGTAATATTTCTTTTGTTTCATCCCCGGTTAATCTTTCGTTACTGCGACTAGCAATATCTAGCAATTTAACAGTTTTTTCCAAATAGTCGAGTCTTTTTTGATTTACGGCATAACCTTTAATCATATAGTCTTTTAATATTTTATTGGCCCATCTTCGAAATATAATGCCATTTTGGCTTTTTACTCGATAACCTACACTGATAATCATATCAAGATTATAGTAATTTATTGGCTTGGAACTAAATTCGGAATTTCCGAATTTTTTTAATGTTTCGCTTTCTTCTAATTCTTTTTCTTTATAAATATTTTTAATATGTTCATTTATTGTTGATTTTGATTTATCAAATAAAATTCCCATTTGTTCCTGCGTAAGCCATACTGTTTCCTCCTGCATATTTACTTCTAATTTAACATTTTGATTTTCAAATAATATTATTTCGTTTTTCATTTTTTAAATCTCCTTTCTTATAAATTAATAATATCACATATTGTAAATTTTTTCTAGTTAAATTAAATAAAATTATATATAAGGGAGGGTTTTATGGATAAGTTAAAAATGACATCAGAACAAATTGAAAAATTTATTAAAACTTTATATACTCTTTATGCTCAACAATTAAACTTGGAAGTCAAATTTACTTTAAAAAAAGAAGACATAGACTAAAATTATCACAAGTGTAATTAGCCTAATGGTGTTCCATGGAGCGTTTCAACTGTTAAAGATTCTACGGAATCTTGTGCCGGTCAAGGTACTACAGGAACATGTTCTTCAGTCTTTAGAGTAGAAAAAGTTGAAGGAAATTGTTGCACATTTAGGGTTTTAGCCGAAAATGATGATCCAACAAGTGTATATCCATACGTTGCTACTAATGTCTTTTTCACTATGGATTGCAGTTGTTTATGTAGTATAAGATGCTTATCAGACACTTATGTTGATTGTGTTTGTTAATTTTTTACCTCGTTAATGACGAGGTTTTTTATTTGGCTTTTTAAAAAACAATATACATTTATGAAAATTAATGATATTATTTAAACATGAGGAGGATAAAAAAATGGAAGTAAGTGATTATATATTAAATTATCTTAATAAAGTAAATACAAATATGAGTATTGTTATCGACTTATTAAGAAATAATCAAGTAGATATAGAACAAGCAATAAGACTTTTATCAACGAGTAGAGTTGATTTAGCTAAAACTATCGTAGGAGTTGCCGAAAATATTCCTTGTAAAAGTCAAAGTCAAAATGTTACTACAGCTAAAAATATTTTAGGAAGAGTTCAAGAAGAAGATTTAGTAATTCAAACTAGTTATGCGAAAAAAGAAGATTTAAATTCTAGTTTAGATTCAAGAATTATTTAAAAAAGGTGATATCTTTGAAAAAAATTCTTTTTTTCTTAATTAGTTTCTTTTTATTTTGTTTACCAGTTTTAGGAATTGAATTTAATTTAGAAAGTCAAAATGCTTTATTATATAATATTGATGAAAATAAAGTTTTATATGCCAAAGATTCATTAGAAAAAGTAGCCATAGCTTCGATGACCAAAGTTATGAGTGCAATTGTTGCTTTAGAAAATATTCCGTATTTAGACCAAAAAGTTATCTTAACTAATCAAGACTTTTTGGGCTTAAAGGAAGCTAATCTTTCAGTGGCAGGTTTAAAAGTAGGGCAAAGAGTAACTTATGAAGATTTACTATATTGTCTACTTCTTCCCAGTGGGGCTGATGCAGCCGCGGCTTTAGTAAATAATATTGCCTCATCCAAAGCTAAGTTTGTAGCCATGATGAATGCTAAAGCTAAGGAAATAGGGATGAATAATACCCATTTTGCTAACGAAACGGGTTTAGATGATAAGGATGCTTATTCAACAATGGAAGATGTTGTAATAATGTTTAATTATGCTTTAAAGAATCCTACTTTTAAAAAAATTATTACTACATCAACTTATACGACCTCAGATAAAAGCTTAACTGTTAAAAGCACGACCAAAGAAACAATGAAAAAAGCTAATTTAGAGATGGACTATTTGCTTGGAGGTAAAACTGGAACAACCAAACAAGCGGGAAAGTGCTTAGTTAGTTATGCTAATTTAAAGGGAACTAACTTAATTTTGGTAACCGGGGGAAGTAATAATTCTTTAGGTAATGTCTTAGACCATAAAAAGATTTATGATTATTTTCTAAATAATTATTCTAAACAAACTATTATTGATTTAAATGAATTAATTCTTTCTCTGGATACAAAGTATTTAAAACAAGACCAAGTTAATTTTTATGCTAAAGAAAAAATAGAAAGGTATTTACCCAATGATTTTAATAAAAATGATTTAGAATATGAATATAAGGGAATAGATTTAATAACTAAAAAGAATACCAAAAATGCTTTCTTAGGAGTATTAAGCATCAAGTATCAAGATGAAACTTTAGCTAATATTGATATTTTCTTAGAAGATTCTTTAGAAATAGATTATTTAAAAATTATAGCTAGTAAAAAAATAGAAATAATTAGTATTTTCTTAATTTTATTTCTAGGTCTAATAATTTTAAAAAGAAAAAATAAGTCCTTTTAAGGATTTTTTCTTTATCTAAAAATAGTTATTTGTTATAATAGATATAGAAGATTTGAGGGATTTTGATGAACATAACAGATGGGCTAAATGAAAGACAAATAGAAGCAGTTAAACATATTGAAGGGCCTTGTTTAGTTTTAGCGGGTGCCGGATCCGGGAAAACGAAAGTACTAACAACAAGAATTGCTAATTTAATAAAGGAAGGCATTAGTTCTTCGCATATTTTAGCCATAACTTTTACTAATAAAGCAGCGAAAGAAATGAAAGAAAGATTAACTAATTTAATTACCGAGAATGCCGCTTTTGTGGGCACCTTTCATTCCTTAGGATTAAGAATAATTAAAGATAATCATGAAACTTTAGGTTTAGACCGTAATTTTACCATCTTAGATTCTGATGATGTTGCAACAGTTATTAAAAAAATAATGAAAGATTTAGATTATAATCCTAAAGAATATGCTCCTAGCTATATTAAAAATAAAATAAGTTTTATTAAAAATGAAATGCTAAGTAAAGGGGAAGTTGAAAAACTTTTAAATGACCCTATGGAAAAAGTAGCTAAAGAAATCTATTTTGCTTATGATTTATATTTAAAAAAGAATAATACAGTTGATTTTGATGATTTATTAAAGTTACCAGTAGAACTATTTTTAAATAATCCCGATATTTTAGAAAAATATCAAAATAAATATCAATATATATTAGTCGATGAATATCAAGATACGAATGAAGTACAATATCGTTTTGTTAATTTACTTGCTAAAAAGTATCGTAATCTTTTTGTTGTTGGCGATTTAAATCAATCAATCTATTCTTTTCGTTTAGCTAATTATCAAAATATTTTAAATTTTGAAAGAGATTATCCGGAAGCTTTAGTTGTTACTTTAAATCAAAATTATCGAAGTACGACAACGATTTTAGATGCGGCTAATGATGTGATAAGAAATAATAAAGAACGAAAAGATATGGAATTATTCAGTAATTTAGGACAAGGTCTGAAGATTAAGTATATTAGAGCAATGGATGAAAAAAATGAAGTAAGTTTAATTTTAGAAGAAATAAAAAAATTACTTGATACGGATTATGATTATAAGGATATTGCAATACTTTATCGAACTAATGGACAATCAAGAATCTTAGAAGATGGTATGATTAAGAATAATTATCCTTATAAAGTAACGGGAAGTTATTACTTTTATAAAAGAAAAGAAATTAAAGATTTATTATGTTATTTAAAATTAATTGTTAATCCACATGACGATGTAGCTTTAAAAAGAGTTATTAATGAACCTAAAAGAGGAATAGGTTCTAAATCAATTGAAGACTTAGAAAAAAAAGCTATAGAGCAAAATACAAGTATATTTAATATGTTAAGTAGTTCTAAAGAAATTGGTTTTAAAAATATTATCTTAGATTTACAAAAAGATGCTTTAAATTTAAATTTAACCGAGTTAATTGAAGATGTTTTAGTTAAATCGGGTTTAAAAGAAGAATTAGAAAAAGACCATTCTTTAGAAAATGAAATTAGATTAGAAAACTTAATGGAATTTAAAAGTGCCACAGAAAACTTTCAAAATGAAACGGGTAGTGTTAATTTGGAAGATTTCTTAGATGAGATTAGTCTTTTTTCCGATGTTGCCGATCATCAAGAGATAAGTGATGCTATTACGCTTATGACTATTCATTCAGCTAAAGGCTTAGAGTTTCGTTGTGTCTTTTTAGTTGGAATGGAAGAAGGAATTATGCCGCATGCTATGAGTATGCAAAGAGAAAAAGACTTAGAAGAAGAAAGGCGTCTTTGCTATGTTGCTATTACGAGAGCTAAAGAAAGACTATTCTTAACAAATGCCAAAAAAAGAATGCTTTATGGTGATTCTCATCTTAATCCGCCTAGTCGTTTTATTAAAGAAATCAGTGATAATTTAATTGAAAAAATTGACCATACTAATTTTAATGAACCAAAAAAACAAAATAAAGATATTTTATATAGTAAAGAGGGTTGTTTATATCAAGCCGGAGATGTTGTAAATCATAAGATGTTTGGCCGAGGAGTTGTTGTGGATACAGATGAAAGATTCGTCACCATTGCTTTTAAAAAAGAAGTAGGTATAAAGAAATTTTTAAATAATTATACCGGTTTAACAAAGGAGAAGAGATAATGGAAAAAACTTTAGTAATTTTAGCCGCGGGGATGGGTTCCCGTTTTGGGGGGTTAAAACAAATTGAACCAGTTGGTCCTAATCAAGAAATAATTGCTGATTATTCGGTATATGATGCTTATAAAGTCGGCATTCGCAAAGTAATCTTTGTTATAAGAGAAGAACATTTAGATTATTTTAAAGAACATATTACTTCAAAATATCAAGATAAAATGGATATTGAGTTTGCTTTTCAATCTTTAAAAAATATCCCCGAAGATGTTCATCTTCCTAAAGAACGCACTAAAATGCTCGGAACAGCCCATGCCCTTTTAGCTTGCCGAGATTTAGTGGATGGCCCATTTATTATGATTAACTCGGATGATTTTTATGGCCAAAGTGCTTATATACTAGCCAGTAAATTTATGGAAGAAAGCAAGGATCCTTATGAATATTTAACCGTAGATTATCCTTTTTATTTAGCGAAAAGCGACAGTGGTAAAGTTAACCGAGGTATTGTTAAAGCCCAAGATGGTTATGTTGAGGATATTAATGAATGTTCAATTGAAGAAGTAGATGGGATATTTTTAGCCGAGAATAAAAAAACCAAAGCCAAAGAAATAATTCCTAAAGACCAAATGGTTTCTTTAAATTTCTTTGTTTTAAAACCTAGTATATTTAAGATTGTAGATGAAGCTTTTAATAAGTTTATTCATGAAAAGCAAACATTAGATTCAGAGCTTATTTTAACTGATGTCTTAAAAGATAATATTAAGAAAAAACAAATTAAGTTTAAAGAAGAGGCCTCAACTTCTTCTTGGTTAGGAGTAACTTATAAAGAAGATTTAAAGATTTTTAAAGATAAATTAAGGAAAATGATTGAAGAAGGAGAATACCCAAGAAAATTATGGAAATAGAAAAAAGAATCGCAGAACTTACCCAAATAATTAATCAAGCTAATTATGATTATTATGTTTTAGATAATCCCCAAATAACTGACCAAGAATTTGATAAATATTTAAAAGAATTAGAAGAATTAGAAAATAAATATCCAGAGTATGCTAAAGAAAATAGTCCAACAAAAAGAGTCGGAGGCGAAGTTATTGATAAATTTCAAAAAATTACGCATAAAATTCCGATGCTTTCTTTACCTGATGTTTTTAGTGAAGAAGAGTTATATGATTTTGATAAAAGAGTTAAAAAAGAAGGCCTTATTCCTGAATATGTTTGTGAACTTAAAATTGATGGCTTGAGTGGTTCTTTTCACTATGAAAATGGTTCTTTAACTACGGGAGCTACAAGAGGTGATGGCATAATTGGTGAAGATATTACACATAATGTTAAGACAATTAAAAGCTTACCTCTTTTATTAAAAGATAAAATATCGATTGAAGTTCGGGGCGAAATTTATATGGGGAAGAAGACTTTAGCAGAATTAAATAAAAAACGAAGTCAAGCTAACGAACCCCTTTTACAAAATTGTCGAAATGCGGCTGCAGGGTCAATTAGACAACTTGATTCTGCAATCGCTGCCTCCCGGAACTTAGATACTTGGATCTATCATTTACCTAATCCCGAAGACTATCAAATAAAAACCCAATATGATTCTTTAATGTTTATGAAATCTTTAGGTTTTAAAGTTAATCCCGAAAGCAAATTAGTTAAAGATATCGATGGGGTTATAAATTATATAAAAGAGGCCCAAGAAAAAAGAAAAAGCTTAGCTTATGATATTGATGGGGTTGTAATAAAAGTAAATGATTTAGGGATGCAAAAAAAACTAGGTTTTACGGCTAAATATCCTAAATGGGCTGTAGCTTATAAGTTTCCAGCTGAAGAAGTTTTAACGAAACTTAAAGATATTATCTTTACCGTAGGAAGAACTGGCCAAATAACGCCTAATGCCGTCTTAGAACCCGTAATCGTAGCCGGTTCTACTATTCGCCGAGCTACTTTGCATAATGAAGAAAATGTTTTAAAAAAAGGCTTAAAGATTGGCGATATTGTAGCAATTCGGAAGGCTGGCGATGTTATCCCCGAAGTAATCGAGGCAAAAGTGGAAAGAAGAACTGGGGAAGAAAAAGATTTTGTTATGATTACGACTTGTCCAATGTGTCATACTAAATTAGTTAAAAAAGAAGGAAATGTTGATTATTTTTGTTTAAATCCTTTATGTCCGAAAAGAAATATTGAAAGCTTAATTCATTTTGTTTCTCGAGATGCCATGAATATTGAAGGCATGGGCGATGAAATAGTTGAAGAACTATATAACTTAGGTTTTATTAAAGATATTCCTGATATATATTCTTTGAAGGATAAAGTTGATAAAATAATTGAATTTGATGGTTATGGCGAAAAGAAACTTCAAAATATGATAGAAAGTATTGAAAACTCTAAGAATAATAGTTTAGAAAAATTAATCTTTGGTTTAGGAATAAATGGTATTGGTAGTAAAACCGCTAAGTTACTTGCCTCTTTTTATGGTAATATGGATACTTTAATGAGTAAAACTAAAGAAGAATTAGCAACTATTAAAGATATAGGCTCAACTTTAGCTTTAAATATCTATAATTTCTTTCAAGAAAATACAGATTTAATTAAGAAGTTAAAAGAAATAGGTCTTAATATGGAATATTTAGGGATTAAACAAAAGTTCTCGGATTTTATTACGGGAAAAAAATTTGTTATAACTGGGACAATTGAGGGAATAACAAGAGAAGAAATAAAAGAATATATCGAATCTTTTGGGGGATATACAAGTGAATCAGTTAGTAAAAAAACAGATGTAGTTATTGTAGGAGCTAACCCAGGAAGTAAATATAGTAAAGCTTTAGAATTAAATATTCCGATTTGGGATGAAAATAAAATAAAAGAAGTAATGAATAAATAAAAAAAGTATGTCAAAAATGGAGTTGATTCCATTTTTGCCATTGATTATTTAGAGATAATATATTAAAATTAAGTTAGGTGAAGAAAAGTGTTTAAAAGAGAAATTGAAGAAAAGTTTTTAAACTTAGCTCAAAATAGAAAAGTTGTTTTAATAACTGGAGCTAGACAAGTTGGTAAATCAACATTTGTTAAGAGTATCAAAGAAAAAGAAAGAACTTATATTACTTTAGATGATTTAAATTTAAGAGAATTAGCTCAAAAAGACCCTAAATTATTTTTAATGAATTATCAAGGACCACTTATTATTGATGAAGTACAATATGCTCCTAATTTATTTCCTTATATTAAAATGGATGTCGATAATTCGGATAAATGCGGTAAATATTGGTTAACTGGTTCTCAAAAATTTTTATTAATGAAAAATGTTAGCGAATCTTTAGCTGGTCGAGTTTCTATTTTAGAATTATCTTCTTTAAGCTATGCCGAAAAAAAAGGTTTTAAATCTAAGTTATTTAATCCTACTCAAATAACTAATAGATTTAATATTTCTCCTAAAGAAATTTTTGAAGAAATTTTTAAAGGTGGTTTTCCTGAATATATAGCTAAATCATTAGATAGAGAACAATATTTTAATGATTTAGTAACAACTTATTTAGAACGTGATGTTTGCTCTTTTGCTCAAATTAGAGACTTAATGCGGTTTAAAAGATTTTTAATAGCGGTTGCTGCTCGTAATGGCGAAGTATTAAACTATAACTCTTTAGCCGAAGATGCTGATATTGATGCTAAAACAGCTAAAAATTGGTTATCCATTTTAGTAGCTAGTGATATTATTTATTTATTAGAACCATACTTTTCGGCCAAATTAAAAAGAGTTATTAAGTCTCCCAAAATAATCTTTTTAGATACTGGATTATGTGCTTATTTAGCTGGTTGGAATAGTAGTGAAAATATAATGAATTCTAGTGTATCTGGGCATTTTTTAGAAACTTTTGTCATAAGTGAATTAATTAAAAATAAAAGAAATAATCAAAATAATTTAAATTATGATATATATTATTATCGGGACCGTGATAAAAAAGAAATAGATTTAATAATATTACTTGATAATGTTATTTATCCCTTTGAAATCAAGAAAACTGCTAATCCTAATAAAGCCATGATTAGTAATTTTAGTATCTTAAATGGTAAAAATATTAAAGTTGGTCCTGGAGGATTATTATGTTTTTATGAAAATATTATTCCTTTAGATGAATCTAATAAAGCTTATCCAATTTCGGTTATATTTTAAAAAGGATAAAATTAATTTGCTTTTATCCTTTTTTTCTTGATATAATGGGATAGGGTGAAAAGATTAATGGCAAATTATGATGAATCATCAATAAAAATACTAGAAGGATTAGAAGCCGTAAGGAAAAGACCAGGGATGTATATAGGTTCTACGGATAAAAGAGGAATGCATCATTTAGTCTGGGAAATTGTCGATAATTCAATTGATGAAGTAATTAATGGTTTTGGTAATCATATTAAAGTGATTTTAAATAAAGATGGTAGTATAACTGTTGCCGATAATGGGCGAGGAGTTCCAACCGGAATGCATGAATCAGGCAAAAATGCGATGGAAGTTATTTACACTATTTTACATGCCGGTGGTAAATTTACGGAAGAAGGTTATAAAGTAAGTGGAGGACTTCATGGTGTTGGAGCATCCGTAGTCAATGCTTTAAGCAAATATATGCAAGTAGTAAGTTACCGTGATGGCGTCATTAAAATGATGGAATTTGAAAATGGGGGAAAAGTAAAAACCCCAATCAAAGAAATTGGTAAAACAAATAAAACGGGGACAATTGTCAAGTTTTTACCTGATGCCGAAATATTTAAAAATTGTAGTTTTTCTTTTACCACGATTGCGGAAAGAATGCAAGAAACAGCCTTTTTACAAAATGGCTTAACTATTGAGGTTATTGATGAGGCAGATAAAAAGGAAGTTAAATATTGTTATGATAATGGGTTAATTAGTTTTATTGATTATATTAATGAAGATAAAAATCCTTTACATAAAGTTATTAATTTTAATGGAACTAAAGGAAAAATAAATGTTGAAATTGCGATGCAATATACCGATACTTATAATGAATCTATTTTATCTTTTGTTAATAATGTTAAAACATCTGATGGGGGTTCACATGAGGTAGGCTTTAAAACAGGAATAACGAAAGCTTTTAATGATTATGCTAAAAATAATAATTTATTTAAAGCTAAGGATGGTTCTTTAGATGGGGCCGATGTTAGAGAAGGTTTATCCGCGGTTATTAGTTTAAAAATTCCCGAAGAATTATTGCAATTTGAAGGGCAAACCAAAGGAAAACTTGGTACACCGGAAGCTCGAAGTATTACCGAAAGCATCACTTATGAGTCTTTAAAGTTTTTCTTAGAAGAAAATAAGGAAGTAGCTTTAACGATTTTAGATAAAGCTTTAAAAAGCAAAGTTGCTAGAGAAGCGGCAAGAAAAGCGCGAGAAGAGGCTCGTAATGGTAAGAATAAAAGCAAAATAGAACGAAATTTGTCGGCAAAACTAGCGCCGGCGCAAAGCAAAAATCCGAAGATTAATGAGCTATTCTTAGTTGAAGGAAATTCAGCCGGAGGCTCAGCAATAGGTGGTAGAGACCGAAAATTCCAAGCAATTTTACCTTTAAGGGGAAAAGTTATTAATGGGGAAAAAGCCTCCATTGATGATATGCTTAAAAACGAAGAAATTAATACAATTATTCATACAGTCGGAGCTGGGGTTGGGCAAAGCTTTGATGCCTCAGAATCTAACTATGATAAAGTCATTATTATGACCGATGCCGATGTCGATGGTGCGCATATCCAAGTTTTATTACTAACTTTCTTTTACCGTTATATGCGGGGACTTATTGAAGATGGCAAGCTTTATATTGCGATGCCGCCTTTATATAAGCTTGAATATGGTAAAAATCGCTACTATGCTTATACTGATGATGAATTAAATGAAATAAAAAGAAATAATACGGGGAAATATACTATCCAAAGATATAAAGGGTTAGGGGAAATGAACCCCGAACAACTTTGGGAAACAACAATGAACCCTGAGACGCGGAGCTTAATTAGAGTAAGTATTAGTGATGCCTCTTTAGCTGAAAAAAGAGTTAATGTTTTAATGGGTGATAAAGTTGAACCTCGAAAAGATTGGATAAATGAAAATGTTGAATTTACTATGGAAGATGACTATCGAAGTTAGAAGGTGAAAATGTGGAAAATGTTTTAAAAAGAATTGAAGAATATGCTTTAGAAGAAATCATGGGCGATAGGTTTGGCAAGTATGCTAAAGAAATAATTCTGGACCGGGCTATTCCCGATGTTCGGGATGGCTTAAAGCCGGTGCAAAGAAGAATTCTATATTATATGTATGATGAACATAATACTTATGATAAATCATATATAAAATGTGCCTATACCGTTGGTGGTGTTTTAGGAAAATTCCATCCGCATGGCGATTCATCAGTATATGATGCTATGGTTCGTATGAGCCAGTGGTGGAAACAAAATCATATTTTAATTGATATTCATGGGAATAATGGTTCTATGGATGGGGACCCAC
>CANQIU010000016.1 GCA_947624145.1 uncultured Bacilli bacterium | reverse complement strand
CCCCAATATAACTATTTTCAAGCTTTTCGCCTCTTCTTATTAAAAAGTTGATTCCTCTTACTTCCGGAAACAAACGAGCTATTTTGGCTAGCAAATGTCTTATAAAAAACGGTAGATGATTATACCAAGAAACATCCACATCTTGGCGATAGATATTATAGCCGCCAAAAAACTCATCTGCCCCTTCTCCAGACAAGACAACTTTAACATCTTGACTAGCTAAATTAGCCACAAAATAAAGAGCAACTGCCGCCGGGTCACTAACAGGTTCATCTAAGTGATACATCACCTTTGGAATAATTTCTAAATATTCCTTTTTAGTAATAATCTTATCTTTATTATTTATGCCAAGCTTATTTGCTAAATCTTTAGCATAAGTTATTTCATTATATAACTTATCTTTATATCCTACCGTATAAGTTTTATTAACTTTAGCTAAAGATACTAAATAAGAAGAATCTATTCCACTTGATAAAAATGAACCAACTTCAACATCACTAATTAAATGTTTTTGAACAGAATCTTTCATTACTTCTTTAATTTCTTTACAAGCTTCCTCAAAACTATTATTTTTAAGCTTAAACTCTTTTTGATAGTATCTTGCTTTGGCTATTTTACCATCTTGAAAAGTAAGAGTATAACCTGCATCTAAACGAAAAACATTTTTAAAGAAAGTTTCATTAGTGGGAGTAAAACTAAAAGCTAAGTAAGGACCAAGAAGTTTTTCATTTAATTCTTTTTTAAATAAAGGATTAGCTAAAAAAGCTTTAATTTCTGAAGAAAACATAAATATATTTTCATCAAAATAATAATATAAAGGCTTAATACCAAAATTATCTCGGGCTAAAAAAAGCGTTTGGTTATTTTTATCATATATAGCAAAAGCAAACATGCCTCGTAAATGTTTAGGTAAGTCTTTGCCCCACTTTTCATAGCCATGAACTAAGACTTCGGTATCACTTGCCGTTTTAAATTCATGATCTTTAAGTTCTTCTTTTAATTCTTGATAGTTGTATATTTCGCCATTAAAGATAACAACAAGCGAATTATCTTCATTAAACATTGGTTGAACGCCCCCGGCGATGTCAATTATAGAAAGTCGGCGATGAGCTAAAGCAATATCATTATCCAGATAAAAACCTTCTCCATCTGGTCCTCGATGTTTAATTTTTTCACTCATTTTTTTAATAATTTCTTGCTTATTTTCTTGCTTACTAACAAATCCGACTATGCCACACATAATTTATCTCCTCGTATAACTAAAATATTTATAATAATCATATTGCAATATATAAGAACTCATATTAACTTTATTAGCGACAATTTTATTCATTGTTGCAACATAATTCTCATCAACTTCTTGCCCTTCTTTTAAAGTAAATTTTTTGCTACTTGCTTCATATTTACCATAATCAGAAACCCAACTCCGATTACCAAAAATAGCTAAACCTGGTTCTGTACTTAAAATATCTTTGCCAATAATTAAACGCGAATCATAATTTACACCAAATAAGTTATAAATAGTTGGTAAAACATCAATTTGACTTCCTACTTTAGAAATAGTTGTAGTTTCTAATTTATTATTCCACAAAATAAAATTACTATGATTAATTTCAATTACCGCATCTTTTTCATAACTAGATCTTTCATTTACTTGCTCTACTTCAAGCATATATGGATAGTGATCACCTACTAAAGCTATTACTGTATCATCTAGTTTTCCTGCCTCACTTAGCTTTTCTATTAAAAGTTCTAAGGCTTTATCAAGTTCAATTTGCGCTCCTAAATAAGCTTTAATACCTTCAGAATAAGGTAAGTCAATAACTTCTTCCTTATGTTTTCTACTCATGGCATTACTAGCAAAAGTATAACCCCCATGACCACTGACGGAAACATAATAAGTCATAAATGGTTTATCACTATTTATATAATCATTAAAGGTAGCTTCAATCATTTCCACATCTGACTCAGGCCAAATATTACAATTGATTTGCTTTTCTAAGCCATTCTTACAACCTTTAAAATTAGTAAATCCTAACGCCGATAGATACTTATTCCGATTTTGGAAAGTATAAGAGTGATCATGATAAGCATAAGTATTATAACCTAAGGCATTAAAACTATTAGCAAGTCCAAAAGGATAAGCATTTTCCCCCTTTTTCCAAGGACTTAAAAACCCATTTGCCGCTACTAGTCCTGTTAATTCTTGAAATTCTCCGCCAATTGTACTACTAATGGTTGGGGTATAAAAGTTAGGAAAAACAAAACCACTATTAACTAGCTTATATAAGGTTGGGGTTAACTTCTCATCTACCGCAATTTCATTAAATGATTCAGCCATAAACAAAATCAAATTCTTTCCTTTAAAATAATTAGTATATTCATTTTGTTTAGTACCCTTTTCTTCTTGAAAATACTCATGCATTAACTTAATTTTAGCATTACTTTCTTTACTAATTAAACTAGCAAAATCTATATCTAAATTATTATACTCATATTCTTTATTTTCTTCTTCCTCACTAGTTTCATAATTAATTTCCGGAATATCTAAATCTATACTTTCTTCAAAATTAAACATATTTCTTTCTAAATCTAAAAAGAATGTATTTAAAACGCCTAATCTTTTAATTGATAACTCAATATTATTAACTTTATAATATAAATCATATTCTTCTTTTTTATGGATACTTAATGTTACATTAAATATTAAAAACAAACCAAGACTTACAGCTAAATAAAGCATATCTTTAATAAGACTTTTTTGATGTATTTTAATCTTTTTATGCATAATAATTAAAACTATAATTGGTAAAAACAACACAAGAATAGCTAAAATATTTTTTAATACTAAAACTAAACCATCTTTAGCAAAATCAAAGACTTGGTCAGTTGCTCCTAATAAAGATAAATTAAAATAAAAACCAAATATCTTATATACACAAACTTCTAAAGAATATAAAAAACATAATAATATTGTAATTATAAATAATATTATTTTATTAATCTTGCTTTTAAAGATACTACTAATAAAACTTAAAATAAAACTTATAAATAAACTATAGATAATTATTAAAAATAAACTAAAATTAAATATACTACTATTAGTTAATAATTTAAAACTAATTTCTAAGTATAATATAATGAAAAAATAGATTCCTACAATCATATTATTTTTTAAAAACTCTTTCATTTATACCACCAATATAAAAATATTATATCATTTATTTTTTTAAATTTAATTAATTATTTTAAATTTGTCAAATATTTTACTAAAAGAAAAAATAACTTAATTAATTTAAGTTACTTTTTTAAAATTGTAATATCAACTTTATAATCGTTAATATCAATTGTCTCTTCTAAAGAATCTTTATTTTCTAAAGAAATAGCTAAAGTTTCTTTCTTGATATAATCTTCAAAATTAGCTAAGGCTGTTTTGATTTCTTCATTAGCTTTGTAGTAGATAATTATGCGGTCGGCAACATCAAAGTTCTTATTCTTTCTTAATTGTTGAATCTTCGAAACAAATTCCCGAGCGATGCCTTCTTCAATTAAAGCTTTTGTTAAAGTTGTATTTAAGATAACATAGTTATTATTTTCCATACCAACTGTAAAGCCATCTTTAGCTTCAATTCTTATATCAACCATCGTTATATCAACATCATAGCTAGCTGAAGCAATATCCATTTTAATAAATTCATTATTTCGTAATTTATTAATTTCTTCTAAACTTAAGTTATTTAATTTAGTTTGAAATTCAGCCATATTTTTACCAAAGATTTTACCTACTTCTTTAAAGTTTGGTTTAACAAAGAAGTTCATATATAAAGAGGCATCATCAACAAAGGTTACTTTTTTAACATTTAATTCTTCTTTAATTAATTCAGTTAAATTACCTAGTAACAGTTTATTTTTACCATCAATTAAGATTTCTTGTAAAGGTTGTCTAACCTTTAGTTTTTGTTCTTCCCGAACATTTCGACCTATCGAGATAAGACTTCTCACTAAATCCATCTTTTCTTCTAAGATATTATCTATTAGAGTTTCATCTGCTTTAGGAAAGTCGGCCGTATGGACGGAGTATTCTTGGGTAAGATTAGTATAGATTTCTTCTGATAAATAAGGGATAACTGGAGCCATCATTTTGGCTAGACCGACTAAGACTTCATAAGTGGTCATATAAACGGCCTTTTTCGAATCATTTAAAGTTGAAGCCCAAAAACGATTACGATTTCTTCTAATATACCAATTAGATAAATCATCTGAGACAAAATCGGTTAAAGCCCGCACAACTTTATTTAAGTCATATTCTTCATAAGAATCAGTCACATATTTAAGTAAATGATTATATCTACTAATTAACCATCTATCTATTTCTTCTCTTTTCGAAATTTCTATTTGACATTTCGTAATATCAATATCATCGGTATTAGCATACATTGTAAAGAAATTATAAGTATTTTTTAAAGGATTAAAGAATTTTGAATAAACTTCTTTTAAACCATTGATATCAAACTTTAAAGGCATCCAAACAGGAGAAGCATAAGGAAGATAAAAACGAACTGTGTCAGCGCCATATTCTTCAATCGTAGTAAATGGTTCGACAATATTGCCTTTGCTTTTACTCATCTTTTTACCTTCCGCATCAAGTAATAAGTCATTAACTAAAACGTTTTTAAAAGGACTTACGCCTTTAACAAAGGTGGAAATTACTAAAAGAGTATAAAACCAACCTCTCGTTTGGTCAATTCCTTCACTGATAAAGTCGGCAGGAAATTGGGTTTCAAATATTTCGACATTTTCAAATGGATAATGATATTGAGCAAAAGGCATAGAACCTGAGTCAAACCAACAATCAATAACATCTTTAACCCGGCTCATTGTTTTCCCACATTCCGGACAAGTCAAATGAATATTATCAACATAAGGTCGGTGTAAATCAATCGTCATATCAATTTGTTCTTGGGCTTTTTTGATTAATTCTTCTCTTGAGCCAATCATTTCTTGATGACCACAGGAACAACGCCATAAAGGAAGTGGTGTTCCCCAATAACGGTTTCTGGAAATAGCCCAATCGCTAATATTTTCCAGCCAATTACCAAATCTTTTTTCACCGGCATATTCTGGATACCAATTAACTGTTTTATTATTAGCAATAATCTTATCTTTTAACTTCGTTACTTCTAAATAAAATGATGGTTTAGAGTAATATATTAAAGGGGAATGACAACGCCAACAATGTGGATAGTTATGGGTCATCCTAATTTTTCTAAACAATTTATCATTTTCTTTTAGATACTTAATTACTTCTTTATCAGCATCAAAAACAAGCATGCCCTTCCATGGTCCTTCGGTATATTTACCATCTTCGCCAACGGGATTTAAATAAGGAAGATTATAATTGCGGCCAACTTTGGCATCATCCTCCCCAAAGGCTGGGGCAATATGAACTATACCAGTACCATCTTCCATTGTAACATATTCATCACACACAACATAAAAGCCTTTGCGGTCAACGGTAAGTTCCGGGATTAATTGGTCATATTCGCTATATTCTAACGTCTTTCCTTTAAAAGTATCAAGAATTTTTGCTTCTTCGCCTAAAACTTTGGTTACTAAAGAAGTAGCTAAGATAAATTTATATCCTTCGCTTTCTACTAGGCTATAGTCTTCGTTAGGATTAACACATATTGCGACATTTGAAAGAAGAGTCCAAGGTGTTGTTGTCCAAACCAAAAAGTAGACATCTTCATCCTTTTTCTTCATTGGCACAATAACCGTATCAACCGCCATTTCTTCATAACCTTGGGCAACTTCATGCGATGCTAAACCTGTACCACACCGAGGACAATATGGCAGAATTTTAACCCCTTCATAAAATAAACCTTCTTCAAAAAATTTTTTTAATATCCACCATTCAGTTTCAATATAGTTATTATCATAGGTTACATAAGGATGATCAACATCAATAAATTGCCCCATTTTATTAGTTAAGTCCGTGAATGACTTTTCATTTTTCCAAACTGATTCCCGGCACTTTTGATTGAAGGCTTCAATACCATATTTTTCAATATCTTTTTTACCCGTAAAGCCTAAAGATTTTTCAACTTCTAATTCTACCGGTAAACCATGGGTATCCCAACCTACTTTTCTTAAAACTTTATAGCCTTGCATGGTCTTATACTTACACATCGTATCTTTTAAGAATTTAGCCACCATATGATGAAGCCCCGGATGACCATTCGCCGTAGCGGGTCCATCATAAAAAACAAAATATTCACTATCTTTTCTATTTTCAATACATTTTTCTAAGATATTGTCTTTTAACCATCTTTCCCGAATATTTTTTTCATTTTCACTAACCTTTAAATTACTTAAACTTTTAAATCTTTCCATCTTTTTCTTCCTTCCTTTAAAAAAGTCCTTATACATAATGTATAAGGACGGCTTTAACCCGTGGTACCACCTTAATTTATTTAAAATTAATTAAATACTCAACTTAAATTGATAACGCTTTATTTCGCGGATATAACTTACTTATTTTTTCAGTTATTCAAACTCCTGAGAGATATATATTAACTTCTTTATTCTTTTTTCACCTTCCAAAGAATTCTCTTTTTTAAAGATTTATTAATATACTTGGCTCATTCTTCGTCTTTAAAACAATTTAATTATAAATATTAGTTTTAGAATTGTCAAGTTCTATCTACCTAATTTATCTCTTCATAGCTAAATTCTAAAGCATCTAGCTTTTCTAAAACCTTAACTAAAACTTCCTTAGAACAATTTAGTTTTAAAATCTTACTTTCTAAAGAAATATCATATTCTAACTTAAACTCTTTTAAACCATTTTTAAGTCGATTTAAACAACCTTCACAATGCATATTAGTTATTTTATATTGTTTCATTTTTAAATACACTCCTTTTCTAAACATTCTTCATTATATTTTTCCATTTCAATAGTTAGATGATTAATACCCATTTCTTCTAAAGTTTCTTTTACTTTTCTTTTGACTTCTTCTTCATTTTTAAGATACTTAACATGTAAGGTAGCCATTACTTTAATTCCATCTAAGCTCCAAACATGAACATGATGAACATCACTTACATTTTCAATAGCTAAAAGCTTTTCTTTTAAATCTTTTATTACAATATTATCCGGGGTCTTTTCTAA
This sequence comes from uncultured Bacilli bacterium, assembly GCA_947624145.1. Taxonomy (GTDB): domain Bacteria; phylum Bacillota_I; class Bacilli_A; order RF39; family UBA660; genus Onthocola_B. The sequence goes on along the minus strand of CANQIU010000016.1, from coordinate 13,796 downwards.
AAATAAATCTATTATTACTTTAAGATTTTTTAAAGCCGCGAATAAGATAAAGATAGCCACGATAAAAGACATAAGAGAATCAATAAAACTTAAATTTACAAAATTCATAATAATACTACCAATTAAAACAATTACCCAACCTAAGACATCTTCTAATAGATGTAAACTAATACTTTTTTCATTTAAAGTTTTGCCCTCATGGGTAAAGTAAGCCGCTAAAGAATTAACAATCAGGCCAAAAATAGCTAAGATAAGCATTCCTTTATAATGAATAAAAACAGGATTTTTAATTCTTTTAAAAGCTTCAATGATGGCTAGTAGCGAACCACTAATTAAGATTAAAGTTGTAATTAAACTTCCCATAACTGAATATCTTAAATAGCCAAAGGTATATTTATCATTCTTTTTTCTTTCGCTTTTCTTTTCTAAAAGAAACGATAAACCAAGGCTTAAAGAATCTCCTAAATCATGAATAGCATCAGTTTGGATAGCTACGCTATTAGTTAATAATCCTCCCCCAAATTCTATTATGGCAAAACCTAAATTTAAAAGAAAACTTATTAAAATATTTTTACTTCTATGCATAATTTATCCTTTCTTTATCATTATACGCTTTAATTATTTCTTTCGCAAATATAATGCATATGTTATAATTTAAAAAAGGAGATAATTCGATGGAATATAATGTTATTAAAAATGCCAAAGAAATAATAAATAAAAGTTCTTATTTAGTTAAAGATCCTTTTAAATATAAAGGAAAATGGTCTGATTTTTTTGGTAATCATAATCCTATTTCTTTAGAACTAGGTACGGGTCGAGGAGACTTTATAATTAACATGGCCCAAAAATATCCTAATCTTAATTTTATTGGAATTGAACTTAATGAATCTCAACTGGTCATGGCAGTTGAAAGACTTACTAATTTAAAGTTAAATAATTTAAAATTAATTAATCTTGATGCCTCATTAATTGATCAAGTCTTTCAAAAAGAAATTACGACAATCTATTTAACATTCTGTGACCCCTGGCCTAAAAAACATGATGAAAGAAAAAGATTTACCCATGAATCTTATCTTAAACTATATGATAAAATATATAAGAAAAATAAACATTTAATCTTAAAAACTGATAATAAAGGTTTCTTCGCCTATTCTTTAGAAACTTTAAGTAATTATTGGTATACTTTTGATAAGGTTAGTTTAGATTTACATCATGATGAAAGAAATATTCCTAATATTATGACTGATTTTGAAAAACAATATTTTAAAGAAGGACGGAGTATTTATTATTTAGATGCTTCTTTTAAAAATTAAAAAAACTCTTTTATTAGAGTCTTTTTTTAAAGTTCAATAAGCTCATAATCAGTTGTCCCAATTCCGAGTTTTTCAGCTGCCTCGATAAGATGTTCTCCTGACTTTTCTTTAATTCTCGCTAGTAATTCTTCTTTGCCAGGATCATTAGAATTTTTAACTAAATCAATTGAAGCTTTATCTATTGCCACAGGATCAATGGAAGCTAAAATACCTATATCAGCCATGCATGGATCTTTTGCCACAGCACAACAATCACAATCTACCGAAAGATTAGCTAAAACATTAATATATAAAATATTATCCTTAAAATGTTTGGTAATCGAACTAGCCGCATCAGCCATAGCTTCTAAAAAGGATATTTGGTCAGTTCTAAACATATCTTCATAAGAAGCATTTTCTTTGCCCGCACAATGAATATATCTTTTACCTTTACTAGATGATATCCCAATGGAAAGTTGTTTTAAAGCCCCTCCATAACCGCCCATAGGATGGCCCTTAAAATGGGATAAAACTAACATCGAATCATAATTAAATAGATTCTTCCCTACATAATTTTTCTTAATTACTTTTCCATCAGGAATATCAATAGCTACATCTTCTTTACTATCCATAATATCCACAGCAAAATAAGTACTCCACTGATGTTTTTTCATAAGTTCTTCATGCTTTAAAGTTGTATTTCTCGCTCCATCATAAGCTGTATTACATTCTACAACTGTTCCCTTAACATAATTTATAATATCTTGCATAAATTCTGGATGTAAATAATTTTGATTACCATCTTCCCCCGAATGAACTTTAACAGCTACTTTCCCTTTTAATTCCTTTCCTAAAGCTTGATAAATTTTAACTAAATTTTCTTTAGTTATATCTTTCATAAAATATACTTTAACTTTTGTCATTTAACATTATCCTTTCTTTAACAATATTGTTCATAATAATCACTATAAGAATCAATAACATCTTGATTCATATAATCATTAAAACAATCATCATCTTCATATATATCCGTACCGGTATTATTTGCCCCAGGTAATAAACTCATACTATTTAAATAATCATATAATTTCGTACTTTCTAACTTTTTTAAAATATTTTCTAATTTATCTTCACTTAAGTCTTCTATTTTATAAGCTTCCTCAGTGTTAACTTTAGCAAGTTTTTCCCCAATCAATAAATCATAACTAAACTTTATTTTAAAATCATTTTCAGTAATATTATCTTTAAAACCTAATTCTATATTACCTATAAATTCTTGATCACTTTTCTTTTTACTATCTATTAAAATATTTACTAAAGCATCTACATCTTCATCTTTAATACTTAAATCCATATCTATTTTTTCTTCATTAAAACTTCTTATAACCATTCCTATAACTTCTTGATCATTATTTTTTATAGTTATTTTATTATCTTTAGTTTTAATAATTTCCCATTTATTATCTATACTATCTAAATAGAAATAAAAACAATCATCATAATTATATAAAGCTAACTTTTCATCTAAGTTTTCCATTTCTAAACCAACAAATTTATTAGTAATATTCGTTACATAAATATTTAATGTTCTTTCTTCTTGGGTTTCCCCAATTGTTAAAGATTCTAAAAATTCCTTAATATCATCTTCATCTTGGTTTAATAACTTACTTAATTTATTAATAAAATTAGGATTATTTAATAATTTTTCTTTTAAAGTACTAACTAATTCTTCTAAACTTTCTTTATTTATAGGCATAGTTAATTTTTTACAATTTAAATTTACATCTAAAAACTTTAACGTTCCTTTTTCTTCTTTTATATTATCTTTATTAAGGGAAGCAATTAAAGATTCTTTAAAATCTTTAAGAATATCATTAATATCACTTATAGAAATATTCTTAAATTCTTCTAAATTACTTTCTATTTGTTCTTTATCTAGATACTCATCTAGATTATATTCACCTAATTCATATATATTATTATCTATTGTCGTACTTTTTAAATAAGCATGATTATTTAAAAAGTATAGATTACCATTTAAAATATTTTCTTCATCTTCTAAATAATTTAAAGATGCAGTAATGAAATTATTGTTATAATCTAGACCCAAATCATAACTTAATTTACTGGTTTCTATTCCTTTAAATAAAGAACCATCTAAACTTAAATCACCTTTTATCTTAATTGGTTCATTTAATAAATCTAGTTTAGGCATATTAGTTTCTATTTTCTTTAAATTAGAACTAAGATCTAAATAAGTATCATTAATTGATTTAGCTAAAATATCCGCGGGATTATTTTTAAAAAGAAAATTATAAGTTAAAAAGGAACCTATTACTAAAATAATAATAATACCTATGACTAAGATACCTATAGAGCTTTTCTTTTTCTTTTTTTCTTCCTTTAGAGCATTAGTCCCATTAATACTAGGCATATTAATCGTTTCTTCTACTGTAAATAAGGGTTCAACCCCATTATTAGTTACTTCATTATTCACTTTCTTGACATTTAAATCATTATTTTCATTATTCATTTTACTACCTCCTTCCTACTCTAATATAATAATAACACATTTTTAAAAAATTATATTAATTTTAGATAAATTTCTTTTATTTGATCTAGAGGGATTTCTAAATCTCTTAAAAGATTAAAAGCCTCATTAATATCCATCTTTAAAAAGGCGTATTGATCTTTTAAAATATTTTGAATTAGTAATTGTCTTGCTAACTTTTCTTTATTATTTTGATAAACTTTAATTAATTTATTATTTATTTCTTTTAATTTATCTTGCATTATTAACCTCAATACCTGGAATAAATATATCCTTATACTCTATATAACTATAGATATTTTGGTCAAAATTATTCCTTATTTCTTCTAAACTTATTTCTTTTAAAAATTCATCTTCATAAGTAAAATACCTATTACTAACAATATTATTAATACCTTTGGGATTTAGAGTAATAATTGGTAAAGCCGTATATACTTCATTATTTTTAAAACGAATAATACAAACATCCATTACGCTAAAATCTTTAGTATTTTCCGGAAAAAGAATTTTCTTTAAAAGCAAAAGATAAGAAATTTTATCCATACAATATAAGTTCTTTTCTTTTAATTTAGCTAATAAAATATCAAGTCTTTCTTCTACCGGTAAGTTAATAGTACTACTTAACTTATTGTAAGTATCAATAAAACTATCACTTACCTTTACTTCTAGATTTAATAAAGCATAAGCTTTTTCTAAAGCTTGATAATATTCTATAATAGTTTTAGGATTCTTATTTTCTAATGTTAAGCCATTAATTTTCCGATTTAATTTAACATTAACTAAATCGCCATTAAATACGCCTTGCACCGCATCAACATTAATCATAAACTTATCCCATCTAAATGTAAGAGAAGAATGTTCCCCCCAATCTTTTTTTTGATAAGCATAAATCATTTCATAATTTATTCCTAATTTTCTTAAAAAATAAGCATAAATAGCAATAAATTCATAACAGACAATCTTATTATTTTCAATTGTTATATTTTGAACATTTTCCATATTCTCATGGTATTTAACAATTTCACTAGTTTGATTAAAAAAAGCATAATATCTTTCATCATAGGTTAAGTAATAACATAATTTTAAATAAATATATAAAGCTTTAACTAACAAATCATTTTCTTCTTCTAATCCTTTAAGAATATAATCTTCTAACAAGGGATTTATTTTTATTTTATCTTGATTATTATCTTTTGTCTTTGTAATCTTATTAACGGTTAAAATATCAATTTCTTGATTATTAATAATTGTTGTAATATTTTGATTTACCATAAATGGTAAATCTATATAATGATATAAACCTTGGCTTAGATAAAAATTATTTAAAATATAGAGTAAGATATTAAGAGGTATTTCTTGATAATAAGTTAATTTTAAAAAACGATTAAATTCTTCAAAATCTAATTCTAATAAATAAAAGATATCTTGATATTTTATTTTATAATCATGATTATCTACATTTATTTCATAAATTTGGTTTATTACGCTTTTTTTATATTCTGGGTAACTTAATCTTCTTTTAATATTATTATATCTTGCTAAAGTATTTTCTTCTAATTTTAGATAATTATTATTTAGGGCTATATCTAAAGCTTTAACTAATTCTTCTTTTCTAATAATAAAACTTCCCTTTATCTTCCCTTCATTAAGACATAAAAGATGAATAAAAGATAATTCTTTATTAAGTAACTTTTCAATATAATAGTAGTAGGTATCATCATTAAGTAAATCATTTAAAAGTTTAATGCTTATACTTTTATAATCAATAGTTATTTTAGAATCATTACTATACTCCATATATTTAGTAAAAGAAATTAGAATATTTTTCTTTTCTTCCATAACTCACCTATTTAGTATTTCCCAAAATCTTTTTTCTTTAGTAGGATTACAACTTGAATCAATAAATTCTATCTTACCTTTAGTTAAAGATTCATTTTGTAAATTATTATCTTCTAAGACTTTTTGGACATGTTTAGCTAAACTAAGACTACCATCAAAAAATGTGACATCTTTTAGGATATCTTTAATATAAGACTTTATTAAAGGATAATGCGTACATCCTAAAACAACGTTTTTTACACCTTGATATTTTTCTAAATGTTCTTTTAAATAAGCTTTAATTTGGGCTTCTTCATTATTTTCAATTAGTTCAGCTAAACCCGAACAAGGTAAAAGATAAGTCTTATTGTTATCATATTTATGATAAAGTTGTAAGAATTTTTCGCTTTCAATTGTTCCTTTCGTGGCTAAGACTAAAGTTTTATCATTAAAAGCATAGTCATGAACCATTTTATAGGCGGGCTCAATCGCAAAAACTGGTAAATTATATTTACTTCTAAGATAAGATGATGCTTTAGCTGAGGCCGTATTACATGCAATAACAATTGCTTTACAATTCATTTTAATAAGCTTATTAACAATATCTTCGCAAATCTTTATAATTTCTTCATCAGTTTTATCGCCATATGGATTATTAAGCGAATCACTATAATAAATATAATCTTCGTTGGGTAAAATTTTAATTATTTCTTTTAATATATTGACTCCCCCTATCCCAGAGTCAAAAAGACCTATCTTACCATCTTTCATTATTTTATCCCTTTCTAAATGCTATTTTATCATTTAATCAATTACTTGTAAAATATATTTAAAAAAAGTTGATATTATTTATCTCCTATAACGAGATCAAGCCAAAAAGCATTAAAAAATGAGCACCATATCTGCTTAGATAAGGTGCTCGAACCCATTAAATTGGACTAACGAGCACCACAGTGGGTATCTCTTTTTTAGCCCGTTAAAGCAATAGAACAAAGAAATATTTTCTTCTGTTCAATATTATTATATACCACTTATTAATAAAAATTCAATATTAAACTATATCAAAAAAGTAGTAATTAATATTATACATATTTTTTCATTTATGTCAAATTTACATAAAAAGTGTGTTTAAAAAAATCAAATTAAAAAACCCCGTAAATACGGGGAATAATTAACTTAATGGTCGAGAAGACAGGATTTGAACCTGCAACCCCTTGGTCCCAAACCAAGTGCACTACCAAATTGTGCTACTTCTCGATTAAAATTAATATGACAACTTTTAAGATTGGTACGCCCAAAGGGATTCGAACCCCCAACCTCTTGATCCGTAGTCAAGCACTCTATCCAGTTGAGCTATGGGCGCAGGAATCAAGTTGCATACTAATTATATTATACATTTTTTAAAATTGCAATAGAAATTTATCACTTTACTATTAGTTAATTTTAGACACTTATTTTTATATTTTTTCTTTTTAAAATATATTTGCGAAGCCAGTCTACTGGGAAAACTGTTAGGGCTAGACCAAAGACAAAAGCAAGTTCTTTTAAAGTTAAACCATAAGTTCTGAAAATATCCCCACCATGATAAATAAGATATATTTGAACAATAAAGATAAAACTAAATATACCTAAGAAGACTTTATTTTTGGGTAAAGTAGCAAATATATTAATTCTTTCGGTTCGAGCATTAAAAGCATTAAAAATACCTAAAAAGATAAATAAAGCAAAGTAGGCCGTCATTAAATATTTGTTATTTACTCCAACTCTAATAATATTTTTAATAAGTGGTAGTTTTAGAAATAATAGACATAGCATCGCGGAGTAGGTTCCAGACCAAATAATTTGACTATACATATATTTATTCATAATGGGACTATCCTTAGCTTTCGGTTTTTCTTCCATATATTCTGGTAAAGGAGATTCAAAAGAAAATGCTAAACCAGCAAAGGTATCCATAATCATGTTAAGCCATAACATTTGAACAATGGTAATTGGAGTTGATACGCCAATAAAAGAACCTAAAATTGATAAAACTAAAGCTGTCATATTAACTGTTAATTGGTAAATAATAAATCTTCTGATACTTTTAAAAATCGTTCTCCCATAAAGAATAGCTTTCCCAATAGAAATAATATTATTATCTAAAATAACAATATCCGCGGCTTCTTTAGCCACATCCGTTCCGCTACCCATGGCAAAACCTACATTAGCTTTCTTTAAAGCTGGAGCATCATTTACTCCATCCCCCGTCATCCCTACAACTAAATCCATTTGTTCAATTATACTTACGAGCCGGCTTTTATCTTGGGGTAAGGCTCTAGCAATAACCACAATATCAAAAAGCATTTCTTTAATCTTTTCATCTGACATCTTGGCTAATTCATCGCTTGTTAATACTTTATCTTTGCTCCCCCGATATAAACCTACTTCTTGCGCAATAGCTAAGGCTGTATCTTTAGCATCCCCCGTAATCATAATGGGATGAATTCCCGCCATCTTAATTAAATTTAAGCCATCTTTAGCTTCTTCTCTTAACTCATCTTTAATATTTACAAATCCTAAGTAAGTTAAATTATCTAAAGAATTGCCATAAGCTAAAGTTAAGACTCTTCCCGCATTTTTGGTATATTTATCAATCGATGCTTCAATATTTTTAGAATTTACTAATAACTTTAATTTACCATCTAAACCTAAATAACTATGACATTTAGGTAAGATTACTTCCCCAGCTCCTTTTACTAAAATAGTTCCATCTTTTAATTTAACTAAACTATACTTTTTCTTACTATCAAAAACTTCTTTTAATAATACTTCTTTTTTAATATGATCATCTTTTTCAATAAAGTTTAATAAAGCTCTTTCAGTACTATTACCCCCGATTACTTTTCCCTCACTTATTAAAGCTGTCGTATTATAATACATATTAGCATAAATATATTCGTAATACTGAGGATATTTTTTAATACTTTCTATATCTTTAAATAGATGATTATCATAAGTAATAAGTTCCGTTACTTTTAAAATACCTTTAGTAAGTGTTCCCGTTTTATCGGTTAATAAAACATTAAGACTTCCCGCGGTTTCAATGCCCACTAACTTTCTTACTAAAACATTATCTTTTAACATCTTTTTCATATTACTTGATAAAACTAAAGTAATCATCATTGGTAAACCTTCCGGAACAGCTACCACAATTATCGTTACGGATAAAGTTAAAGCATATAAAAGATAATCAAATAATAACGGCCAATTTGTTAGAGTAGCTTTAATTAAATCTAAATCAAAATTATTAGCCATCACAATATTAGCAAATAAATAAGATAAACTAGCTAAAATAGCTCCCCCATAACCAATCTTACTAATTGTTTTAGCTAGTCCTCTTAAGCGCAATTTTAAAGGACTCTCTGGGACACTTTCTTGTAATTCTTGACTAATTTTACCATAGATAGTTTTATCACCAACTAAAGTTACTTTTAACCATGCTTCACCTGAATAAACAACCGACCCCCGATATACTTTATTCTTATTCGTAACTAAAGAGGAAAAAGTACTTTCTTTTTTAGCTTCTTTCGTTTCCCCATTTAAAGCTGATTCATCAACACTTAACGAACCCTTTATTAAATAACCATCCGCGGGTATTTTATCACCTTGATTTAAAATTATAATATCACCTACAACTACATCATTAATTGGTATTTGTTTAACCCCATCTTTTCTTTTAACTTTAACTAAAGAGGAAAAAGAATCGCTTTGCAAATGATTAAAAGCTTGCTCTGATCCATACTCTGAGATCGAAGAAATAAAGGAAGCCAAAAATATGGCAATTAAAATTCCTAAAGTTTCATACCAATCAAAATCTCGAAATAAAACCACAACTTTAATTGCTAAAGCTATTAATAAAATCTTAATTATTGGATCAGCTAAAGATTCTAATAATAGTTTTAAAAAAGTATTCTTTTTTTGTTTAGTTATTTCATTTGTTCCATATTTTTTTCTTGATTCTTCTACTTCTTTTTCATCTAGTCCCATATTAGCTTGTCCTTTCATTTAACTATATGAAAATAGAAAAAAAAAAGAACCTAGATTAGTTCTTTTAAAGAATTTAATTCTTTCTTAATAACTTTTTTAACTTCTCTTAAACCATATTTAGAATAATTTATTTTATCAATAATCTTTTCATCTTGAATATTATTTTTCTTTAAATATTCTAATACAATATCTTTTGTTATATCATTATACTTTATAACATCATCAAATCTAGCCACAAATTCTTTGGTTAAAACTTCGCTATAATCTATATTATCTTCTTTAAAACCAATTTTCTTAACACCTTTAATATTACTAGTCATAAATATTAAAGTATTTTTAAAGTCAATTTTTTCTCCTTGGCTATTCGTAATAAAACCTTCATCCATAATTTGTAAAAATAAATTTAAGACAGAAGGATGGGCTTTTTCTAATTCATCTACTAAAATAATACTAAAAGGATTCATTTTTACTTTGTTAAATATGGTCTCATCATTATAACCAATGTATCCCGCGGAGGCGCCAATTAACTTATTAACGGATATATCTAAGTTATATTCACTCATATCTAGTCTTATTAAAGGAATTCTTAGTATTTCTTGTAAAGCTTTAACGCTTTCGGTTTTCCCAACGCCAGTTGAACCCGTTAAAAGTAAGGTTAAAGGCTTTTCTTCATTTCTGAAAAAGAAAGTATCTAAATTATTAACAATCTTTTTTAAAGCTTCATCTTGACCAATAATTTTACTTTTTAATTTAGGATAAATATTTTTAATTAAATTATTTTTATTAATTAGTAAAGGTAAATGATACTTTTTACTAAGTAATTTTAAAATATCTTCATATTTTATAATTCTTTTATTTTCTTTTATCTTTAATTTTTCTAATGCTTCTATTTTTTCATGAAGTATACTTGCTTCTTCAAAATTATTTTTCTTAATACATTCTTTTTTCTTTTTATCAAGACTTTCTAATCTTGCCTTTAAATCAATTGAATTATCCGCTAAGTTTTCTTCGACTCTTACCATTGCACAAACTGAATCTAAAATATCTAAAGACTTATCAGGATTTTGCCGATCTAAAATATATCTATTTGCTAAAGTTACAATATCTTTAATATTATCTTTAGATATTTTAATATCATAATGCGTTTCATAGCTTTTCTTAACTTTATTTAAGATATTAATTGTTTCTTCTTTATTTGGTTCTAAAACTCTAATAAGTTCAAATCGACGCATTAAAGCTTTATCTTTTAAAATCGTATTATTAAATTCTTTCGTGGTGGTGGCTCCAATAACTTTAATCTTTCCCCTAGCTAAGTAGGGCTTTAAGATATCGGAGGCATTAATGGCTCCTTCAGCTCCCCCAGCATTAACAATTGCATGAATTTCATCAATAAAAACAATAATCTCTTGATTAGTTTCCAGTTCTTTAATAATCTTTGTTAGCTTTTCTTCAAATTCACCGCGATATTTAGTCCCTGCGACTAAAGAACCAAGTTCTAAAACAACAATTTCTTTATTTTTTAGATTATCGGGAACACATCCTTTTAAAATTCTTCTTTCTATTTCTTCCACAATGGCCGTTTTTCCTACCCCAGCTTCCCCAATAAGCAAAGGATTATTCTTATTTTTTCGAATTAAAGTTTCCAATATTAATTCAATCTCTTTATCTCTTCCCACAACTACTTCATTTAAATCAATATTATCTTTTAAAGACTTACCAATATTATATATTTCTAACTTCTTTTTACTTTTCTTATTTTGTTTTCTTTCTAATTTTTCATATAATTCATCAATATCAACATTTAAAGAAAACATAATTCTAATAGCAATACCTTCTCCTTCATCAATTATAGCTTTAAGTAAATACTTACTATTTAATTCTTCATGATTACTTAAAGCATCATCTAAAGCTGAATTAATAACTCTTTTAAGTAAGGGAGTATATAAAATATATTCTACTTCTTTTTTATTCTTACCCATAATATTAACTAATTCTTGATAAAAATTATCATAACTTAAATTATAATCTTTAACTAAAGATATTATCTCATCATCTTTAAGTAAGGCAAGCATTAAGTGTTCTGTACCAACATAAGGATGATTTAATAAAAGCATTTCTTTCTCAGCTTTTTTAAAGATTTTACTAACGCTTAAACTAAATTTATCAAACATAAGTATCCTCCATCTTAATTCTATGAAGATTATGTTCTATTCTTTTCTATTTTATACAAAAAAAATAAAAGAACCTAACTTCCTTTATTAGGTCCCATTAACAACCTATAGTTTTTTTAGCCTAGCATCTAAGGTAAGTCAGTTTTATTAGACAAAATAAAAAGGAGAATATATAATTCTCACTTTTTTCTATTATAATACTGTAAATAATACGAGTAAAATAACAAGCATTCCTAGAATGAATAACCAGATGTATTTAAACCATGATTTATAATCAACATTCATTAGACTTAAACCAATAACCATAAAGATACTGGTTGGAGCTATAACATGAACTAAATTAGATATAGATAAATAAATTGTATGAACTAAATTAAAGTCATTATTATATGCTGCGGTTAAGAATGAACCTATTCCATAAGATGTAAATCCAGCATCTAAATGGAAGATAGATGTAATAGCCGTAGTAAATGTTGTTAAATATGGATTAAAGCCATCAACAGCATTTAATAACCAATTAGTTAAAGTAAATGTGAATGGACTAGAAGCAACAACTAAGAAAGCTACACTAGCACCAAAATAATATAACACTGGCTTAAACATTTTTTTCGCACCTTCATAAGCACTACTTAAAACTTCATTTAATTTTAAGCGATATAGTAATGCCATTAAAGCAGATGCTAGAATTAAAACTATTTCGACAGTTCTAAGTAAGAAGTAACCAAAAGCGACTGCTTCTGTTGTTGAACCACTTGAAGAAGTGGTTGTAGAACCTAAAATATATTGCATAATTGGGACATCTTTAATTGAAGCACTATAAATAGATTCATGAAGTTTATCAAATACTTCAATGCCAAAATTAGCTTGCCAATTAATAAATCCTAAAATAGTTATAATAAAGACTAATGACATAACTACTATCGCCGGAATCATATTCGTTTTTTCTCTTGTTTCACTAACAGCTAAAGCTAGATTTTCTTTTTCTTCTTCATTTTTATCTTTAACTACTTTTTTTAAACGCATACAAGTAAAGAAATTAAATAAGAAGAAAGCAACTAGTAAAATAATTAAACGATATTCAATTCCAAAAGTACTACTAGTTAAATTAAATCTACTATTAAAATTGATTAAAGCTGTTGTTCCATAAGTTCCCCCTAAAACGCCAATTAACATTGAACCAAAGGTAACCGCAAAAGTCGTTAGCTTATCAACATTCATAGCTAGTAAGATAGCGACAAAGAAAGGAACGATAATAAACATCGCAAATGTATCAGTAAATAAAGATGTTAAAACTGTAATGATAAATGAGATACATAAAGCTACTATTAACGTATGCTTTTTAAATTTTTTAGCAAGCGTATGAACTAGCTTTTTATAACCATTGGTTTGAGACATAACGCCATAAAAGGCCGCAACTACGAAAAGAAAGACAACTTCTTCTAAAATCCAGTTTAATGTTGAATGTAAAACTAAACCAACATCAGCTAGCCCAATTCTTAGTAAACCATAATCATAAAAATCAATACCATCAAAATAACCATAAGGTAAAACCCAAGTTAACATAATGGCTGCAATAATGAAAAATAAAATCATTTTTGCTAAAGTATGTTCTTTAGTTCTAAAGGTAAATATAGAACCTCCTGCTATAAATAAACAATAACCTATTACATCTAAGATTATTTTAGCATTTCTGGTTAAAAATGCCCCAATAACTAGAAGAATAAAACCAACCAAACTTAAACCCCCACCTATTACTTTAACTAAATCTAATTTTTTTGAGTTTTTTTTCATCACTCTACCTCCTTATTAAATTATATCACTCTAAAAAAAGAAAAAAAAGCATTTTTGCTTTTTTCCCGTTAGTATTTACAGCTCAAAATAAAAAAGATAAGAAAAATTAAAACATTTTATCTTTTTTTTGCAATTTTTTATTGA
>CANQIU010000015.1 GCA_947624145.1 uncultured Bacilli bacterium | reverse complement strand
TTTACTCCTCAAGCTATTGAAAGCATTTATAATAGTTCTAGTTATTCTTTAAGAGTTGCTAATAATATTATTACTAAATCTTTATTACTTGCGGCTTCTAAAGAAGTTAATATAATTGATGATAATATTGTTTTAGAAGCTTATAATGATTTAGCTTTAGGATAATAAATAATGAATCATAAATGTTATTATGAAAAAGTTATAGATGAAATTATAATGCTACTTAAAAACAATTTAATTTTATTATATAACTATGATGATCAAGCTTTACTTGAATTAAAAAAATATTGCCTAGATAAAGTTCATAAAAGATACAAACCTATATATTATAGTGATTTAGTATTTTTGACTGAAGAAGCTTTAAATGAATTAATTAATTGTGATTATTTTTATGATTTTAGAGACATTGAATAAATGCTCTCTTTTTTTAGTTATTATAATTATTAAAAATTGGTTATTTTAATTTTTTAAACACTTTATTTTTTTTACTTTTTTATATTTTTTAGGTTATTTTAATTTTTAAATTATTGGTGATTATATTGTCTAAATTAACAAGTACAGCAGGAAGTTACAAAGCTACCCAAACAACATCAACAGCTAAGATAGGTTTAATGTATGTTCATGATTATGGTTTTGCCAGTGACAAAAATAATTGGAAAACAAATTTAAGTGGTTATAATACAGATACTAATAGACAAAAAAATTGGTTATTCAACGGAGTTTACGAATGGACAATTCCGCGCGGCTCCGATCTTAGCGACACTGCGTTCCGTGTCGACAAGAGCGGGGGTGTAGTCGACGGCTATGTCAGCACTTTAGCGTTCGGTGTGCGCCCGGTCTTTTATCTTAAATCTGATACCCTATTTTCTGGAGGAGATGGCACAGCTAAAACTCCATATAAGATTAATCTACAATAAGTAAACTGAACAAAAAAATTATTGAATTAATTAGATATTTATGCTAGAATAAATTTGAAATCGAAGAGAAAAGACATGATTTTTAAAAGCTATTTTATAGAGAGTTAGTGGTTGGTGGAAACTAATAAATAATTTAAAAATTACTACTTTTTGAGAGGATTAATAAATCTCGGTTAATAGCCGTTATAAAAGAAAGATAATTAAAGGATGGTACCGTCTATTATATAGACTCCTTAGGTTCCATCCTTTTTTTAAGGAGATGTTTTATGCAAGATACGGAATATAATGAAATAAGAAAAAAACTTTATAATGCTCATTATAAGTTAGAATTATTAGATTCTAATGATCCAGATTATGAAGAAAAGTATGAAGAAGCTAAAAAAGAATTGGAAAAAATTCGTCAGGAATTAGAAAAATATGCCTGGGAAAATAGGAAAGAAGGAAAAAGTCGATGATAAATATTAAAGAAAATGAAAAATTAAGTGTAATGAATCATAGTTGTGCCCATTTAATGGCTCAAGCTGTTAAGCACCTTTATCCCGAAGCTAAATTTTGGGTTGGTCCCGTGATTGAAGAAGGATTTTACTATGATATTGATTTAGGGGATATTTCTTTAAATGAAGAAGATTTAGCCAAAATTGAAAAAGAAATGAAGAAAATTGCTAAAGATGGTAAAAGAATCTATCGCGAAGAAATTTCTAGAGAAGAAGCTTTAAAAAGATTTAGGGATGACCCTTATAAGGTTGATTTAATTAATCGGATGAGCGATGATACGATTATTAGTTGTTATACCCAAGGAGACTTCACTGATCTTTGTCGTGGTCCTCATGTTGAATCGGTGAAAGAATTAAAGTATTTTAAACTTCTTAAAGTAAGTGGAGCTTATTGGAAAAACGATGCTAAGAATCATATGCTTCAAAGAATTTATGGAATTTGTTTTGATACTGAAGAAAAATTAACAAACCATTTACAAGAATTAGAAGAAGCTAAAATGCGTGACCATCGGAAACTTGGCAAAGATTTAGGAATATTCATGACTTCTGATTTAGTGGGTAAAGGACTTCCAATCTATTTACCTAATGGTTATATTATTTGGGAAGAATTAGAAAACTATATTAAGGGAAAAGAAAAAAAGTTAGGTTATAAACATGTTTTAACGCCTCCGTTAGGTAATGTAGAACTTTATAAAACTTCAGGTCATTGGGACCACTATAAAGATAATATGTTTCCTAAAATGGAAGTGGAAGGGGAAGAATTTGTCTTAAGACCAATGAACTGTCCGCATCATATGATGGTTTATGCTAATGCTATCCATTCTTATAAAGATTTGCCAATAAGAATTGGGGAAGTTGCTAGGGATTGTCGATTTGAAGCCAGTGGGGCTTTAAAAGGAATTGAAAGAGTAAGAACATTTTGTCAAAATGATGCCCATATTTTTGTAACTCCTGAACAAATTGAAGACCAATTTAAAGAAGTCGTTAATTTAATCTTAGATGTATATAAAGAAATGAATATTACTAATTATCGTTTTGAACTTTCTTTAAGAGATCCTTTAGATAAAGTTAAATATTATCCAGATGATGAAATGTGGAATAAAGCTGAAGATAAGTTAAGACAAGTTTTAAAAGATATTGGCATTGAATATGTCGAAAAAATTGGCGAAGCAGCCTTTTATGGACCAAAGCTTGATGTTCAAGTAAAACCGGCAGTAGGTAATGAATATACTTTATCAACTTGTCAATTAGATTTTTGCCTACCTAAAAAATTTGATTTAACTTATGTTGATAAAGATGGTAGTAAGAAAACTCCAGTTGTTCTTCACCGGGCTGTCTTTGGTAGTATAGATCGTTTCATGGCTTATTATTTAGAAGAAACAAAAGGTGCTCTACCTTTTTGGTTAAGTCCAGTTCAAGTAGATATAATCCCTGTTAATAATGAATATCATTTAGAATACACTAATAAAATTAAAGAATTATTATTGGAAAATGATTACCGTGTTAATTTAGATGATAGAGAAGAAAAATTAGGCTATCGGTTAAGAGAAAGTGTAGTTAATAAAAATCCTATTATAGTTATTTTAGGTCAAAAAGAAGTTGATAATCATAATATTAGTTATCGTACTTTAGGTAGTGAAGAAACAATAACTTTAAGTCAAGAAGAATTTTTAGATTATCTTCATAATTTAAAAATTAATCATAAATAAATAGCAAAATTTTAACTTGACAAACATAAAACTATATAGTAAGATAGTTTTGTTGAATTGGAAAGAGATTATGTATCCACCTGATTACCAAAGGTAATGGGTCAAAAAGCCTAAATGATTTTTAAAAACAACATAAGCTTTTATATGGATACATTCTATGTATCCATTTTTAATTGTTGGAGGTGCTAATTATAGCAAATAATAGTGATTTACTCGTTAATGAGGAAATAAGGGTTCCAGAAGTGATGGTTATTGGTCCTAATGGAGAAAAGATGGGTTTAAAGCAAATCAAAGATGCTTTAACATTAGCTAATTATGCTGGTCTAGACTTAGTTTTAATGAGTGCTAACACGAATCCCCCGGTTGCTAAAATAATGGATTATAATAAGTATCGTTATGAAAAGCAAAAGAAGATGAAGGAAGCGCAAAAAAAACAAAGAGAAGCTAATAAAGATATGAAAGAATATCGTCTTTCGACAACAATTGATGTTGGCGACTTTGAAACTCGAAGAAAAAATGCCCAAAGTTATTTACTTAAGGGTCATAAAATAAGAGGTTTCATAAGATTTAAAGGAAGACAAATGGCTAGGCCGGAACTAGGTAGTGATGTCTTATTAAGATTTGCCGAAAGTCTAAGTGATTGCTCGGTTATTGAACAAGAACCAAAAATTGAAGGAAGACAAATATCTATTATTTTAGCGCCTAAGAAGGAAGGAAAGTAAAATATGGCAAATGGAAAACAAAAAACACATAAGTCAAGTTCAAAAGTGTTTAAGAAAAGAAAAAGTGGGGAACTATCTTATATGAAATCAGGTAGTAACCATAAAACAGGAAAAGATAGGGCTAAAGAAGTAAGACAAAGAAGAAATAAAGGAACTTTAGCTAAAGGAGACAGAAACAGATTAAAATCTGTTATTTAGAAAGGATGATGTAGCATGGCAAGAGTTAAAGGCGGAAATGTTTCTAAAAATAGAAGACGGAAAGTATTAAAAGAAGCTAAAGGTTATTTTGGTAGTAAGCATCGATTATATAAAACAGCACAAGAACAAACTTTTCATAGTGGTGTCTATGCATTTAGAGATCGAAAAGCCAACAAAAGAAACTTTAGAAAATTATGGATTACCAGAATTAATGCTGCTTGTCGGGAAAATGACATTAGTTATTCGAAATTTATTAATGGTTTAAATAAAGCAGGCATTGAAATTAATCGTAAAATGTTAAGTGAAATGGCTATTGATGATGCTAAAAGTTTTGCTTCTTTAGTTGAAGTGGCTAAAAAAGCTTTAAATGGGGAAAAAGTAAAACCAGTCGCATCTATCAAAACCGAAAGCCAAAAAGAAGAAGTAGTTAAAGCTAAAGAAGAAAAAGAACCAGTTAAAAAGGCTCAAACAACAAAGAAAGCTCCAGCAAAAACTAGCGAAAAACCAGCATCTAAGAAAACAACTACAGCAGCGAAGAAAACTACAACTACGAAGAAAACAACTACTAAAAAAGAAAATTAAAAAACTTGCATATTTAACAAAAATTAAATATAATAAAAATGAAGTTATAACGAAGTTTAGATGTCTCCGACGCTTTACTTGGTTTTAACCATTTTAGATTAAGGAGGAAAATATTATGGCATTAAAAAAAGAAGAAAAACAACAAATTATTAAAGATTTTCAAAAATCTAAAGATGACTGTGGTTCAACCGAAGTGCAAATTGCTATTTTAACTCATGAAATAAACAATTTAACTGAACACTTAAAAGAACATACTCATGATTATCATTCTAAAAGAGGAATGTTAATGAAAGTAGGTCGTCGTAAAAAACTTCTTGATTATTTAAAGAAGACTGATATTGTTAGTTATAGAGAAGTAATAAAAAAATTAAATTTAAGAAAGTAATTCTTAAGGGCACTTTATTTTTAGTGTCCTTTTATTTTAGAAAGAGGTATAGATATGAAAAAAGTATATACAATGGACTTTTTAGGAAGAGAGTTAACAGTTGAAACAGGAGAACTTGCTAAACAAACTAATGGTTCAGTTTTAGTAAGATATGGAGATACGGTTGTTTTATCAGTTTGTGTAATGGGTAAGACAATGTTAGATCAAGATTTCTTTCCTTTACAAGTTTTATATCAAGAAAAATTATATGCTGTAGGAAAAATTCCGGGTGGATTTATTAAAAGAGAAGGAAGACCTACGGATGCTGCTACTTTAGCTGCAAGATTAATTGATCGACCAATTCGGCCAATGTTTGATGAAAACTTAAGAAATGAAATTCAAGTTATTAATACAGTTTTATCTGTTGATCAAGATAATTCGCCCGAAATGGCTGCTTTATTTGGTTCTTCCTTATGTTTAGGAATATCTAATATTCCGTTTGATGGACCAGTTGCTGGGGTTATTGTTGGTCTTATTGATGATAAGTTTATCATCAATCCCACAGCTGAACAAATGGAAAAAACCAGTTTACATTTAACTGTAGCCGGAACTAAAGATGCAATTTGTATGGTTGAAGCTGGTGCTCAAGAGTTAAGCGAAAAAACCATGCTTGATGCTTTAATGTTTGCTCAAGAAAATATTGTTAAACTTTGTGAATTTCAACAAAAGATTATTGATGAAATAGGGGAAGAAAAACTAGAACTTGAAAAAGCAACGATAGATCCTGATTTACAAAAAGAAGTTGAAGATTATGCTGCTAAAGATATGTTAAAAGCTTTAAGAATTAAGGAAAAGTTAGAAAAATATGCGGCTATTGAAGATGTTAAAGCTAAAACTATCGAATATTTTACAAATAAATATCAAGAGGCTGAAAATTTAGAAGATATTCTTAAAGTTGTTGATAAAGTCTTACATTTAGTTGAAGCTAATGCTATGCGTAATTTAGTAACAATTGATAAAGAAAGAATTGATGGAAGAAAGATGGATGAAATAAGACCTCTTTATGCAGGGATTGATTTACTTCCAAGAACCCATGGTTCTGCATTATTTTCCCGTGGGGAAACACAAGTTTTAGCTACGACCACTCTAGGAGCTTTAGGAGAACATCAAGTTTTAGATGGTATTGAAATTGAAGATAGTAAACGTTTTATGTTACATTATAATTTTCCGCAATTTTCTGTGGGGGAAACAGGACGATATGGTTCTCCTGGAAGAAGAGAAATTGGACATGGAGCTTTAGGCGAAAGAGCTTTAGCTCAAGTTATACCAAGTGAAGAAGAATTCCCATATACTATTCGGGTTGTTTCTGAAGTTTTAGAAAGCAATGGTTCTTCTAGCCAAGCAACAATTTGTTCTGGTTGCTTAAGTTTAATGGCGGCCGGTGTGCCAATCAAAGCCCCTGTCGCGGGTATTGCGATGGGTCTTATTACTAATGGCAATAAATATACCATTTTAACCGATATTCAAGGGCTGGAAGACCATATGGGGGATATGGACTTTAAAGTAGCTGGAACTAAAAAAGGCATCACCGCTTTACAAATGGATATAAAGATTAAAGGAGTTACGAAAGCTATTTTAAAAGAAGCCTTAGCTCAAGCCAAAAAAGCTCGTTTAGAAATCTTAGATGTCATGGCTAAAGCGATCGCTGAACCGCGTAAATCAGTTAGTAAGTATGCACCAAAGATTGATATCTTTAATGTTAATCCCGAAAAAATCAAAGATATTATTGGCCGAGGTGGCGAAACAATTACCAAGATTATTCTGGAAGCTTCAAATGTAGCAACTGTTAATGATAAAGATGCGGTCAAAGTTGATTTAGAAGATGATGGAAGAGTAATTATTTATCATACCGACGCCGCAATTATTGCGAAGACAAGAGCCATGATTGAAGAAATTGTCAGAGAAGTTGAATTTGATAAAATCTATACAGGTAAAGTCACAAAAGTAGAAGACTTTGGTGTTTTTGTAGAACTTTGGCCAGGCTGTGAAGGCTTAGTTCATGTTTCACAACTTGCGCATGAAAGAATTAATAAACCAAGTGATATCTTAAAAGTTGGTGATGAAATCTTAGTTAAATCTTTAGGCTATGATGCTAAAGGAAGACTAAACTTATCACGTAAAGATTGTTTACCAAAACCACCAAAAAAAGAAAGCAAGGAAAAATAAGGATAAAAAAAGACTGTAATGAAATAGTTTCATTACAGTTTTTTTAATTCATTAATTTCCAAGCAATATAGACCCCAGCAATAATAGTTACCATGATAATAATAAAGATAGTGGTAAATCCGCCAACTCCTAAATTGTCACTAGGAGCTAATAAAGGTGGTTCACTATGTTTATTTTTAGTAAGACTTATACCTTTTTCTAAAGTATCACTTTGATTATTACTCGTTTGATTATTATTGGCATTCATTTTTTTATTTATTTCTTCAGTATAAGTTGAGGCAATAATATTGGCCGTGATTAAAGGTCTTTTAAAGCTTTCAACTATAATTTTTTGTCTTTTAGCAAATTCCACTGTAAAGATAGAATCTTGACTTAAAATAGGAGCTTCTTCATTATAAAGCATTTGTCTTATTACATAATCTTGAGCAAATCTTTTTAATAAATTTTCTTCTTCTTCAGTAATAACTAACTGAGGAAATAAACTAAATATTTTATTAATTTCTTCATCATTAGTTCGATAAAAGCCATAACCTAAATAATAAAATATATTAGTATCTTTCATATTAAAGGTTGAAGTCAAGATTTGTTTTAAAGAAAAACCATTTAAAGCAACCGTTCCATTAGGAAAAGTTAAATTACCATTTTGATAAGTAACATTAGCTAAATTAGGATATTTACTTTGTAATTCTTTAAAAAAACTTTCATTATCATCCATTTAACTCAACTCCTATTATCTAATAATAGTTTAGCAAAAAAAATTGAAAAAGACAATTGTTTTTACTTTCTAATTATAGTAAGATAATTAAGAAGTGATTAAACATGGCAAAATTAGATGAAGAATTTATTAAAAATTTAGCAATAAAGAAGAATGAACCTAAATGGATGTTAGATTTTCGGCTTAAGTCTTTAAAAGAATTTTTCAAACAAGATCAACCTAATTTTGGTCCTAAATTAGATATTGATTTTACGAAAATTCTTTATTATAAAAATGACAGCGAAGGTTTAGTTAGTGATTGGACGAAAGTTAAGCAAAATATTAAGAAGTCTTTTGATAATTTGGGTGTAATTCGGGCTGAAGAAAAATATTTAGATGGAGTGACAAATCAATTTGAAAGCGAAGTCGTCTATCATAAACAAAACACCACCAAAGATATTATTTTTACTTCAACTGATGAAGCTTTAAAAAAATATCCTCAGCTTTTTCAAAAATATTTTAATAATTTAGTTAAGTATAATGAAAATAAATATACGGCCTTAAATGGAGCAGTTTGGTCAGGTGGTTCTTTTATTTATATTCCTCCACATACGAAATTAGATCGACCTTTACAAAGTTACTTCCGGATTGAAACTGATGCTTTAGGTCAATTTGAAAGAACGATTATTATCGTAGATGATTATGCCGAGCTAGAATATATTGAAGGCTGTACAGCCCGAACTAAAAACTCTGTGACATTGCATGCTGGTGTAGTTGAAATTTATGTTGGTAAACATGCTAAATGTCGTTATTCAACTATTCAAAATTGGTCAACTGATGTATATAATTTAGTGACGAAAAGAGCAATTGTCGATGAATTTGGGCAAATGGAATGGATTGATGGCAATATTGGTTCAAAAGTAACGATGAAATATCCATCCTGTATTTTAAAAGGAAATAATTCCGTTGGAAACTCGATTAGTATTGCCTATGCTAAAGATAATCAAGTTTTAGATGCTGGAGCTAAAATGATTCATTTAGGACAAAATACAAAGAGTAATATTATTAGTAAATCGATTGCCGAAAATGGGGGGAGTGCCCACTTTCGAGGCTTAGTTAAGATAACTAAGGATGCTAAAAATAGCAAAGCTAGTGTGAAATGTGATACGATTATTTTAGATTCTAAATCGAAAAGCTATACTTATCCAACTAATATTTTAGAAAATAAAGAAAGTTTTATTGAACATGAAGCTACGGTATCAAAGGTTAGTTTAGAAAAATTATTTTATTTACTAAGTAAAGGCTTAAGCGAAGAAAAAGCCAAAGAACTTTTAATTTTGGGCTTTGTCTCCGACTTCAAAAAAAGCTTACCTATGGAATATGCCGTTGAATTAAATCGTTTATTAAAAGATTAAGTAATTTTAAAAAATTAGTTAATCTTTTTTTTAAATTGCTTAATTTTGGGTAAAAATATTGTCGAATTTTAGCGAATTATTAAAATATAGATTAGTAATTTTAAAATTGGTCATTTGCTTTAATAGTTTAATTTTGTTAAGTTTAAGAAGAAAGGAGGTGCAAAAATGAATCATGTGGTTTTGGTTGGTCGCTTAGCTGAGGATCCTCAAGTTAAAAAATGTGAAAATGGCAAAAATTATACGTCGATTAACATCGCGGTAAATCGCCCCTTTAAAAACAGCAATGGCACCTATGATACGGATTTTATTCGTTGCGTATTGTGGAATGGCATAGCTGCTAATACCAGCGAGTATTGTCATATTGGCGATGTTGTAGGTATTAAAGGCAGACTCCAAAATCGAACGTATGAAGATGAAAATAATGAGAAAAAATATATCACCGAAGTTATTGCTGAAAGAGTATCATTTATTTCATCAAGCCATAAAGAACCTTCCAATGCCTAAAAAGTTGACGAAAGAAATTTGCAAATGGTAAATGTTTGCGTAATGTCTTTCTAAAACTGCTATACTACTTCCTAGGAAGTGGTAAAGATGATAATCGGAAGTAGACTAAAAGATGCTCGTAAACAAAGAGGACTTACCCAATCGGAATTAGGCGATTTAATCGGAGTTGGTAAATCAGCAGTATGCTGCTATGAAAAAGAAACTCGTAATCCAACTTTAGAAAGCATTGTAGAGCTTATGCATGTTTTAGGAGTATCAGCCGACTATTTATTAGGAACTGATAATATTGTTAAACCTAAATCAGCTGAAACTACTGAATATCGGACAATGACTAACGAAGAACTAACATTTATTGATGAAATAAAGAAAGATAAAGTTGTTTACGAAATACTATTTCAAGATCCTAAAAGAGGAGCAGATTTAGTTAAGAAAAAAATAGGATAAAAATAATCTCGAAATGAGGTTATTTTTTTAGACTTTTTAATATACTTTTACTAGGTGAATTTTTGTGAAGTATTTAAAAAGTCTTGGGATTATAGCTATTGTTTTATTTAGTTTTTACTATACCGAAAAAATTGCAAATTTTGTTTTAATAAGTAATAAATTATATCAAGAAATAGATAAAAATAAAGAAAATTACGAAATAAAAAGCATCTCGGCTAATATCGAAGGAAAGTTTATAACTCCAGGTTTAGAAGGCTTAAGTGTAAATGTTAAAGATAGCTACTATAATATGAAAGATGTTGAAGTATTTAATTCTTATTATTTAATTTATGAATCAGCTCGTCCCGTTATTTCTTTAGAACAAAACAAAGATAAAATTATTAATAAAGGTAATAAAGAAAAAAATAGTGTGGCTTTAGTAATTGAATATGATAAAAATATAATCGAATATTTAAAAAACTATAATATAAGTGTTCTAGTTAATTTAGATAATTACCAAAAAGAATCTTTATATGAACCAATTAATAATGAAGTAAAAGATTTTAAAACTTTAGATAATTTAATAAATAAATATAATCATAAAAATAATATCTGTCTTTTAAATTCTTATAATGAACAAATATGTCGGGATAATCAAAAATATTTAGTAACACCTACCCATACTTTAGATGATAATACTTATTTAAGTTTAAAAGATAAGATCGATTCCGGGGATATTATTTTAATAAAAAAAGGAACTAGTCTAAAAAGCATTGAAACTATTTTAAAAAGTATTCTATATAAAGATTATCAAATAAATTATTTATCTAAACATATTAGCGAAGAAAGAACTTAAATTGACAAATATATAATTTAATGATAGGATATTTTCGTACTTTTGGGGGAATATCTTATGTTATATAGAGAAATTTATGCTAGATGTAATGAAGAAACCAAAATGATAATAGATCATTACTTAAGTTTTTTTGGCTGTTATTCATTAGAATGTTCAAATGATTTACATATGAATATAATTAGAGCATTTGATAATAAAATAGAAAGAGATATTGTATCTTTATGTTACTTATTTTATATAGCTTCTCTTCATGATCAAGATTTAAACAAAATAATTACTAAATATAATATTAATTATCATGTTCCTTATTATAATCAAGAAAAAATAAAAAATGTAAATAAATTTAAAATTTATGCTTATGAACTATTTTGGGCTGAAGAAGATATGGCTACGAATATTTTTAAGGCATTTTCTAATTTACAAGGAAGCGTTTGTATTGAAAGAATAATTTTTAATTTTCTTAATATATCTGGTTTAGACCATCCTATTTTAAAAGAAATGAATATAAATAAAGATTTTTTAGAAGAAATAAATGCTTTAGCTATATTAAAAGAAAAAATAAATATATCCCAAAATAATATTAAGCAAAATACTGATTTAAAAATTCCTTTTGGTGAAGACTTAACTAATAAATATTATCCTTATAATCCTTTAATTGGTCGTGAAAAAGAATATCGTTTAATGTGTGCTTTTTTAATGGATAAAGAAAAATCGGTGATTATTCATGGTTTACCGGGAGTTGGGAAAACTACTTTAATTGAAGGCCTTGCTTATAATATTCAAAATGGTTTAGCTCCTCAAGCTTTAAGGGATAAAAAAATAATTTCTACTTCTGGAAGTGAACTTATCAGTGGTTGTAAGTATGTAGGAATGGTTGAAGAAAGAGTCTTAAGTTTAATTAATTCTCTTCTTAATCAAAATGCTATTTTATTTATTGATGAGGTTCATACACTAATGGGACTAGGTAAAGGAAGTAATTCTAATAATGATGTATCTAATATCTTAAAACCTTATTTAGGTAATGGCAGTCTTAAAATAATTGGGGCAACTACCACGGAAGAACTTCACAATATCTTAGAAAATGGGGCCTTTGCTAGACGCTTTAATAATGTTGAACTAAAAGTCTTAAGTGATGAAGAAATTATGGTTATTTTAAAATCTTTAATTGCCAGATACGAAGAACAAGAAAATATAACTTTTAAATATTCTTCTGATATCCAAGAAAAAATCTTAAAATTAATTTTGGAATATACTAATTTAAAACATCAAAATTATTTTATTGCTAAAAAGTTATATAATCCTGATTTTGCTTTAACTATTCTTCGAAATGCTTATGATTTTGCTTTATTAGATAATAAAGAATCTTTAGACATAGATAGTATAATCGAAGGATTTAAATCAATTGATTTTATAAGTGAAACATATAAAGATGAGTTTGCAAATAAAGCAAGAGCTATTACTAAAGAAAATAATATAGTTGATATATCTAAGTTAGTTTTAAAAAAGAAAAATGATTTATTTAGTTAATTATAATGAAAATGAATGATAAATATAACTTAGTTTGGGATGGAATAGACCTATAACAAATAAGAACTAGGTTGCTTTTCATCTTTTTTTTTGATATAATCTATCTATCAAGAAAACTTTTATTTTTATGTTGAGGTGATTTTATATGGCAAAAATAAAAATTTTTGGTTTAGGTGGTTTAGCGGAAAGTGGAAAAAATTCTTATGTTGTGGAAGTAGATAATGATATCTTTATCTTTGACTGTGGTTTAAAATATGCCAGTGGAAATCTTTTAGGCATTGATTATATTATGCCCGATTTTTCTTATCTTTCCAAAAATCGACATCGTATTAAGGGCTTATTTATAACGCATGGACATAAAGAAAATATGGGAAGTACATCCGACTTAGTAAAAGAAATTCCTAATTTAAAAATATATGCTACTAATTATACTAAGTTTGAATTAATGGAAGATGGCGTTAATGAAGAAAATATTATTCTTATTAAACCGCATCGCAAAATTAATTTTGGGGCTGTTTCGATTTTTCCTATTTCCGTTTCCCACAGCGCTCCAGATGCTGTCATGTATGTTATAAATACCAAAGATGGGGCAATTTGTTACACGGGAGACTTTATTATTGATCCATCCATGCAAGGATCTTATGACATGGATTTAGGTAAAATTGCTTATGTTGGTAAACAAGGCGTATTATGTTTATTATGTGAATCTAGCTTCGCGGAAAAAAATGGACATACTTCTCCTAATCACCGACTTTTAGAATTTTATAAAGATACGTTAAATCATAATGAAAATAGAGTTTTATTTTCCGTCTTACCAGATCACTTATATACGATTGCTGAAATATTAGAAGCCGCGAGTAATCTGCATCGTAAAGTCATAATTATGGGTAAAAGATTACAAAATGTTATCAACTTTGCCACTAGCAATGGTTACTTAAAATATAATGAATCAATTATTGGCGATTTAAGTAATATAAACGATGATAATGCTATTTTACTAATCATGGATGATAAAGCCACTCCTTATGCTAACCTTAGTAAAATATTAAATAATTATGATAAGTTTGTAACCCTTAAAAATACGGATACAATTGTCTTTGCTGAACCTCGATATGATAGTACAGAAAAAATACTTGTTAAATTACAAAATGATTTAGCTATGTTTGGTTGCAATATTATTACAATTCCAAAAGAAAAAGAAATATTACATCATGCTTCGAGGGAAGACTTAATGCTGATGATTAAACTTCTAAATCCCAAATATTATATGCCGGTTAAAGGCGAATATCGCTACATGGTTAATAATGCCAATTTAGCCGATAATCTGGGAATAAAGCCTGAAAATATTTTGCTTAAACAAAATGGTGATGTAGCTTACTTTGAAGAGGGAATTTATAAGGATACTTTTGAACATATTAAAGTTAATGATGTTTTAATCGATGGAAAGTCTAATGATGATATTGGAGAATTAGTTATTAAAGACCGAGAAATGCTAAGCGAAAACGGCATAGTTTTAATTAGTGCAACTTTAGATAAAAAAGATAAAGTTATCTTAGTTGGCCCAGAAGTAACAACAAGAGGATTTATCTATATTAAAGATTCTCAAGATATGATTAAAGAAATAAAAAGAATTTGTGAAGATATAATTAATCGTAATACCACGCCAAAGTTTGTAGATTATAACCAAATAAAAATGGATATAAGAGAAGAATTAAGTAATTATTTATATCAAGAAACTGAATGTAAACCAATGATTATCGCGGTTGTGCAAGAAGTATAAAAACTAAAAATTCAGCCAAACTATAAATGGGTGAATTTTTTTATGAAAAAAGATATTGAAATCTTAAATCATCTTTATTTAATCGTTGATATAGGAATTATTGGAATTGAAGAAGTCGTAAAAAAAGTAAATGATGCTTGTTTAGAAAAATTAATGCTAGACCAAAAGAAAGAATATTTAGTTTTAAGATGTGATATAACTAATATCTTAAGTGAATATGATGAAAATCCTAAAAAGATCGGTCCCCTTACCAGAATGTCTAATGATTTATATACGAATATCAAACTTTTAAAAAATGAAAATGACCAAGAAATAGCTAAAATGATGTTAGAGGGAACTAATAAAGGAATTATTGAAGTAACTAATTATTTACATAATGAAAAAGTTATGAATAAAGAAATAATAAAAATTATGGAAAGACTTCTTAAATGTTTAGAATATAATGAGAAAGAATTAAAAAAATATTTGTAAAGTAACTAAGAAAATGGTTACTTTTTTTAAAAAATAAATTATAATTTAAATAAGGTGAAAATATGGATATAAAAGTAAAAAAACTATTTACCATAAATTATAATAATAAAGTATTTGCTTGTTTTTTAGCCGATAATCACCGTCGAACTTTTTTAGAAGTAAAAAATAATGAATATATTTATCCTAATTATGAAGATTATGTTTATTTAAATAATATATATAATAATTTTGAAGAAGATATATATTATTATATTCCTGAATATGGTTATAAAGAAAAAGTAAAGTTTGGTACTTTAGTTGTAGCTATAACAACAGTTTTTAATCTAGTTACAACTTCTGTTAAAAGTTATCAAGTAGAAAATGATGATAATAAAATAAAAATAAATATTGTTATAAATAAAAATAATGATAAATATTTAAAAGTAAATAATGTTCAAAGTTATGATGAGATTTTAAAGAAAGTTTCGAAAGAAGAGGTTCATGAAGTAATTAATCAAAATCCTAATCTTTCTTTTAGAATTAAGAATATTATGCATTTATTAGTAGAAGAAATGACTAAAAAATATCCTCAGGCTGATTTAAGAACTTATTATTTAAATGCTTTAGATTTAAAAGTAAATTATTTAACGAAAGAAGAAATGTTAGATGAATCAAAAATGGCTGGCTTTGCAGCTTTTTATTCATCAAGACAAAATAGTATTTCGGTTAATCCTAATTCCGAGAATGGCGTCTTAGCTCATGAGCTTGCCCATCCTTTTAGAAGTATAAGCAAAGATTATAATGGTCAATTAATTTATTATAGCGATGACTTTAAACAAGGAACATTTATTTTAGAGGCTATGACTTCTAAAATTACTAATTTAGTTTTTCCTAACTTTATAGATGGTTATGGCATGGAAAAAGAAATTACTAACTTTTTAAATACTTGTCTACCATTTACCATAAAAGATTTTTTAAATGAAGGTATTTCAAGTTATATTGATAAACTTAAAAAAGCTTATCCAACTATTGATATTGATTATCTTTTAGATTTAGTTGATAGCATAAGAGAAACTAAAGCAACTTTTAATACTAATATTAATCTTGATGCTAATCCCTATATCTTAGATGAACTTTTTCTAATGAGTAAATTAAGTGCTACTGAATCTAGGCCTTATGATCCTTTTATAGCTTTTATCAAGCTTTTTAAATATACTAAAGATAGTGCTCATCTTTTAACTTATTTTGAAGAATATATGCAATATTTAAAAGAGAAAGGATATTCTAATTTAATTGACTATCAAAAGATATCTACGCAAATAGAATCTTGGTCTGGGGCAAACGAATTTCTCTATATTGAAGATGAAGGAATATACCCTTTAATAAGTTCTTTTATAAATGTTGAAAATGATAATATTGATTATACGATTATTAAAGATAATCAAGAAGTTGTAGTAAATGATGGCTATCCAATTATGACAGGCTCATATGATTTAACTTATTTAGAACTTTTAATAGCTTTAGAACATCCCCAAATAGAGATGGGTTCTACTTCTTATTGGCAACATTTATTAATTGATAATAATATTATTTTAAATCCGGAAGAAATAGGAGAAGAAAGATATGTTTATTTAAATGGGGAAAAACTAACATTTGCTGAGCTTGAAAAAATGGCTTTGCAAGTTGGTTTAGATGAAAATGGAAAAATTGCTTTTGAAATAATAAAAGATTATAATGATTCTTCTAAATTAAATAATGTTTCGCAAAGAATTAGATTAAGTGATTATTATCGTTTTACAAATGGAGAAGAAATTTCTAAATATTTTAATGAATATTACTTAAATTTAATTCTTTTAGATAGACCTTATTTACTTTCAAACTTTTATGTAACGGAAGATGCAGTAGAAATGGTTCCATCTTTAAAATTAGTTTTAAAAAATGATTTAGATTCTGGCATGGGGGAAGTTTATAATTTATTAACAACCCAAGTTATTCTTAAAGAAGATGGTACTTTTGTTTTAAGTAATGTTCCTTATAAAATAAAGGGATCTTTATCTTTATATGATATTTTTAAAGAAAAGGGAATCTTAAAAGAAAATAATCAAACCCTTATTTATAATAAAGAAGATTTAAATGATTTATTTAATGATTATCTAGAAAACAGGGGATTTTCTAAATAAAATAAGCAGGTGAATTTTTATAAATTATAATTAATTACTAACCTTTTTATTTTTTTTAACACTATATTTAATGAAAGGTGATTATTAATGGATTTAGTTTATGATAAATACTTTGAACAAATATATTCATGGGCAATAAAAAAAACTAACAACAAAGAAGATGCCGAAGATTTAACTAATAATGTATTTTTAGCAATATTTGAATATTTTAATAAAAATATTGCTATTGAAAAATTAGATAATTTAATATGGAAGATAGCACATAATATATGGTGTATGAAAGCTAAAAATTATATTAAAGAAAAAGATAATATTGCTTTAGATGAAATCAATACTAGTTATGATGAAAAATATTTAGATAAAGTTATATATAACGAAATTATGAATAATTTGAATAATATTGGTTTAACTGAAAATGAATTTTTGACATTTAAACTTTATTATTGTCAAGACCTTTCAATAAATGAAATAAGTGATAAGTTAAAAACTAGCCAAAGTAATATTAAATATTATTTATATAGTGCTAGAAAAAAGGTAAGGGAGAGATATAATGAATAACTTAAAACTAGATGATTATTTAGAAATAGTCAATAAAGAAAAAATAAATAAAGGATTAGAAGAATATACACCTTTATATCCTATGTTAAGAAGGAGTAATAATAAACTATATATTGGATTATTACTTACTAAAAATAAGGCTAATGTTTGGGATAAAGATAGTAATATTAAACCAGAGTATTGGGTATTAATTGAACCAAGTAATAGCCAAATTATCGAATTTAATGCTACAAATAAAAAAGATTTTGTTATAGGAAAATTAATTCCTAAAGATATAGAAAATAAAGAGAGAGAAATATCTAAATATGCTGTAGGAAAAATGATGCAATATAAAGAATATTTAATGAATGATATTAAAAATGATGAGCTTCCTATTCAAAAAAAATTATCTAATATCTTAAATAATGAAATAACCATTGAGGGAAAAAAAGTAAATATTAATGATTATTTAATTGCTAATATAGAAAAGGATATAGTAGATAAAGTAAATGAATTAGTTGATTTATTAGTAACTTCTAAATATAATTCAATAACTTTCTATTATGATGCTTTATTTAATGATATTATAAGGGAATATATAAGCAATAAAAAAATAGATAAAGAAAAAATGACTTTATGTTTAGAAATAATGAATAATTATTATGATGGGGTAATTGCTCTAGATAATTTCTTTAATATTAATTAAATAAATAGTTAACAAAAAATGAAAAGATGAAATATTTTTTCGTTTTTTTAAATTCCTAAACTTTCCAAAAAACTATTAATATTCTTTTAATATATAATGTTGGATATTTTTATTATTTAATATTTCTTTAACAATACTTGGTCTTATATCTAAAGCATCTATTTCTTTTTTTAAGAACCATATATTTTTAACATTATCTTTATCTAAAGTTTTAATTTCTTTTAAATTAACTAAATCTTTTATATTATTAATCTCATATATAAATAATAATTCATGATATTTAATATTATTATGCATAAAAAAGTTTTCGACAATAGTATTAAGTTTTAAATTTTCCATATTTATTTTTAGGCCTATTTCTTCGTTTATTTCTCTAATTAAAGAATATTTACTATTTTCTAAATATTTAATTCTTCCGCCAATTAAAGAATAATAATTATCTTTAGTACTTTTTTGTAATAATATTTTATCATTAGTAGTTATTAAAGCTGCTACTCTTAAATTAAATTTAACATTTTGTTCTTCGTTTTTAAAAGATATATCCCTAAGCATTTTATCACATCCATTGTATTTCTCTCTGAATTAATTTTACAACATGAACCTAGGAAATGGAAATAGATATTTTAAAATAATATTTATAAAATATAAAAAATATAATATTTTAGGTATTAGTAAAATATAATTTAAAAATATTTACAGTAAAAATATCAAGTCTATTACTTGACTTTAACGAAACTTATGCTATACTAAAAATATAGTTTTTGAGAAAAGGGGAAAGCCTTTGGAACACTATTTTACGAATGCGACCAATTTGAAAAGTGAGATTAGAACTTTAAAATATCAAAAGGATAATATGGCCTTTACTTTTTTAAGTGATAATGGTGTATTTGCTAAAAATAAAATAGATTATGGATCCTCTTTTTTAATCGAGACAATTTTAAAATATGAAAAAAGAGCCATAACAGATATATTAGATGTGGGGTGTGGCTATGGTTTTTTAGGAATTGTCTTAAGTAAGTTTTATCAGGCTAATTGTCTATTGGTAGATGTTAATAAAAGAGCCTTGCACTTAGCTGAAAGAAATATTAAAGAAAATCAGGTTTTAGGTCAAACTCTAGAGAGTGATATCTATGCTAAAGTTGCGGGTAAGTTTGATTTAATTGTGACTAATCCGCCGATTAGGGCAGGGAAAAAGGTTTGCTTAGAAATCTTAAAAAAAGCTAAAGAATATTTAAAGAGCGATGGTGTTTTGTGGTTTGTAATGCGGAAAGACCAAGGGGCAAAATCGCTAAGTAAATTAATTGAAAATGATTATAAAATAGATATTGTAGCTAAAAGTAAAGGTTTTTATATTATTCGCGGCGAAAATATATTGACAAAAAATGGGAATTAATGTAAAATTTTAAATTGGTGGCATATTTATTTTTATAAATAAAAATAGTCTTAAAAAAAATAGTGTTTGGGGTGATATCGTGGCTTATAAAAAGCAAATGTTTGGCGACTACAGAGAAAGAAGAAGTTTCGCTAAGACTAAAAATACTTTAGAATTAACAGATTTATTGGAAATCCAAAAGAAAAGTTATCAAGAATTCTTAGATAAGGGAATTAGAGAAATTTTTGATGACTTATTTCCAGTGGAAAGTTTTACGGGGAATATATCTCTAGAATTTGGAGATTATTATTTTGATGAACCTCGTTATTCCATTAAGGAAGCCAAAGAAAGAATGGTAAACTATGCGGCACCTTTGAAGGTTGAAGCACGTTTATACATTCATGAAACCGGTGAAGTCAAGGAACAAACCATTTTCCTTGGGGATATGCCTTTAATGACGGAAGCGGGAACATTTATTATAAATGGAGCAGAAAGAGTTATTGTTTCACAACTAGTTCGTTCTCCAAGTGTTTATTTCAAAAGAGAAATAGATAAAAATGGCCGAAGAATCGTCAGTGGGGAAGTTATACCGAATAAAGGAACCTGGTTAGAATATGAAACAGATGCCAGAGATGTTTTATATGTGCGAATTGACCGAACTAGAAAAGTTACGGCAACGACTTTACTTAGAGCTTTAGGTTTATCAACTGATGAAGATATCATTAGTCTTTTTGGTGACAATGAATATATTAAAAATACTTTAGAAAAAGATAGTACGAAAAATACAGATGAAGCTTTAATTGAAATATATGAAAAACTAAGACCAGGGGAACCAGCAACATTAGATTCCGCTAAGAATCAATTAGTAACAAGATTCTTTGATCGTTTCCGTTATGACTTAGCTAAAGTAGGACGTTATAAGTTTAATAAGAAATTAAATGTTTTAGATCGCTTATTAGGAATGACTTTAGCAGAACCTTTATTAGATGGTAAAAAGGTTATTGTTGAAAATGGAACAGTTATTACTAAAGAAATTTTAGAAACAATTAGACCTTTATTTAATGATGGTTTAAATATTAAAGAAACATTAATTAATGAAGAATTAGATGATTATAAGAATATTCAAACAGTAAAAGTTGTTGATCCAAAAGATAGTAAAAAGACAATTAATATTATTGGTATTGATCCACGAGTTGATGTTAAAAGATTAACGATCCCGGATGTTTATGCCTCTTTATCTTATTATATTGGTTTACATAGTAATATTGGGGATGTTGATGAAATTGATAATTTAGGCAATCGAAGAGTAAGACAAGTTGGTGAACTTATTCAAAATCAATTTAGAACTGGTATGAGTCGGATGGAAAGAGTTATTAGAGAAAGAATGACTACCCAAGAACTTGACTCCTTAACACCAAAAACTTTAATTAATATTCGTCCAGTTACGGCAGCTTTAAAAGAATTCTTTGGTTCTAGCCAATTATCTAAATTCATGGACCAAGTTAATCCAATTGCGGAACTTACCGATAAAAGACGTTTATCAAGTCTAGGACCAGGTGGTTTATCAAGAGATAGAGCGGGAATGGAAGTAAGAGACGTTAATGCCTCTCACTACGGAAGAATTTGTCCAATTGAATCACCAGAAGGTCAAAACATTGGGTTAATTACTTCTTTAGCCGGCTATGCTAAAGTTAATGAATATGGTTTTATTATGACCCCATATCGCAAAGTAGTTGAAGGTGTAGCTACTGATGAAATCGTTTATTTAACCGCCGATGAAGAAAAAGATTTCTATATTGCGCAAGCCACAACTAAACTTGATGGTGAAAAAATAGCCGAAGAAGAAGTTATTGTTAGAATTAATGGAGATAATGTTTACGTAAATAGAGATAAAGTAAATTATATGGATGTAGCGCCAAGTCAAGTTGTATCAATTACAACAAGTTGTATTCCTTTCTTGGAATTCGATGATGCGCATCGGACCTTAATGGGTGCTAACATGCAAAGACAAGCCGTTCCTTTATTAGTCCCTGAAGCCCCAATTGTTGGAACTGGGGTAGAATATATCGCAGCTCGAGATTCTGGTTCAACCATAGTTTGTAAAGCTGATGGGGTTGTAGAATATGCCGATGGTTTAAAAATCGTTGTTAAAGTTGCTAAGGGTAAAGATACTTATTATTTAGCTAACTTTGAAAGAAGTAATGCCTCAACTTGTGTTAATCATCATCCGTTAGTTAAAGAAGGCGATAAAGTTCATCGTGGTCAAGTTATTGCCGATGGCCCTTCAACAGATAAAGGAGAACTAGCTTTAGGTAAAAACTTAACGGTTGCCTTCATGACCTTTGATGGTTATAACTATGAAGATGCCGTAATCTTAAATGAAAGATTAGTTAAAGATGATGTTTATACATCACTTCATATATCCCATTATGACATTGATTGTCGGGATACTAAATTAGGACCAGAAGAAATAACAAGAGATATCCCTAATGTGGGTGAAGATGCCAGAAAGAACCTTGATGCGGATGGTATTATTAAAATCGGTACCGAAG
>CANQIU010000014.1 GCA_947624145.1 uncultured Bacilli bacterium | reverse complement strand
GTGATAATGCGGTTGAAATAGCTTTAAAGCATTTAAAAGAACCAATGCCATCAATTAGAGATGAACTTCCAGATTTACCCCAAAGTGTTGAAAATATTATTTTAAAAGCAACGGCGAAAAACTTGAAAAACCGTTATGCTGATGCTCGGGAAATGCATGAAGACTTAAAAACTTGCTTAGATGAATCAAGAGCTAATGAAATGAAGATAAGTTTTAAATATCCCGAAAATGATTATGATGATACCAAGATTATTAAAGCTGTCAAAGATGTTGATAAAATAAAAAAGGAAGAAAGTGAAGAAATTATTGCTAAACAAATTACCCAAAAAGATACCGTTGGTCAAAATAAATTAATAATTATTTTAGGAAGTATTTTTGTCGGTTTAATAGTTGTTGTTACCACGATATTTGTTTTAATTCCTTATCTAACTAATGCTCAGCAAAAAGAAATTCCTGATGTTAAAGGTTTAACTTTAACAGAAGCTATTCAAAAACTGCAAGAATCAGGCTTTAATGTTGCCGATGAACAACGAGAAGAAGATAGTGATTATATTGATGTTGGAAGTGTTACCAGAACTTCTCCGCCGGCTGGAAGTGTTCGTAAAGAAGGCTTTGAAGTTACTTTATATGTTTCTGTTGGGGATACGAAAATAACTATTGGAAAATATGTTGATGAAAATTATGTTCGAATTCAAGAAAGATTAGAAACTTTAGGTTTACAAGTTTTAATTGAAAGAGAAGAACTTGATCCCGAAGAATTAGCTAATTATGAAGAAGGACAAATTATAAGACAATCAGTAGAACCAGGTGAAAAGTTGTCTAAAGGCGATAAAATAACTTTATATATTCCGAAGATGGATAATAAATATCCGGACTTTTTAAAAGAAGCATATACAGTTGATGATGTTATTGATTTTGCTTTAGAAATGGGCTTAAATTTCCCAGAAGAAAATATCCAATATGTTGTAACCAATGATTATGCACCAGGAACGGTCTTTTATCAAAATCGGAAAGCTGGTTCGACGGTTGTTCCCGGAGTTGATTTAAAAATTAAAGTAGCGATTAAAGAAGCTATAGAACCTGAAGAAGAAGGTGAAGAGGAAATCTTAGATTAATGAAAAAGGGTCGAATAATTAAAATAATTAGTAATCAGTATACCGTTGATACCGGGGAACAAATTATTGAATGTCTTCCCCGCGGCAAGTTTCGGAATCAAAAAATAAGTCCTATTGTTGGGGATTATGTTGAAATTAATCCGGAAGAAAAAGTAATTGAAAAAATCTTAGAAAGAAAGAATTATTTAGATCGCCCAGTGGTGGCTAATATCGATATAGCCTTGATTGTTACAAGTCTAAAAAAGCCTGATTTATCTTTAACGCTTTTAGATAAATTACTTTCGATAGTTAAAATAAAAAATATTGAACCAGTTATTTGTTTTACTAAATTAGATTTGCTTTCTAAAGAAGAAAAGAAAAACTATTTAGTTTTAAAAAAGGAATATGAACAAATAGGGTATCAAGTTTTAACTAATCAAGATTTAAGAAAAATAAAAAAACTTATTAAAGGCAAAATTGCTGTCGTAACGGGACAAACTGGCGCTGGCAAATCTAGTCTTTTAAATCGCTTGGATCAAAGCTTAAATTTAGAAACTAACCCAATAAGTGAGGCTTTAAATCGTGGCGTTCATACCACAAGATATGCTGCTTTTTATAAAATAGCGCAAGGCTATATCGTTGATACTCCGGGATTCTCAGCCTTAGATTTTGCTAATATTACACCTGAGATACTTCAATCAAGTTTTTTAGAGTTTAATCGATATCGCTGTGGTTTTACCAATTGTACACATGATAAAGAAAATAAATGTTTAGTCAAAGAAGCTGTTAATAATGGCAAAATAATGATGACAAGATATCAAAATTATTTAAAATTTTTAGGAGAAGTCTATGAAAATAACCGTAAGCTATTTAAGTAAAATAAATGATTTAACATCTACTTTAGCCAAAATAGAGCAAACTTCCGCGGAAGCAATTCACTTAGATTTAATGGACTTAAGCTATGTTAATGAACAAAGCTTTATTGAAGATACTTTTCCAGATTATTTTCAAAATATTCAAAAACCTTTAGATGCCCATCTCATGGTTAATAATCCAGAGAAGTATTTAGATATGCTGCTTAAAATAAAGACCGAAATGATTTTTTTCCATCCCTCAACTAGTATGAGTCCCTTAGAGTTTATCAAAAAAATTAAAAGTCATAACATCTTAGCAGGGATAGTCATTAATCCTTCGGAAGATACTAAAGATTTTTTAAAATATTTAGAGTTTGTTGATGCGGTTTTAATTATGAGTGTTAATCCTGGCAAAGGAGGGCAAAAGTTTATACGAGAATCTTTAGTTAATTATGAACTAATTAAAGAAGAAAAGAAAAACTATAACTTTTTATTATATGTCGATGGCGGAATAAACGATGAAACCATTACTTATGTTAAGGAAGCAGATGGGGTCATTGTTGGTTCTTATGTCTGTGATGCTTTAAATTATGAAATGCAAATTCAATCATTAAAAAATAATATCTAAGAATTACTTAAATATTATTTTTTTATTTAAAAAACTACCTAGTTAAAAATTAGGCAGCTTTATTTATCGTTCTTGCTTCTCTAGCGCTTATGATAACTTTTTCTCCATTAATTGTTTTCTTTTGTAAATTTGGTTTTTGTTTCATCTTAGTTGCATTTAAAGCATGAGATCTTCTATTACCTGTTAAAGGTTTTTTAGTAGTTACTTTTGTAGCCATTAATATACCTCCCTTTCATCACTTCTAAAGTTTATCAAATTAGCGATTGTTTGTCAATTCCTATTATATGCAAAATAAAATTACTAATTCTTTTTTATAATTAGTAATTCCTTTTATTATTTCCTACTTAATGGCTAGGAGTTTCCGCTTTTATTATTTCCTATTTAATGGCTAGGAGTTTCCGCTTTTATTATTTCCTACTTAATGGCTAGGAGTTTCCGCTTTTAAATTAAATGTAAAACATTTAATAATTTAATTTTACAATATTATTAGCTTGTTGTCAATTATCTTTAAGACTAGTTACTAATCTTAATTTAGGCATTTTCTTTTGAATTAATTTATCTGGATATTTCGTATCTATATAAGAACTTAGTTTATTGTGAGCTTCAATTCCTTGGGCTCGAGCAGAATAGCGATGAGCAATAACCCCGGTAAGTAGGCAATCATATATTAGAAAAGCCGTTACGAAGATACTTAAAATAGTTAATTTTTTTGAATATAATTTATTAAATAATTTATCATAATAAGGATAGATTAATTTAAAATAAACTATGGTTATAAGACCCCAGATAAGACAATAAGGTAAATAAATTCGCCCATTTAAATTAAAATTAAAATCACTATAACTCCAAGTATAAACGCCTAAAACATATTCTTGAAATAAAGAGGCGATATATTCAAAAATAGTGCCTATAATAACACCATAAATAAAAGTTTTCCAAATACTTTTATCTTTTACTTTATAAAGGATAGTTGTTATTAAAACAGCTCCAATACCATAAATAGGTTTAAGTTGTCCATACCATAGACCACTTTTATTAACAAATTCATGATATTTAAGAACATAAAAACAAGTTTCAATAATATAACCTAAAAAAGCCCCTAAAATAAATATCCAAAGAATTTTTATTAAAGATTTGCTTATCTTTTCTTTCACTTATGACTTCACCTAATTTAATTATATCGTATTTTTAAATATTTAGGTAAAAAATAACATTAATTTTTAATGTTTCTAATTCCTAAGTCGTGATATAATACTCTAAAGAGGTTATTATGATGTATGCACCACTTAAAGTTACTACGGATTATTCTTTACTTAAAAGCTTAATTAAAGTTGAAGATTTAATTAATTTTTTACATGAATTTAATATCCCGGCCGCGGGTGTTGTCGATGATAACCTATCTTCTTCAATTGAATTTTATAACTTAGCATTAAAAAATAATATTAAGCCTATCATTGGCTTAAGTCTTAAAATAAATGCTTTAGAAATTTATTTATATGCTCTAAATTTTAAAGGATATCAAAACTTAATTAAGTTAAATAACATAAAAGATGAAAGAGAACTAGCAATTATTGATATTGAAAATTATAAAGATAATTTAGCTTGTATTATCCCTTATCAAAGCAAAGAATTATTTAAACCTCTGAGCTTTATTAAAGATTTATATTTAGGTTATAAAACATTATATGAAAAAAATAATGCTCTTTTAATAACAAAGAATATTTTATATGTTAATGATTTAAAAGCTTTAAATATGGCTGATTTAAAATATTTAAAATATTTAGATTTATTAGCTAAAAGAAATGAAGAAGAGTATACCGATAATTATTATCAAAAAGAAGATTTTATTGATGTTAATAAAATAAATGATTTTATCTCTTTATTTAATTTAGAAATTCCTAGTAAACAAAGATATATTCCTACATATACTACTAATTCTTCTATTTATTTAGAGGCCTTAGCTAAAAAAGGCTTAGAAAAAAGATTAAATGGCGTAAATAATCCTAAGTATTTAGAACGCTTAAATTATGAATTAAGAATTATTAAAAAAATGGGGTATGTTGATTATTTTTTAATAGTTTATGATTATGTCTTATATGCTAAAAAAAGTAATATTATGGTCGGTTGTCGGGGGAGTGCCGCGGGGTCTTTAGTTAGTTATTCTTTAGGTATAACGGATATTGATCCCTTAGAGTATAATTTGCTTTTTGAAAGATTCTTAAATCCCGAAAGAGTTAGTATGCCGGATATTGATATTGACTTTGATGCTTATAAAAGGGAAGAAGTTATAAAGTATGTGCAAGAAAAATATGGTAAAGAACATGTGGCCTTAGGGCTTACCTTTGCGACTTTAAAAAGCAAATTAGTCTTAAGAGAAATGGGCAAAATTTTACGAATTAATTCGCTTTTATTAGATAAGTTTTTAAAAGAAATAAATGGTAATGCTAATTTAAAAGATAATTTAAAAAATATAAGAATAAAAAAATATTTAGAAACTTATCCGGAATTAAAAAACTTATATCAAGTATCTTTAAAATTAGAAGGTTTAAAGAAAAATACTTCGATTCATGCCGCGGGTGTTGTAATATCTAGTATAGCTATTGATGAAGTAATACCTCTTATTAAAAATACTAATATTTTTATTACGGGAATACCTATGGATTACTTAGAAGATTTAGGTTTTTTAAAAATGGACTTTTTAGCTTTAAAGAATTTAACTAGTATTAGTAATATATTAAAAAGAATTCCGAATCTTAATATAAATAAGATTTCCTTAGAAGAAAAGGAAGTTTATGAATTATTTCAAAAAGGTAAAACTGAAGGAATATTTCAATTTGAAACTCCGGCGATGCAAGAGATTATCCAAAATTTAAAGCCTACTTGTTTTGCGGATCTTACTGCCGCGGTGGCTTTAGGTAGACCAGGACCTAAAAATCATATTCAAGAATTTATTAGAAGAAAGAATGGGCTAGAAAAAATTACTTATTTACATCCTGATTTAGTGCCCATCTTAAAAGAAACTTATGGCATTATTTTATATCAAGAACAAGTTATTGCTATTTTAGGACAAATTGGGGGATTTTCTTATGCTTCAGCGGATGTGATTAGAAGAGCTATAAGTAAAAAGAAAGAAAGCATTATTTTAAAAAGCGCCGATGAATTTTTAAAAGGCGCAATAAAAAGAGGCTATCCAAAAGAACTAGCCCAAGAAATATATGCGCAAATTGTTAAGTTTGCTGATTATGGTTTTAATAAATCTCATTCAGTTTCTTATGCTTATTTAGCTTATAAGCAAGCTTATCTAAAAACTTTTTATGCTCCTTATTTTGTTTTAGAACTTTTAAATACCGAAAAAGGACCAAAGAGTCTTAGTTACTTAAATTATTTAAAACAAAAAGGCTATAAATTAGTTAAACCATCAATTAATAATAATTCTTTAGATTATGAAATAGAAGATGATAAATTAATTATGCCTTTAACTAGTATTAAAAATATTAACCTTTCTTTAGCTACAGAAATTTATCAAAATAAAAAAGAAGGTTATACGGATTATTTTGATTTTGTTTTAAAGAATAAAGAGTTAAACAAAGAAATTATTAACGTTTTAATTGCCTCTGGGGCATTAGATTTATTTAATCTAAATCATGAAACATTAAGACAAAATATGGATAGTGCCTTAAACTATGCCGCCTTAGCGGCAATTAATGTTTCGTTAGTAAAAAAACCAACGATTAAAGAATATGAAGAAAAAAAAGATCCTTGGACGGAAGCTGAACTATATGGTTTTTATATGACGAATCATCCTGCTTCTTTTTATCATGAAGCAAGTATAATAAAGATTATTAATTTAAATAAGTACTTATTTAAGAAAGGTAATTTTATTTGTTTAATTGAAAGTATTAAAGAAATTACGACTAAAAAAGGGGATAAAATGGCTTTTATTAAAGCCTCTGATGAAACTGGAATAACGGACTTTACCGTTTTTCCTAAAGTTTATGCTAATTTAAAAGATTTAAAAGAAAAAGATTTAGTTAAAATAAATGGGGAAGTAGGAAAAAGGTTTGACAAAGTTAATGTTATTGTTAATAATATAAGTAAGGTGGGGCAAAATGAATGATGAATTACAAAGATTTTTTAAGAGTATTGGGTTTGAAACAAAAGAATTTGAGGAAGCTAAGATAGATAAAGTTGTTTTAAAAAAAGCTTTAGATAGTTTTGAAGTTTATATAAGTAATCCTTATGTTTTTGATATAGCTACAGTTAATAATTTGTTTTTATGTGCGGAAAATGGAATTAATGGGGAAAAGAAATGTCAAATTATTTTAAATTATGCTTTAATTACTGAAGAAGATATCATAAATTATATATATTATTTATTAGATGATATTATAATTAATAGACCGAGTTTAATTGGTCTTAAAAATAGTAATATTGAAGTTTTTGATGGAATTATCTACTTTAATGTATTATCGGAATTTGAAAAAGAAGATTTAGCTCATGAAGTAAATGGGTTACTTGCTAAACTTTATCAATATGGGTTAGGGAAGTTTAAAGTAAATATTGATATTAATGTGGAAGAACAAAAACAAATTAAAGAAGAAATTAATTTGGATAAAGAAAAAGTTAAGGAAAGTCCTAAAAAAAGTCCTTTTGTTATGGGTGTTCATAAAGATGGGGAAGTAACAAAATTAAATAATATTTTAGGAGAGATGAATAACTTAATAATTGAAGTTTATATTTTTCAAAAAGAAGTTAGTGAAAGACAAGGGAAAAAAGGACCTATTTATATTTTAAATTTAAAGGTTAGTGATAAAACAGATAGTTATTTAATGAAGATAGTTAAGTTTAACGAAGAAGAATTTGACCATTTAAATAAAGAATTAAAAGAAGGTTCTTGGTATCGAGTTCATGGTAAAGCTGAGATGGATGATTATGCTAAAATGATGGTTTTTACGCCTCGCAATATTGAAAAGATTCCTTCAAAAGATGAAGAAGTCGTTGATGAAGAAGTTGAAAAAAGAGTAGAACTTCATGCTCATACGATGATGAGTATGATGGATGGGGTTATTGCACCAAAGACTTTAGTTAATTATGCGATTAAGTTAGGCCATAA
The DNA here is from genome assembly GCA_947624145.1 of uncultured Bacilli bacterium. Taxonomy (GTDB): domain Bacteria; phylum Bacillota_I; class Bacilli_A; order RF39; family UBA660; genus Onthocola_B. The sequence goes on along the minus strand of CANQIU010000014.1, from coordinate 14,631 downwards.
AGCCGTAGCAATTACGGATCATAACGCTTTACAAGCTTATCCGGATGTTTATAATACAGTTACTCCTTATAATGAGGGAAAAGATGATAAAGATAAATTTAAAGCTTTATATGGGGCTGAGCTTAATGTTATTGATGTTGATGCTACGATAGTTTTTAAGAATAAAGAGTATAACTTACTTGATCAAGAATATGTTGTTTATGATACCGAAACCACTGGTTTTAATTTTGGCATTGACCAAATGATTGAAATTGGGGCGGTTAAAGTTAAAAATGGAGAAGTTATTGAAAGATTCGATGAACTAATTGCCTGTGATCATCCGTTACCTGAGGTTATTGTTAATTTAACTGAGATTACGGATGAGATGTTAAAGGGCAAAGATAGCGAAGAAAATGTTACCAAGAGATTCTTAGAATTTATTGGTGATCTGCCTTTAGTGGCTCATAATGCGGCATTTGATATAAACTTTGTAAGTGCGGCGGTAAAAAAATATAATTTAACTAAGTTTGATAATACAGTTATCGATACAATGGGCATGGCCAGAAATATGCATCCCGAATGGAAGAATCATAAACTATCCACTTTAGTTAAAAATCTAAATGTGGAATGGGACGAAGATAAACACCACCGGGCTGATTATGATGCCGAAGGTACGGCCGAATGTTTTTATAAATTAGTCCAAGAATTAAGAAATCAAAATGTTAAGACGACGCTTGAACTAGAAAATATTGCGGATAAAGAAAATACAATTAAATTTGCTCGTCCTTTTCACTTAACGGTTATTGCCCAAAATAAAGTAGGTTTAAAAAATCTCTTTAAAATAATTAGCTTAGCTAATACTAAATATTTATATCGTTTAAAAGAACCTAAAATTCCTCGAAGTGATTTAATAGAATTAAAAGAAGGACTCCTTATCGGTAGTGGTTGTGTCAATGGGGAAATCTTTGAAAAAGGTCTTAATTTAACTGATGATGAACTTATTGATATGATGAAATTTTATGACTTTATTGAAGTACAGCCAGCTTTAGCAGCCTTACATTTAATAGGTCCCGATAAACAATTTAAAAATATTATAGCTTATCAAGAATATATCAAAAGAATTGTGGCTTTAGGCAAAAAATGTGGAAAACTTGTTTGTGCGACGGGCGATGTGCATAACTTAAGACCCGAAGATTTAATTTATCGAAAGATTATTGTTCATCAAAAAACTAATGGCAAGATTCATCCTTTAAATCGCAAAGATATTGAAATGCCTAATATGTATTTTTTAACAACTAAAGAAATGTTAGAGGCTTTTTCCTTTTTAGATGAAGACTTAAGAAAAGAAATCGTTATTACAAATCCCAATAAAATAGCGGATATGGTTGAACATTTGCAAATTATTCATGATAAATTATATACGCCTTTATTAGAAAACTCCGCGGAAATTACGAAAGATATGGTTTATAAGAAAGCTCATGAAATATATGGGGATCCTCTCCCTAGTAATATTGCGGAAAGACTAGAAAAAGAATTATCCGGGATTATTGGGGGTGGCTTTGATGTTATTTATTTAATTGCAGAAAAGCTCGTTAAGAAAAGTAATGCCGATGGTTACTTCGTTGGTTCAAGAGGATCGGTAGGATCTAGCTTAGTTGCTACCATGATGGGAATAACGGAAGTTAATGGCTTGCCCGCTCATTATGTTTGTCCCAATTGTAAAAAGTCGACCTTTATCGATGATGATGGGGAAAGTTTATCAGTAAAATATGCCTCAGGCTATGATATGCCCGATAAAACTTGTGAATGCGGAACTAAGATGAAAAAGGAAGGTCAAGATATGCCTTTTGCCACGTTCTTAGGTTTTAAAGCGGAAAAAGTACCAGATATTGACCTTAATTTCTCAGGGGATAATCAAGCCGATGCCCATAATTATGTTAAGGTATTATTTGGCGAAGACCATGCTTATAGAGCCGGGACTATTTCAACCGTTGCCGATAAAACAGCTTATGGCTATGTCAAAGCTTATTGTGAAGATAATAATATTATTTTAAATAGTATTGAAATCGAAAGATTAGCTTTAGGTTGTACAGGTGTAAAAAGAACAACCGGTCAACATCCCGGAGGCATTATTGTTATTCCACAGTATATGGATGTTTTTGATTTTACGCCTTATCAATATCCAGCGGATGAACCAGATTCAACTTGGTATACAACTCACTTTGATTTCCATGCTATTCATGATAATGTTTTAAAACTGGATATTCTAGGTCATGATGATCCAACGATGCTTAGATACTTAGGAGATACTACCAAGGTTAATATTTTGGATATTCCTTTTGATGATCAAAATATTATTAGTTTATTTACTTCGCCTAAAGCTTTAAATGTAACCGAAGACCAAATATTATGTAAAACGGGAACCTTAGGAATTCCCGAATTTGGAACTAATTTTGCTATCAACATGCTTTTAGAAATTAAGCCAACCCATTTTGCTGATTTAGTTAAGATCGCGGGACTTGCCCATGGGACTAATGTATGGCAAGGTAATGTGCGAGAATTAATTGTTAATAATGTAGCTTCCTTTGACCAAGTCGTAGGTTGTCGGGATGATATCATGGTTAGTTTAATAAATTATGGTATGGAAGATTCTGCTTCCTTTAAAATAAGCGAATTTGTCCGAAAAGGGCAAGCTAAAAAGAAACCAGATGTTTGGCTAGAACATGCTGAAAATATGCGTAAATATGGTGTCCCTGAATGGTTTATTGAATGTTGCCGGAAGATTGAATACATGTTTCCTAAAGCGCATGCTTGTGCCTATGTTATGATGGCCTACCGAGTAGCTTGGTTTAAAGTCTATTATCCTTTATATTATTATTCGGCCTTCTTTAGTATTAGAAGAAGTGACTTTGATGTAAAAGCCATGTTACAAGGCTATGATGGTATTAAAAGAAGAATGATTGAAATAAAAGAAAAAGGCTTTAGTGCCTCAGCTAAAGAGCAAGCTGTTTATGATACCTTAGCAGTTGCTTTAGAAATGCTTGCTCGGGGTTTTAGTTTCAAAAATATTAATTTAGAAAAGTCTTTAGCTAAAACATTTTATATTGATGAAGAAAATAAATGCTTATATCTACCATTCATGGCTTTAGATGGGCTAGGGGAAGCTGTAGCTAATAAAATAGTTGAAGAAAGAGAAAAGAAACCATTTTACTGTATTGAAGACTTTGCTAATCGCGGTAAAGTTAATAAAACAACGGTGGATGCTTTAAAAGAATTAGGGATCTTTGAAGGATTACCGGAATCTGCCCAATTAAGTTTATTTTAATAAGGATATTAGATGAAAATAAATGATTATGTTCCTATGTTAATTAATAGACTAATAATAGAATTTGCAAAATATGATCGAAGTAGTGTATATGGGGAAACTCAAAGACATTTAGCTTATAATTCGAATAGAATAGAAGGAAGTAATCTAAGCTATAATCAAGTTTCTATTCTTTTTGCTACTAAAACTATAGTAAGTGATAATAAACAATTAATTAGAACTAAAGATGTTGAAGAAATGAATGGTCATTTTGTAATGTTTAATAATATGTTAAAAACTTATAATCAAGAACTTACGGAAGATTTAATTAAAAGTTATCATTATGATTTAAAAATAGGTGTTTTTGAAGATAAAGCAAATGGTTATCCCGTTGGTCAGTATAAAAATAGGGGTAATAGAGTATCCGATATTATGACTTCATCCCCCGAAGAAGTACCTCAAAAAATGCAACAACTACTATCTTGGTACAATAAGATAAAAACCCCAACTATAGAAGATATAGCCAAGTTTCATGCTAAGTACGAGGCAATTCATCCTTTTCAAGATGGCAACGGCCGAACGGGAAGAATTATTATGTTTAAGGAATGTTTAAAAAATAATATTTTTCCCTTTATCATAGAAGATGCTAAAAAAGCTAATTATTATGAATGCTTACATCAAGCGCAAAGTGGAAGTATAAAGCCCTTAATTACTTTTTTAGAAGAAGAACAACAAGTTTATTTTAATTCTATAAAAGATTTAATTTGTGAATCATCAACAAACGATAATAAAGAATAAATTCCAAAACTTTTCGCAAACGCGAATAGTTTTGGAATTTTTATCCTTCTACTAGACAAACTAGCTATTCTATTATAGAATAATTACTTGTTGAAAGAAGAATGTTTATGAGTAATGAAGAATTATTAAATCAAGTTAGAAAAAGTAATGATATTATTGAATTAACTTATATATTAAAGAAAACTAAATGGCCAGAAATACCTTATTATTATCTTATTAATATTAAAAGGGCTTTAACTGATAAAGATGAAGAACTTGTTCAAGATATCCCTAATTATAAAAAAGATATTTTAACGATAGTACTTTATTTTTTATTCATCTTAATTAATCCTGCTAATAGTATTTTAGTTTGTTTTTTAGAATGGTTTTTAGCATCAACGATAGGCAAGATTGTAGCTATTTTAAAACCTCAAACATTTATGAAAAAAGGGTCAGCAAGAACGATTAAAACATTTGCTTATTATTTTCAATTTCAAAAAATAGATACAGTTATAGATATAAAACAAGAAGAAAATACCATAGATTATCTTCTATATAAAAATGAAAGTGAGCAAGTAAATAAAAAAATATATATGGAAGAAACTAAAGAAAATAAAGATATAAAGTATAATATATTATTAATAGATCAATTAAATAAATGTTTAGAAGATGATGACTTAGAAAAATCTTTATTTAGATTTAATTATCTTTTAAAAAAAATTCAAGAAAAACATAATGTTTATCAAGAATTAGAATTATTAGCTAAATATTTGGTTCTTATAATTGAAAAATATCCTTTTATTAATTGGTTAAAAATATTAAGTTGTTATGATGATTATTTCTTAACGATTCTAAATAAATATTTATGTCAAATAACTAATTGTGAAGAATATTTTTTAATAAGTATTACGCATAATAATCATGATAGTATAGTTAAATTTTTAGAGGCTTTAATTGAAACACATTTAAATGATAAAAAGCAAGAAGAAAATATGGTTCGTCACAAATAGTGATGAATTTTTTTAAGCATTATTTTTAAAAACATGGTATACTTTTAAGTAAGGAATGGAATTGATTTAAATGGACATATTTATCCCAGATATTTATCAAAAAAGTATTTATACCATAAATTATAAAAAGCTCAAGAAAAATGGTATTAAATGTTTATTATTTGATTTAGATAATACCTGTGTATCTTATAAGACTAAAGAACCGGATACGAGATTAAAAGAATTATTTGCGATGTTACAAAATGATTTTAAAGTTATTATAATTTCTAACAGTGGGAAGAATCGTTTAAGACCATTTAAAGAAAAACTAAATGTTGATACAGCTTATAAATCTTGCAAGCCTTTAAAGAAAAAATATCAAAAGATCTTAGAACTATATAACTTTAAAATCGATGAAGTAGCTTGTATCGGGGATCAAATCTTAACAGATATCTTAGGTGCTAATCGCATGGAACTGACGAGTATCTTAGTTAATCGCATTGCTAAATATGAAGTTATTACTACAAGAATTAATCGTTTCTTTGAAAAATTTATTTTAAAAAGATTAGCTAAGAAACATCTTTTAATTAAAGGTGAATATTATGATTAAAAAATGTCGAGGTTGCGGAATTAATTTACAAAATATAGATAAAACAAAAGAAGGTTATACACCAGAACTAAATAATAAATATTGTCAACGTTGTTTTAAAATAACTAATTATAATGAATCTAGTTTAGTTAATTTAAAATATACTAATAAAGATATTATAAAAAAAATTAATGAAGAAAAAAGTCTAACTCTTTTTTTAAGTGATTTTTTAAGTCTTAATGAAAATGTAATAAATTTATATCAAATGATTAATAATCCTAAAATACTTGTAATAACTAAAATAGATTTATTACCTAAAAATATATCTAAAGATAAAGTCTTAGAAAATATTAAAAGAATATATAAAATAGATAATGTTATCTATTTTAGTCATAAAAGTAATTCTTTAAAAGAGGCTTTATTAAAAAAAATAGCGGGTTATTCAAAAGTTATTTTAGCAGGAGTTTCTAATGCGGGTAAATCAAGTTTACTAAACTCTTTAACTAAGGCTCAACTAACAGTTAGTAATAAGTTTAATACTACTCTAGATTTTCTAAAAATTAAAGATAATGATATTTTATTTTTAGATTCTCCAGGTTTTGTTTTAAAGACTTTAGATAATTTAAATTATAAAAATATTATTAAAGAATATAGTTATGAATTAAAAGAAAAATATTTTCTAAAAATTGAAGATATTTTTATAGGTTTTGATAAATTAAATAATGTTACGTTTTATCTACCAAGTAATTTAAAAATTTTAAGAAGAGTTAAAAATGAAGATTTTAAGACTAAGATAAAGATAAAAGAAAATAGTGATGTTATTATATTAAATACATTTTTTCTAAATGTTAAAAAAGAGTGTACAATGGAAATTAATCTTTTAGAAGAAGATATTGATGTAAGAGAAAGTATAGTGGGATTATGAGTAAAATAAAAGTAATGGATGAGCTTTTAGCTAATAAAATAGCGGCTGGAGAAGTAGTGGAAAAATGTGCTTCAGTGGTTAAAGAATTAGTGGAAAATGCCATTGATGCGAAAGCTGATATTATAAAGGTATATTTAGAAGATGGGGGCTTAAGTTTAATTAAAGTTGTCGATAATGGCACAGGTATGGATAAAGAGGATGCTAAGCTTGCTTTTATGCGCCATGCTACAAGCAAAATCTATAATGATAATGATTTATTCTTTATTGAAACTTTAGGCTTTCGAGGTGAAGCTTTAGCTAGTATTGCGAGTGTCTCAGAGGTTACTTTAGAAACATGCGATGGAAATGTTGGAACGCAAGTTTATTTAAAAGGGGGTAAAGATTTAAGGGTTCAAGAAATTGGGACTAATCAAGGAACAAGTATTACTGTTACTAATCTTTTTTATAATACGCCGGCCCGTCTAAAGTACTTAAAAAGCGAAACAACCGAGGCTAATAATTGTCTTCAGTATATCGAAAAGCTTGCTTTATCAAAACCTAATATTGCCTTTAGCTTAGAAAATAATGGCAAAGTTATGGTTAAAACCAGTGGCAGTAATAATTTGCTTAAGACCATTCATGAAATATATGGCTTAAATGTCTCATCTAATATGTTAGAAATAAAAGCAATAAATAATGACTTTGCAATCTCTGGTTTTATTGGTAAGCCTAGTATTTTAAAGAAAAACCGCAATCATTTTAATACTTTTGTTAATGGACGAATTGTAAAAAATAACGAAGTTAACCGGGCTATTAATGATGCATATAATACTTATAAACATGAAGGCTTTTATCCGATTGTTGTCCTTAATATTGATGTTGATCCTACGCTTGTTGATGTTAATATTCATCCGACGAAACAAGATGTTAAATTTAGTAAAATTGATATGCTAACAAGTTTAATTTATCAAAATATTAAGAAAGTCTTATATCAAAACTTATTAGTACCTAAGGCTTATTATGATGATGAAAAGACGCAAATAAAAGATAATTTTATCGATATGCAAGACTTTGTTATTCCGCAAAATAGCGAAGAAGAAAAAGAAATAGTTCAAACTGAGTTTAATTTTAATGCTGATAATAGTTCTAATGTCGTTATAAAAAATCGAGAATTTAAAAACTTAAAATTACGCCCCGTGGGTCAAGTGCATGGAACTTATATTATTGCTGAGAACGAAGATGGCATGTTTATTCTAGACCAACACGCGGCTCATGAAAGAGTTAACTATGAAATGATTTTAAAAAAAGTCCATGATTTCCAAGTAAGTACGACCCAAATGCTCATTCCTTTAAATATTGAACTTACCTCAAGTGACTATCAAAATATCTTAGAAAAAAAAGATATTTTAGCCTCTTTAGGTTTTAAAATAGAAGAGTTTGGTCTTAATACAATCTTAGTTAAAGAACATCCCACTTGGTTAAAAACTAATCAAGAAGAAGAAAGTATTAAAGCCATTATTGATTTAATTATCGAAATGGGGAAAAACTTTAATAAAGATAAATTCTTAGATAGTATGGCTAAAATGGTTAGTTGTAAAATGAGTGTAAAAGCTAATGAGCATTTAAGTTTAGATGAAATGGAACAACTACTTAATGACTTAGTTAAATGTGATAACCCTTATAACTGTTGCCATGGAAGGCCTTCCATAATGCAATATTCTAATTATGAATTAGAAAAAATGTTTAAAAGAGTAATGTAAACATGCTATACTTAAAATAGAAAGAAGGAAATATTATGTTACCTAGAAAAAGAAGAAAAAAAGTGCTAATAATTGGTCTTATATCGTTAGTTTGTTTAATTATAATAATTATTTTAATTGCCACCCTTACTAAGGCTGCTCATAATAATAAAATTGAAACTATTGTAAGTGATCCCTATCCTGAAGAAGTTAATTACTTAGCTATTTTTTATGATGAAGAAAATGAATATTATAATATTATTGCTTTAGATAATAACTTTAAAACATTGGATTATAGCTTAAGAAGCTTCTATCAAATAAAAGACTATAATGTTGCTAATCAAAAATTATATGTATATACTGATGCTATTAATGAAGTAGCTTACTTAAAAAAAGACAACCAATTTTCTTTTAATGAGATAAATAGTTATTTTAATAAAGAAAAAACAGTTAAATTAACCAAAGATTATTATGTTATTAAAGATCAAGATAAGCTTAGTTATAATTTAATTAAAGAAGAAAAAGAAGAAAAGCAAATTGCCGATACTTTAATTGCTGATATAATTTTAGCTCATAATAATACTATTTATTATTTTACTAAAGAAGGATTAGTTTCTTATGATTTAGAAAGTAATCAACGAAAATTATTACAAAATTTTGCAATGTATAATAATTTTAAATTAGCTTTATATAATAATTATTTATTATATTTAACTAGTGATACCCATGAATTAATCTATAGTTTAGCTGATGATAAAACTTTTTATAAAGAAGATTTTATTGAAGATAATGCAAAAGTATTAGCATTATATGATACCGGTTTAGTATATCAAATTAATAATACTTTATATTTTTATGATTTAGTTGAAAAATATACTTTTAGTTATGAAATAAAGGGTGAATTAAAAAAAGTATATAATGTTAATAATAATTATTTTTATTTAGAAATTAGGAAAGATGATCAAGATAGTTATTTATTATATAATCCTTTTAATAAAAGAAAAATAGAATTAGATAAAAGATATCTTAATATAATAAGGGTGAAGTAATGAAAATAGATTTAAGAACCTTAAATAAAGATCTTTTAATTAAAGAACAAATAGAAATACCAGAAGAATATTATAAAAATACGGATGTTAAAAAATTAAAGAATGTTGATGTTGAAGGAAAGATTTATTATAATTTATCTAATGAAATTGCCGCGGATTTAAAAGTTAGAGGTCTAATGGTTTTAGAGGATGCATATACATTAGATTTAATTGATTATCCTTTTACCATCGAAATTAATGAAATTCTTGATAAAAATGCGGAAAATTATAAAATTTCACAAAATATACTTGATTTAAATGAGCTTTTATGGGAAAATATTGTATTGGAAATACCAATTAGTTTAACTAAATCACCAAATAAAGTCTTAAGTGGTGATGGTTGGACTTTAAATGGTCAAGACAAAGAGGGAGATTCTCCTCTTAAAGATTTAAATAATTTATTTAAAGGTGGTGAATGAACTATGGCAGTTCCTTTCAGAAGAACAAGTAAAACTAAAAAAAGAATGAGAAGAACTCATTTAAAGAAGGAAGTTGGTGCATTAACAACTTGTCCTAAATGTGGTGCAACATTAAGACCACATCGTGCTTGCCCTAAATGTGGTAATTATAAGGGTGAAGAAGTTATTAAAGTTAAAGATGACGAAGAATAATATCTAAGTTAAATTTATGTCAAGTAAGGTAAATGGTTAAAAAAATAAAAAGAAACCATTTACTTTTTTTATGTTTTTTGATAAGATAATGGTAGGCAGTGGGATACTGTGGAAGAAAGTGGGGGATATTATGTTGATGGGTGAATATCATCATTCGTTAGATGATAAAAATCGCTTAGTAATTCCAACTAAATTTCGAGAAGAATTAGGTGATGAATTTGTTATTGCCAGAGGAATTGAAAAATGCCTTTATGCTTATTCTAGAACCGAATGGGAAAAATTAGTTGCGAAATTAAATACGTTACCTTTCACTAAAAAAGATGCCCGAACATTTAATCGAACCTTTTTCTCAGGTGCTACTGTATGTGAATTCGATAAAAGTGGTCGAATAAACATTACCTCCCCATTGGTTAGCTACGCCGGTTTAACAAAAGAATGTGTTGTAATCGGCGTAAATGACCGACTTGAAATTTGGAGTGAAGAAGCATTTAATGACTTCTTAAAGGTTAATAGTTCCAACTTAGAAGCTATCGCGGAAAATTTATTTGGAGAAGATTAAGATGCATTATAGTGTTTTAAAAAGTGAACTTATTGAGCTTTTAAAAATTAAACCTAATGGTATTTATGTTGATGCTACCTTAGGATACGCCGGAGACTCGAAAGAAATACTGCAAAAGTTAAATGATCAAGGCTTTTTAATAGCCTTAGATCAAGATCCTGAAGCTTGCGCCTATTCTAACTTAGAATTAGCAAAAATTAAACCAAATTACCAAGTAATTCAAAAAAATTTTAGTGCTTTAGAAGAAATCTTAAAAGAACTAAAGATCGAAGAAGTAGATGGTTTTATCTTTGATTTAGGTTTTTCCTCTCCGCAAATTGATGAAGCATCTCGTGGTTTTTCCTTTATGCAAGATGGACCACTTGATATGCGAATGAGTAAGACGGGAACTAGGGCTAAAGATATTATTGATAACTATAGCGAAGAACAGTTAGCTAATATTTTCTTTAAATATGGCGAAGAAAAACTAAGTCGGATAATTGCTAAAAAAATTAAAGAAAAGCATCATGTTATTAATAGGACCTTAGAATTAGTTGAAGTTATTAAAGGATCTGTCGGAGCTAAATACTTTTTTAAAGAACATCCCGAACGTAAAATCTTTCAAGCTTTAAGAATCGAAGTAAACGGGGAATTAAAAGTTTTAGAAGAAACTTTGCCTATAGCAATAAAACATCTTAAAAAAGAAGGACGAATTGCCGTAATAACTTTTCATTCTTTAGAAGATCGTCTTGTTAAAAATATTTTTAAAAAATATAGTGAAGTTGATGAATTAGTTAAAGGTTTAGTTACAATTCCTGATGATTATAAACCTTTAATTAAGTTAGTAAATAAAAAACCTATTTTGCCTACTGAAGAAGAAATAAAGGAAAATAGTCGCAGTAAAAGTGCAAAATTAAGAGTAGTAGAAAGGATATGATTAAATTGGCTAGTAAAAGGGGTAAGAAAATTAAGTTTTTAAAAGGAGAAGTATTAATGTATGTTATATTAGCTTTACTAATATTAGCTATTCCTACATTTAATGTTTATACAAGCTCTTTATTAAGTGAAACTAATACTAATGTAGAAAGATTAAAAAGTAAGATTGCGAAACAAGAAAATACTAATCAAAGTTTAAATATGCAAGTTGATGAACTAGTTAGTTTAGATAATATTGAATCTATTGCAGAAATTTATGGTTTATCTTATAATAATGGTAACATTAAAATCGTAGAAGGAGAATAAGATATGAAAAAAAGAACAACTATTAAAACAAATAATTTAATTATTAGCTTAGTTGTTCTTTTATTTTTGGCTTCTTTAGCTAAATTAATCTTTGTCGTTTTAAGTGATAAAACAGATGGTATTAATTTACAAGAAATGTCGGCTTCAATTACCACCGCTAGAAGAACACTTTATGCCTCAAGAGGTTCGATATATGATGTTAATGGTGATTTATTAGCATCAACAGTTAATTCTTATACTTTAATTGCTTATCTTTCCCCATCGAGAACAACTGATATAAGTAAACCCAAACATGTAGTTGATAAAGAATATACGGCAAAGATGCTAGCAACGGTTTTAGATATTCCTGAAGAAACAATTTTACATTATTTAAATCAAGAAAATAAATACCAAGTTGAATTTGGAACTAAGGGAAAAGATTTAAGTGAACTAGATAAAAAGAAAATAGAAGCCTTAGAATTACCAGGAATAGATTTTATTACAAGTACAAAAAGATATTATGATATGTCCACATTTGCTTCCTATATTGTCGGTTATGCTAAAAAAAATGAAGAAGGCCAAATTAAAGGAGAACTAGGAATAGAATCTTATTTTGATTCAGTTTTAGCGGGAACTAATGGTTATACTAAGTATCAAAAATATACGGCTAGTAATTATCAAATACCTAATACACCAAGTGAAACAGTTGAAGCTAAAAATGGTTCAGATATCTATTTAACTATTGATTCTAATATTCAGTTAATTGCGGAAAAAGCCGTAAAAAAGTATAGTGATTATAATATTGATTGGGCTGTTTTTACCGTAATGGATGCTAAAACAGGAGCCATCGTGGCCTCCGCAACTAATCCTAATTTTGACCCTAATGATACCAATACCATTACATCTTATATGAATCCTTTAGTAAGTTATCAATATGAACCAGGAAGTGTAATGAAAGTATTTTCTTTTGCCTCAAGTATTGAAGAAGGAATCTATGATGGGTCTAAGACATATAAATCTGGTTCTATCCAAGTCGCGGATGCTACCATTAGAGATGCCGAAAGAGGAGGATGGGGAACAATTACTTTTGACACCGGGTTTGCATATTCTTCTAACGTCGCGGCAACAATGCTGGCTTTAGAGCTTGGTTCAGGTCGTTTAAGCGATTATTATCAAAAACTAGGTTTTGGTAAGAAAACCGGAATAGAATTATCTAATGAGGCAATCGGAGATATTGCTATAAAATATCAAACAGAACTAGCTAATGCCTCATTTGGCCAAGGGGTATCTGTTACACCTATTCAGCTTTTACAAGCTTTAAGTACCATGACTAATGATGGCAATATGTTAAAGCCTTATATTGTTGATAAAATTGTTGATAGTAATGGAAATATAAGTTATGAGGGCACAAGAAATGTAGTAGGTAATGTTTATAGCACACCAACTGTTAATAAAATGCATGAATTAATGCATAAAGTAGTTTATGAATCTTTAACGACCATGTGGCAAGTTCCTAATGTTTCTTTAATGGGGAAAACCGGAACAGCCCAAATAGCATCACCTACCGGTGGTTATGTATCAGGAGAATATGAAAATATTAAATCTTTTGCCGGAATATTCCCCGAAGATGACCCTAAGTATATTATCTATGTCGCAGCTAAAAGAATTCATGCTAAACCCCGAAGATTTGCGGAACCTATTACCACGGCAATAGAAGAAATTGCTAGCTATGCTAAATTAACCCAAAAAGATAGTAGTGAAACAATCGAAAAACAAGTATTAATAGATAATTATATTAGTAAAGATATATCTTTAACTAAAACTTTATTAGAAAATAAAAATATTAATATCATAACTATTGGTGATGGAAAATATATTATTAATCAATATCCTTTAAAAAATAATTATATTTTAACTAATGGTAAGTTATTTTTAAAAACTAATAGTACTAATATAACTATTCCTAATTTAATTAATTGGAGTAGAAATGATGTAGAAAATTATTGTACTTTAGCTAATATTAATTGTCATTTTAATGGTTATGGCTATGTTATAGGACAATCAATTCCCCCAGATACAATATATCAAGAGGGTATACTAGAGCTTACTTTAGCTAATAAATAAGAGAAGAAATTCTCTTATTCTTTTTTTGTAAAAATATGTCAAACTAAAAACAAGACAAAAATTTAGACTTGATTTTTCATATATATATATACTAATCTTAGATGCTAGGCGAAAGGGCATAGAAAGACTTTACGTCAAGGTGAAAGGAATGGAAAAGTATATGCAAGTTAAGAAGAAAGATTTTTATTTTGTAATGATCATAAGTATCTTACTAATCATGGTAGTAGGAGGGACATTTGCTTATTTTCAAGCCCAGATAGGAAAAGAAGCAGAGGCCGGAGTTAATGTTACAGCTAAGACAACTGACTCTTTAATGTTTGAAAATAATGGAACTATTTCAATTAATGCCAATCAAGATAACTTTGGTATAACTAATGGAAGTATAACTCAAAGTGCTAAAGTTAAAGCAACCTTAAAACCAAATTCAACAACAGGTGAAGCTAAGAAAACTTATAATGTTTTCTTAGTAATTCAAAATAATACTTTTGATTATACGCAAGGACAGGATAAACCAGAATTATTAATTAAGTTAACTGGACCTGATAATAAAGAATATACAACAATAGTTGAAGATTTAAAACACTATGAAAGTATTACTGATAGAAATAATAATAGTTATTCAGGATATGATATAACTAATAAACAAAACACAGTTTATAAAATGGTCGAAAATTATCCAATTGAAGCAACTGGCAATGCAACAGAAGTTCAAGAATGGCAAGTAGATGTAGTTTTTATAAATTATGAAGGTAATCAAAATGCTAATAC
>CANQIU010000013.1 GCA_947624145.1 uncultured Bacilli bacterium | reverse complement strand
GGGGATTAGTTAAATGGTATAATAGGAGTCTCCAAAACTTTAGTTGGGAGTTCGATTCTCTCATCCCCTGCCAAGAATATTAAGGTTTTATGCCTTTAAATATATAGAGAATTGATAGAAATATCAGTTTTTTAATTACATGTTTATTTGTTTTTTAGTTTAAACATTCAAAATTTTTTACAATTTCAAATTTATATGATAAAATTTTGCTAGAGGAGTTAATTTTATGAGAAAAAATCTTTATTACTGGGGAGGTTACTAGTAATGGTAAGGTTGATGTTAAAAGAGTTGTTAAACGAGTCTTAAAAGATGTGGGTTATGATCTTGATTATGAAATAATCAATAATTTAGGCACCCAAAGTGCAGATATTGCATTAGGGACTAACGAATTAAAAGGCGGAGCCGGAGATAATGGAATGATGTTTGGTTATGCTTGTCGGGATACCCAAGAATTTCTTCCTTTAGCAATGGTCATTTTACAAAAATTTAGTAGAGAATATGATTTATTAAGACAAAAAGATTCAAGGTTTAAATCTGATGGTAAGGCACAAATCACTGGTCTTTATGAAAATAATAAATTAATAAAAATAGAAACAATGACTATATGTTATCAAAATACGGAAAAAGAAAGAACTAAAACAGATAAAATAATTAAACAAATGATAACGAAAATATGTGATGAATATCAAATTCCTATTGCTAAAATGTTAATTAATCCCACTGGCAAATTTTTAATTGGTGGTTTTGAGGCTGATGCTGGGGTAACTGGAAGAAAAATAGTGGTGGATAATTATCAATCTTTTGCTCCCGTAGGTGGTGGTGCTTTTTCGGGAAAAGACCCTAGTAAAGTAGATCGAAGTGGAGCCTATATGGCAAGATATTTAGCTAAAAAAATATTAAAAGATAATTCCCAATATTATTGGTGTGAAATCCAAATTTCTTATGCCATTGGTATTGCTAGACCCCTAGCTATTTATATTAAAACGGATTTAGAAGATATTTTCGTAACAAAAGATTTATACGGTGAATGTACTTTGCCAAATATTATTAAAACATTAAATTTAAAAAATATTAATTATGAAGAAAAGGCTCGTTTTGGCCATTTTAGGGACTAATAATATATTCATTTTTAAAGTTTTAAAATTTATTTATCAAATAATGCTATAATAACTTTGATAGTTATATAGAAGTATAAAGGAGTAACAAATGATTTTTAAATGTAAGATGTGTGGGGGAGATATTGAACCAATAGAAAATACTAATATAGGCAAATGTTTATATTGTAAAAGTATTATGACTATTCCTAATTTAGATG
Organism: uncultured Bacilli bacterium; assembly: GCA_947624145.1. Taxonomy (GTDB): domain Bacteria; phylum Bacillota_I; class Bacilli_A; order RF39; family UBA660; genus Onthocola_B. The sequence continues at coordinate 21,172 of CANQIU010000013.1, read as the reverse complement.
ATGAAAAAATAGTTAATTTGTATAATCGGGCTAATAAACTTCGCCTTGCTAATGAATTTGATAAAGCTTATGCAACTTATGAATCAATTTTAGAACTTAGATAATGAGCAAGTCGAAGCCCACTGGGGATTAATTTTATGTAAGTATGGCGTAGAATATGTAGATAATACTGTTTGTTAATACTAAATGGCAACTTGATACAAAAAGTTATATGATTAATAAAAAACTGAAAGGAAAAGGAAAAAATAAATAGATAATTTAAGAATTAAAAAAAGTATTATGGATAAGACAAAAATCAAAAAAATGGCAATTTTGTCTTATGCATAGGACAAAATTGGCTAAAAAATTTATTTAATAAAAAGGTAAAAAATAAATATGAAAATAGAAAAAAGAATAAAATTAAACAATAATAATTATTATATTGAAGTAGATGTTGAATATAAAAATAAATTTTTGTACTTAAAAAATTATCACGATGATCATTATGATGGTGGTAACTTTTCAAATTTAATTGAAAAAATAGAAGAAAATTATACATTAGATAAAGCTATGAGTTATGATAAAGATATTGGCTTAATGGCTGATGTTTTATATATTTATGAAAGAATTCCTTTTTTAAGTGGTATAACTGATTTTTATATTTCTTCAAAAGATAATATTGTTTATGCAAAAGGTTATATTTCAAAAGAAGAAATTGAAAAATATATTAAAGAAAATAACATTAATATTAGAAGAAATAATAATTTTAAATTAGGGGATGGTCGTACTTGGAAAATATAAATATCGAAATTAGAACTAGTTTTTAGTTTCTTTTTTTAAATTTTGATTTTCTTCATATAATTTTAAAGCATATAAAAAATTTTTAGAATTTAGTTTTTTTAAATCTAAATATTTTTTTAAAGTAATAATATTGGTAATTATTAAAATAAGAATTATAATCATTTTTATCCCCACATTTATTTTATTGTAACATATTATGAGTTAAAGTAAAGAAAAAATAGGTTTTGTATGACTACATACTAAATTCAGAAAATTTGGGAAAATTATTATGGGTGATGAAAATGACTTATAAGGATAAAGAATTTAATTTTAAAAACAATCTAAGAGAAATAATTGCCAAAAATATTCGCAAGTTTCGTAAAGAAAAAGGCTATACGCAAGAACAATTAGCAACTTATATTGATCGTTCTAATGAATTTATTAGAAGAATTGAAACTGATTTTACTAGAGGTGTATCTTTAGAAACTTTATATCGAATGTCAATTGTTTTAGAACATGATATGGGAGATTTTTTTAAAAGCGATAATAACTAGGCTAGGGGTCTAGTTTTTCTTTTGATAAACGTGATATAATTTAAACATAATAAAGATTGCTTTGGGGTGAAATTTATGAGTTTTAAAGAATTTAAGGAAGAATATAAAAAATTACAAACTGAAGAAGAAAGAAAAAATTTTATAAAAAAAAGAATTGAATCTTTATTAAAAAATTCGGAACCTAAAAGAATTGGAAAGGAAATGTGTGGATCTTATAAAGACTTTATTTCACCAAATATAGGTGTATGTTCTAATACTAGTGATATCTTTGCAGATATGAAGATGGATGATTTAAATATTTATCAAGAATTTATGAATTATATTCATAATGATGTTGATAAATATATGTATGGAGAACCAATAACAATAAATGTTATTCAATATTTTATTTGGAATTATTTTGGATATAATGCTGGTGCGGTTTTTGAAAGAATGGATATATATAGTAATGGTAGACCAGTATCTATTAAAGAATTAAAAGGAAAAAACATTGCGGCTTGTTCTGAAAGAAGTGCAATGGTTCAAAATTTATTGAAGTTTTTAGGATTTGATTCAGAAATAATTTTTGGAAAATTAAATGGTAATGAATCCCATGCTTATATTGTATTTAAACCAGAAAAAGCAAATATTAGAATTCTTTATGATCCCATGAATCCGGTAGAGTATCTTGAAAATGGTGAAAAGAAATATTGTGCTGGAGTTTCAAGAATGAGTGAAGAACAATATACAGAATTACAAAATGGAGGTACATATAATTTTAATTATGATTTAGTTAAAAAAATATTTGTTAAGAATAATGAATGTGTAGAAGATAAAAGAGTTTATACTAGTGATGAAATAAAATTTAAAAAAGATATGCCAGTAGAAGATAAATTAAAACAAATAAAAGCTGAATATATAAAAGTGATGGAAAATAATGCAAATGTTATTGAAGATACAGTACTAGATAATGAACAAGGGGGTATAAAAAGATAGGAGAATTTAATATGCTAGAAAAGAATCAAACAATAAAAAGTTATATTACTAATATTTCTAAACAAATGAATGAACAATATAAGGGAATAATGAGTGATGAGAAAATTCAAAAAGCTATGGAAATGTTTCAAAATTCTCCAGAAACTTTAGAAGAAATAATAAAAAAGATTAATGAATTATCCCAGCAAGTTGTAAAAGATTTTGTTAAAAAAAAAGAAAAAAGATCTAATCCAGAATTAGTTAAGAAGAATCATGAAGAAATTTATAGTAAATTAGAAACTTTAGTTCAAAAACTTAATGAAAAAGGTGTTGATTATCAATTAGCGGGAGCTTTGTGTGCTTATATAAAATATGGGGAAGAATCGCAAAGAATTCATGACGATATTGATCTAAATATAAATGAAAAAGATATTAATAAATTTAAAGAAATCTGTGAAGAAATGGGATTATTTTTTTCGGATAATAGAATGATAACAACCCGAACATTAAAAAATGGAATTCCGGCGGGTGAACATGAAGTTATTGCAACCCTTTATGGTTCTAATTTCCATATTGGAGCATTTTGTTTTGAAAGATTGGCAGATGGCACAGTAGTTAATAAAGGGTATTATCATAATGAGTTAGGAGAAATATTTACAAGAAATGTTATTATGCCTCCCGAAATGGCTTGTGAAGTTTTTGGGAGAGAAATAGTTGATTTTAGAGGTCAACCAATTATTATTACCCCACCAGAATATATTTATAAGTTAAAAAGTTATACTAAAAATGATAAAGATATGATTGATTTGGCTTTTATGGAAAAGCGAATTAAAAGAGAAAAACTGCAAAGAATATTATCATTATCTACAAAAGTAGAGCATGTAAAAATTGATTCTTTAAAAAGTACTATAATTTTACCGGTTGAAGATAATAAGACGGGTTTTACAAGGTAAAATTTTATCCCATTATTACAAGAAAAATTATTTACACATATTGGTAATTTTGGTATAATTATGAGTGTTAAGAGATTTAATATGCCTTAATTTGGAAATGTGGTGGAATAATGAAACACTTAAAATATATATCTTTAATTTTAATAACAACTTTTTTTAAGATTAATAATGCTTTAGCAATAAGTAACCCTAATGTTTTAATGGTCATTAATGGTTGTAAGTCTTTATTAGGTGATCCAAAAGAAAAGCAATATCTAGCTTATTGGCTTCAATTTTCTTTAAATATTATGAAATATATAGCTATAGTGGCTTTATTAGTTTTAAGTACAGCCGACTTTTTAAAAGCTGTTGTGGAAGAAGATAAGGATGCTTTAAGAAAAGTTTTAATTAAAACAGGAAAAAGATTTTTATATTGTATTATGATATTTTTCTTACCAATTATTATAAATACATTATTGCATATTTTAGGTATCTATGATAATGGTACTTGTGAGATTGGATAGGTGAAGTAAATGTATATATCCGGGATAATGGATCTCATTTGGGGCCTTTTCTTAATGCTTGATAGTGTTATATATAATTTAATTCGTTGGGTTTATGAGATTTTTATTGATATAACTAATTTAAATTTATTTAGTGAAAATGAATACCAAACTATAGTTACAAGATTTTATTTAATTTTAGGGGTTTTTATGCTCTTTGTTTTAGCTTACTCCCTTTTAAAGGCCGTTATTAATCCTGATGATTTTGCCAAGGGAGAAAACTCTTTTCCAAACTTAATTAAAAATATTGTTATTTCTTTAGTAATAATTGCGGTTTTACCAACAGTATTTACTTTTGCTACTAATGTCCAAACGGCTGTTTTGAATCAAGATACTATTCCTAAATTAATTTTAAATGATTATGGAGCTGATGCATCAAATATGAAAAACAACGGGGGAAATACCATGGCTTATTGGACTTTTAGGGCTTTTTTACATCCTAATGCTGATTGGTGTATAAGTAAAGGGTATGTTAATAATGGTATAGCTGATTTTGATACATGTGCTCAAAATATTGAGCCTGCTTCCGGATGGTTAGACTGGTTTGTAAATAAACCTACTTTAGCGGAAACTTACAATAGAGTGGCTAATGGAAATTCATTTTTCTTATTTACGGCCTTTTCAAAATCAATCGATGATGGAACAGTAGATTATTTAATTTTAATTCCAACTTTAGTTGGGGGAGCGATGGTATTTATTTTATTATCATATTGTATTGCTTTAGCTTTAAGGGCTGTAAAATTAGCTTTTTATCAAATAATTGCTCCAATTCCGGTTATTTGCCGGGTTTTGCCAGGAGATAAAAAGAAAGTTTTTGATAATTGGGTTAAACAAATTATTGGAACATTTATTGATGTTTTTATAAGAATAGCTATTATGTATATTGGGGTATTTGTTATAACTTTAATTGTTGATAAAATAATGAAACCATCGGTTGGCGCAGGATCTTTTGGTTCAGCTGGAACTTTAGGTTTAATTTCTATTGGTAGTATTAATTTAGCTTCAATTTTTCCTTTTGCAGGTTATATTGGGGCTTTAGGACCAATTCAAAAATTATTAGAAGGAGCTTTCATGATTTTAGGAGTATTAATGTTTGTCAGAAGTGCTCCTGGGATGCTTAAAGATTTATTTGGCTTTGATGTTGGCGGTAGTCTTAATCCATTTAAGATATTTCAAGATGGAATTACGGCCGCGGCTCCTGTTGCTGGCTTCGTCGGTGGAGCGGCTCTTGGTTTATCTCATGGCTTAATCGATCGAAGTAAAGCAAATTTTGGCGCAGGTAGTAAATTTGCTGAAGCTAAAGGACTTGGCAAAGTATGGCATGGTGCAGGAGCTGTATTATCTACCTTAAGATCAGGCGTTGCTGGATCTCTTGCTGCAGGTGGAAGAAGTGCTTATAATAATCGAAATGTAAAAAGTATGAAAGATATGACCAGTGGTATAACTAGAGGAGTGGAAACTACAGATAGAAAAACAGCTCAACACATAAAATATAGAGCTGACCATAATAATTCTTTCTTTGATTCTATGGGTGGACATATTGCTGATTTTGGTCGTAGTGCTGTAAGAACATTAGGTTTTAGTTCAGGTATAGAAGTATTAAAAGCTGATAATGATGCTATTACAGAAATAGAAAATGCTAGTAAAGCAGTTGGTGATGGCGTCAAAACAATGATTGAAAAAGCAATTGCTAAAGGCGACTATGATAATACTTTTGGGACATCTTTTAGGGTAAGAGATTTAGTCGAACTTGACCAAGAAATAAAAGCGGCTGAAGGTCGTGGTGATGTTGCCGCAATGCGTAGCGCCCAAACTCAGAGAAACAATTTATTTAAAGCTATGACTGACGAAATGAAAACTGTTGCGGGTAGTTCATCTCGAGATATCGATCGTTTATCTAATGATTTAAAAAAATCTTATGCCGATGTTTTCTTAGCTGCTAATACATTTAGATCAGTTGCTAGAAAGTATACAAATAAAGGTTATGTTCAAAAAGCTGGAATTGATCAAGAATATTTAAATGAAAATAAGAATATTGATTTTGCTAATGCTTCTGAATTAAAAAGTTTGGAAGCTAATATGATTGATCAACGTCGTCATAATAATGAAGACATAAATAGACTAGTTCAAAAAGAACAAAAAAAAGATAATAATGGTAGTCATTAAAGATAAAGGAGAATAAAAAGGTATGAAAGAAAATTATTTAATTCCTGCGAATGCTAAAAAATCACAATTAATATTAGGTTTTTTTACCCCCTTGGATTTAACTTTGTTTGGTTCAGGATGTGGTATAACAATTTTATTATTAATCATAATTCAAAATGCGACATTTACTGAACTTATCATAATTATTTTACCAGCATTAATAACCGGATTTTTAGTAATGCCTGTGATGTATTATCATAATGTGTTACAATTTATAACTAATGTAGTAACTTATATAAATAATCCGAAGAGGTATTATTGGCGAGGATGGTGTATATATAATGACGAAGTTAAATAGTAATGAAAAAATCAGTGGAGGACCTTATACAGAAGATTGGCTTCCTATTAAACAAATCTTAAATGGGATGATTCAACTGGATGATGGTTCTTATGTAACGGGTGTAAAAGTTGCTCCTAAAAATATCTTTATTTTAGATCAAGGAGCTCAAAATGCGACAATCTATAATATTCGTAATTTATATAATAGTATTGATTTTGAATTTTGGTTACTTATTGCAGATAGACCAGTTGATATTGATGTTTATTTATCACAACTGCAACTGATGTATAACAATGCCCAAAATGGAGCAATTAGGAAAATAATTATGCAAGATATTAATAAAGCTAATATGTTTATGAGTGCTGAATATAACGTTGTCGATACAGAATATTATATTTTATTTAAAGAAAAAAGAATGGAAATTGTCCAAAAGAAACTACATAATTTAATCAGTGGTTTAGCCACCGCGGGACTGCAATCAACACAAACATCAAATAATGATTTAAGAATGATTTTAGATAATTTCTTAAATGGTGGAGAACAAACTCCATTTGGGACGGTGATGTAAGATGGCATTAAAAAGTGAAGTAGCGCCAAAAGGCATGGAATTTAAACCAACAGAATTTGTTTTAGGTGGTAAATATTCCACAATCTTAACAATTATTAGTTTTCCTAAAAATATTTACCCAGGTTATTTATCTGATTTAACGAGTATAAAAGGTGTCAAAGTAGCCATAAAGCATATTCCTATTCCTTTTAGTATTTTACAAAAAATGTTAAATAAAGAAATTGCTGATTTAAAACTAAGATATACTAATGAAAAAGATAATACAATGCAAGAAAGAATTAGACAAGATTATGAATCGTTAGAACAATTTATTCAAATGTTAGCGGCTACACAAGCAAGAATATTTGATTTTCAAATGCATTTAATGATTACCGCGGATAATAAAGAAGAATTAGAGTTAAGAAAGATTCAAGTAAGAAGTTATTTAGATGCTTTAGGTATGAAGGGCATAGCTTTAATGTTTGAACAAGAAAAAGTCTTAAAGTCTATCTTACCAATTTTTCCTCCGCAAGATATAGAAAAAAGAGTAGGAACGCCAATTCCATCGGTAACCGTTGCGGCGATGTATCCATTTATTTTTGATAGTATTAAAGACCCAGGAGCAGCAACTTTATTTGGAGTTGATTTTTCCGGCGGGGTTATTCTATTTAATCAATTCTTATACCAAATAAGAAAAGAAAATAACCGAAATAATGCTAATATTATTCTTTTAGGTACCAGTGGATCTGGTAAATCAACCGCGGCTAAGCTTTTACTTCGAACCCATATCCGTAATGGCTTTAAGGTTGTTTGTGTTGACCCAGAAGGCGAACTTGAAGATATGGCTTTAAGTTTAGGGGGAGACTTCTTAGACCTTGGTAAAGGTGGAGAATTCGGAATGATTAATCCTTTGGAAATCGTTATTGATGCTGATGAAGAAGAAATAGCCCAAGGATTAGGTTATACAGTATTAACCAGAACTATTCAACAATTAAAAGCTTTTATGAAGTATTATTCACCAAGTATTGAAGATGATGTTTTAACTATGTTTAGTGAAATTGTACAAGATACTTATAAAAGATTTAAGATTGATTATGATACTGATTATACTAAATTAACTCGAGATGATTATCCAACTTTTGATGATGTTTATGCAACAATTAAAGGACGTCTTTTATCAATGACGGATGCCACCCATGAACGGGATGTTATGGAAAGACTGGAGCTTAAGATAAGACCTTTAATTAAAGAATTAAGATATTATTTTACGGGGCATACAACCTTATCAATTGAAAGTGACTTTATTGTCTTTAATATTAAAGAATTAATGAATAGTGATGAAAATATCAAAAATGCCTTATTTTTCAATATCTTAAAGTATGCTTGGGGTTTATGCTTAGATAAAGACATTAATACGGTGATGATGGTTGATGAAGCTCATGTTTTACTTTCATCGCATAACGAACTTGGGGCTGAATTCTTAGCTCAAATTCAAAGAAGAAGTCGTAAGTATAACACTGGCACAATTATTATTACGCAACAACCAACGGACTTCGCAGCCCCAAATATAATTACGCATGGTAAAGCCATCTTTGATAATGCTGCATATTATTTAGTCATGGGCTTAAGAAAACAAGCAGTTGAAGATTTAGCTAAGCTTATTGACTTAAATGAATCCGAAAAAGAAAGTATTAAATATTATAATCAAGGTGAAGCTCTGTTTATCTGTGGTAATAGAAGAATGCGAATTCAAGTTGTCGTAACGCAAGAAGAACTAGATTCCTTTGGTTCAGGGGGAGGACTATAGATTTTAGCATAATTTGGTGGTGATTTTATGTTTGATATAGAATTTATTGGCCTTGATAATGATGTAAGAGTTATCAAAGTAAATTCTTTTGATACTTTAGATGATGTAATTAATAAATTACAAAGATGTAAAGACTTTGGCCTAAAAGCTAAAGCTCTTTTTAATGGTATCGAAATCAATAATTATGAAGATTTTAACCGCCAAAGTATTCAAAGAAAGTTTGAAGCCCGCAATTTAAATAATAGCAAAAGTTCAAATATATTTGCTCAAACAGAAGAAAGTCTCTCTTCAACTTTCAAAATAAATGAAGAGGATAATACTAATGAATTTTTAGAACCACCAAAAGCCGCGACGCAAGTTGACTTTCAAAGCGCGGATAATCCTGAAATAAAAACGCAAGAAAAGGTGCAAAATAATGAGGAAACAAGTGTTACTAAAGATCTAGAAAATGCTTTTATTAATGGACATCAAGATAACGAAGAGGTAGAAATACTTGGGGATGACGAAGTTCAAGTTTTAGAAACCGATGCAACGGATACGATTGATACCGTGGCTCAAAAGTTAGAAATTTGTGAAGAAAAAGGCCTAAAAGCCATTGCAATTTTAAATGATGTTGAAGTAAGTAATGTTTTTTTTACCAAAGCTGAAGATATAAAAAAGGAATATTTAAAACAATATAGTTTAGAAAAAAAATTAAAAGATCATGGTATAGAATTTATGCCTTATCAAAACAAATATATTAGTAAAGAACATGCTAGAGCCAGAAGACTTAGAATCAAAAAAAATGATACAATTTGGGATATAATAGAAAAATTACAATATTGTTTTAATAATGGCATTTTAATGTATGCTAATTTTAATGGGGTAGAATTAAACAATTATGATTTAAATTTTAAAAAAAGAATAGATGATAAATACTACTTAAGAGATTATTACAATAAAAAGTTTCAAGAAAATCGTCTTGTTGCTCGAAATTTAGAAAAAGAATTAGGTATTGAAAATTTAGCTTATTACAATGAAACAAATGCGCCAACTAGGTATTTAGGCGATAATTATACTAATAATTTAAATGATTATATTAATAATTTAAGAAAACAAGTAATTAATCTTCGGGGAAAAAATTATAATGTTGGTCCTAATGTTAATAATGATATATTTAAAGGCTATAATATTGCTAGTCAAACAGTTAATCTTCCTAATACCCATATTAATAGCAATGAAACATTTACAAGTAGCAGCAGTACCGATGTATCTTCTCATAATAATTTAGATAATTTTTCAAGTGAACAACGTAAAAGTATAGGAATTATTGAAAGTAATATTGCAAGTAATCTAAAACTAAAACCTAAAATAAAAGAACAAGAACCTTCAAGTGGAAATGCTTCTAGTAAAGGAAAAGAAGCAGATTCTCAAGCAAAAGATTCTAGTAGATTAAAGGCTAATGTAGATAATATTAAATCTAAAAATAGATTATTATATAATCCAGATGAACGAAAACAAAGATTAATAACAATTGCTAATGATTTAGTAGATAGTGATGTTGATGATTCTTCTATAGATGAAGATAATGATTTAGATAATGGAATGGATAATGAGACTACTTCTGATGAAACAAGTAATTCTCCAGATTTAACTAATAATAGTTCAGTTGGAAATACACCTCCTAATCAAAATAAACAAAGTTCGTCTGGTAAGGGAAAAAATAAAAGAAGCATTTTTCAAATTTTTCTTAAATATAAATGGTTAATCTTGATTTGTATAGGAATTCTTATTCTTTTATTGATTATAATGGCGTTTTATGGCTCAGGGTTTAATGGTAATTCTAGTAATCATATGTTTGGTTTAAATGGTTATGAATATTATGAAGTAAAAAATTTATGCGAAACTGTAACATTATATAATCATGAAAAAACTGTTTATACCTATGATTTAGATTTTGAAACAGAGTATATTCCAGGGGTTATTCGAGGTGAAGTTGGAGAGTTTTTAGATTCTCCGGATGTTTTAAAACTATTTGCTATTGCAGCCAGAACTTATGCTTTAGCTAACTTAGATGAAAATTGTATGATTGAAAATAGTAGTTATAAACAAGTTTATAAATCAAGTTATGGTGAAGATGAAATGCAAGCTGCTAAAGAAACCTATGGTTTAATTTTCGTTAAGGATGAAAAATTATCCCCAATTTATTATGATGCCGCATGTTACCAAGGCGAAGATGAAACCCATTATTTTATTGGTTATGGAAGAAATACTTTAGGAGAACAACAAACTCAAAGAATCCCTAAAGAATGGGCTAATACCAAAAAAGGATTAATGAATTATGTTAATGGTAGTAAGAATAATGATAAATTATGCTGGAATAATCATGGTCGAGGAATTAGTCAATATGGAGCTTATTACTTAGCTACCCAAGAAGGATATACTCTTGAAGATTTAATAGGATTTTATTTAGGAGAAATAAATATCTATTCTATATATCCTGGCGTTTCTAATAATTATCTTCTTACAACCTCTAGTGGGGCAACGAATCAATTAACGAAACCATTAAGAGATGCTTTACAAGATTTTAATGTTACGCCAGAAGAATATAATGAATTTATTTTAAAAAATATAATAGAATCAGGCTTTGGAACAAAGTCAGCAGTTGTAGCAGCTGCAGTCGCTTTAGTCGGTGGTTTAGAACAAAACTATAATTTAAGATTAAATTATACTTGGGGCGGACAACACGGAGGAACTTTTGCTACTTTAACAGGAGATACAATTATTAATCGTACGAGTGGAACCTTTTATGGCGTTGACCCCAATTGGGGAACTAAAATTAAAAAAAGTAGTAATGGCTATGGACCAGACTGTTCAGGTTTTGTAACATGGGCTATCTATAATGCGGGCTTTAGTATGAGTGGTGTAACAAGCACAGCTTTATATCGCTTAGGTGATAATGTTGAATTCGATGGTTCTAAACATGGTGAACCAGGTGACTTGGTTTATTCGGATGTATATGATTATGATGCAAATGGTGCTTATGTAAAAGTTGGTGGTCATATTGCTTTAATAGTTGGGGTAGATGAAAGTAAAAAAGTTTATTATATAGCCCAAGCTTTAAATCAAAATGATGGAGTAGTTATAAGTACCCTTTCTTTTAAACATAGTAATTATTGGACACATCAAAAAATAGTAAAAATGGATGAATTTTATGAAAACAATAAATTAAATATTACGGAAGAAGAATTTATTGAACGTTTTAGAGCCGGATATGTTGATGGTTATACAGGTCAATATAATATGAACTCTAATTTATTAAATACTAAAAATTCACTTTATTTTGTCGGTGATTCAAGAACCGTTGGTTTGTGTAATGCCGGAGGTCTTTGTACGGGAGAAGAATGTGATAATGCTTCTTGTTTAGCTAGTGTTGGTAAAGGATATGATTGGTTTGAAAATAATCTTAATAAAATTTCTTCTATAGGAGCTCATAATATTATTATAAATATGGGGATTAATGATTTAGTAAGTATCGAAGATGGTAGCAAGCAAGCAGAAAAATACTTTACTTTAATTAAACAATTAGCTAGTAATAATAGGAATAAATTCTTTTATATTAATTCCATTAATCCAGTAGGAAATGGTAATGTAAAAAAAGAAGCAGTAGAATCATTTAATGAAAAAATGCGTTCTTTAATAAGTTCTTGTACTTATACTAATATTAGTTATTTAGATACATATAATTCTTTAAACTATGATATTAGGTCTGATGGAATTCATTACTCTAATAATACCTATAAATCTTTATATGATTATATAAAAAAAGAAATAGATTAAATGGAAAGGATGAATAGTTAATATGAAAAAAATAATATTATTACTTATAATGATTATTTTCTTAAGTGGTTGTTCGATAGAATATAATGCTATTATTTCTAAAGATAATGTTAAGGAAAATATTATTACTAAAAATGAATATTATCAAACAGCCCCCGTTCCAGCTTATATTACGGAAGAAGAACTAGGGGATATTGAAGATGAATCAGTAGTTCAAGATAATTATGAATTTAATAATGATATTTATTATAATATGCAAACTATTGATAACAATAAATATTTTACTTTTACTTTTCCTTTTAATCGTTATGTTGAATCTAAAGCTTTAAATTATTGTTTAAAAAGTGTTAGAATAATTCAAGATCAAGATAAATATATTTTAAATACTTCAGGATATAATAATTGTTATGATTTATATCCTAGTATTGAAGATTTAAAAATTAATTTAACCTTTTTACCAAGTGATTTTGAAGTTATAAGTAATAATGCAGATAGTATTAAAGATAATGTTTATACTTGGAATATTAATAGAAATAATTATCAAAATAAATATATTCAAGTTTTATTTAAGAAAATAGATAATGAAGAAAAAGAAATAACTAAAGAAGAACCTAAAGAAGATACATGGGTTAGTAAAAATAAAAAAATTATTATTATAGGTGCTTTTGTTATTTTAATTATTATCTTATTTATAATAATAAAACTTAAGTTTAAAAAATTATAAGTTGTAGAATAAATTTAATTAATGTGTTAAAATTATTTTGGATGAAATATTATATTGCTATTTAAATTATGTTAATTTATAATATTTATTAAATTGGAGGTTATTTAATTGAAGTTTAAAGTTGAACCAAAAGACTTTTTCTTATTTTGTTTATATTGTATATTGCTATTATATTTATGCTCTATAGCGGTTTTAAATTTTACTTCATTTATTAATGAAGGATCTTTTTATGGATTAAATCCTTTTTTAGCTTTTAGTCATAAGTATATATTATTAACTTTATTAACTTTTATAATCTCTTTAGTAATTGTCTTTTCAAGTGTTTCTAGTTATATCTTTTCCAAAGATAAAGGGTCCCACGGACTAGGTCTTAAGTTTAAAGAAAAATCTAGTGATGGCTATTCAAGATGGGCTAAAGATAAAGAAATAAAAGAATCAGAAAATGTCGAAAAAGTTAATCCTTTAGCTCATGATGTTGAAGCCGCGGGAATTCCTTTAATTAATAATGGAAAAGAAATATGGGTTGATAATGGCGAATATCATAATTTAGTTATTGGTTCAACTGGTTCTGGTAAATCACAAACGATAGTTAATCCGATGGTTAATTTGCTAGCTAAAAAAGGCGAAAGCATGATTATAACCGACCCTAAAGGCGAGTTATATAAATATAGTGCCGAATATCTAAAACAAAGAGGTTATAAAATAATTATTCTTAACTTTCGGGAACCCCAAAATGGGAATGCTTGGAACCCTTTAACTTTACCTTATCAATATTATAAAGCAGGTAATGTAGATAAAGCAACCGAACTCTTAGATGACGTAGCTTTAAATATTTTATATGATCCATCAAATAAAAATGAATCAGATTTCTGGGAAAAAAGTGCCGCAGATTATTTTTCGGGTTTAGCTTTAGGCTTATTCATGGATGCTAAAGAAAAAGAAGTTAATTTAAATAGTATTAATATTATGTCAACCGTGGGAGAAGAAAGATATGCCACAAGTAATTATATTAAAGAATACTTTAATTTAAAAGGGGCTAATTCTAGTCCATATATCTTTGCTTCTAATACAATTAATGCGCCAAATGAAACTAAGGGTGGTATCTTATCAACTTTTAGACAAAAGATAAGAAAATTCTCAACCCAAGAAAACTTAAGTGAAATGCTATCTTATAGTGATTTTGATATGCGGGATATTGGTAATGGTAAAACTGCAGTATTTATGATTATTCATGATGAAAAGAAAACATATCATAGTTTAATGACAATTTTTATAAAACAATGTTATGAAACTTTAATTGATGTTGCCCAACAAAGAGGGGGAAAATTACCCTATAGAACTAATTTTATTCTCGATGAATTTGCTAATATGCCACCTTTAAAAGATGTTGATTCAATGGTTAGTGCTGCTCGGAGTAGGGATATTAGATTTACCTTTATTATTCAAGACTTTGCTCAACTTAATAATGTTTATGGAGCTGAAGTTGCTGAAGTTATTCGTGGTAACTGTGGTAATCTAGTTTATTTAATAAGTACCGAACTTAAAGCCTTAGAAGAAATAAGTAAGATGTGTGGGGAAGTTAAAGTAACTGATGAAAAGGATAAGAATGCAACAAGACCTTTAATTACCATAACAGACTTACAAAAAATGAAATTATTTGAAGCAATAATTATTCGTCTTCGGACTAATCCTTTTAAAACTAAGTTAGAACCAGACTTTAAAATGAATTGGGGTATAAAAAGAACTGAAGCTAAATATCCAACTCGGGAAAAACAAATTGTCGAAACATTTGATTTAAAAAACTTTGTAACTGAAGAAAAGAGTAAACAAATGGCTAATCAAAATAATGGTTTTAATAATCCTTTTGGCCCTAATATGGGCATGAACCCTTTTGGTAACCCAAATTCTTTTTCGCCTTTTGGGATGCCTAATATGCCAATGTCATCTAACTTTGGTCCTAATAATCCATCTAATACAAATTCGTTAGATATTGATGCGATGCTTAAAGATTTAGATGAAAAGTTTAAGCAATTAGATAAAGAAGAGGAAGAAAATCGAAAGAAAATGCAAGAAGAAACTAAACAAGATGATAAATCAATCTTAGATATTGCCGATAAAGAAATAAGTAATGATATTATTGATAAAAAAGCAGAAGTTAAATTAGATGAAAAACCAAAAATAAATGTTGATGCTGATAGTATCATTGTTAATGAAAATGTAATAACTGATGATGAATTCTTTGATGACTTTTTTGGTGATGAATAATTACAAATTTAATTAAGGAGTGATTTTAATGAATAAAGAAAAATATATAGAATCACAAAATGATTGTGCTAAACTTTTAGGACAATCATTTTCTGAATAAAATAAAAGTTTAAAAAATATAAAATGTTTAAAATTTAAAAAATCTTCTTTTAAGGAGAAGAAAGTAAAAAATCTTTTAAATCAATTAGGAATAACAGAAAAAGATTTAAAGAAAAGGATGTGCTAATTATATGCAAAAACCTGTTATAGGGGAAATTTGGGTAGTAGCAATTCCTATAATTTATTATGATGAAATAAGACTAAATATTTTAAAGATAGACTAGTTAATAGTCATCTTTTTATTTTAAAATTTATCATATATTAAATTGGTGATAAGTTTGAAAAGAATAAAATTATCCGAATTAAATTTAAATAACGGTATTTTAATTGATGTTCAACATCCAGAAGATTATAAACTTCATCCATCTTTTGGTAGTATTAATATTTATGCTGATAAATTATTACTTAATTATAAAACGCTTTTAGATAAAACTAAAAGATATTATATTATTTGTAATAAAGGTTTTTTAAGTAGAAAAGTTGTTAGTGTTCTAGAATTTTACGGTTATGATGTAACCCAAGTTATAAAAGATATATAATTTTTAAATTTTGTATTATAATAAAAATGTATGAAAGAAGTTTTTATTAGTATATACAATTTTATTGTTAATTTAATATATTCCCTAGGTATCCTTGGGGCTTTTCTTGGTTCTTTACTTATTGTAATGGAATCAATTTTACCGTTCTTACCCTTATTTGTTTTTATTACTATTAATTTTCAAGTCTTTGGTTTTTTAAGTGGTTTTCTAATTTCTTGGTTATGCACCGTATTAGGTTGTCTTTTAGCATATACATTAGTTAAACGTTTCTTTAAAGATAAAGCTTTAAAGAAAATTAAAAATGTTAAATTACTAAAAAAATGTTTAAATTATGTCCAAAATCTTAATTTAATGCAAATAACAGTTATCTTAGCTATACCATTTACACCAGCTTTTATGATGAATATAGCCGCGGGTATTGCCGAGATTCCTTTAAAGAAATTTTTGCCCGCGTTAATAATAAGCAAAATGTTTATTGTTTACTTCTGGGGTTTTGTTGGTACAAGTTTTATTGAAAGCTTTAAAAATCCGCGAAGCTTAATTACTATTTTTATTATGTTATTAGGTGCCTATCTTTTAAGTTTATTAGCTAAAAAGATTTTTAAAATAGATTAATTTCTTCCAAAAGAATTTGAGTTATAAATACGATTATTTGTTAAATTAATGGTATATGTACTTTCTTCATTTTCAAAAAAGTCAGCATCAAAATTAATGATTGCTTGGTCATAATAATCAATACAATCTAAATTAAATAAAATTAAACTATTAACATCATATTCTTGAATATACTTATCATTTAATTTGAATATTTTAATATATATACCATCATAATCATGACTCAACTTTTCAAAACTAAAGTTATTATCTAAGGTATAGTTATTTTTTAAATATTCTAATTTTTCTAAACTATCTAAAATAAAGATATTAGATGAATCTTTTAAAGTTAAAACTAAAGCCTTAGTTTTTAAAGGATATTTATGGATAAAATAAGATGGATGATTGTTTAAAAAATCTAACCATTCATTATAATTAGGATATTCTAAAGAGTATTCAGTACACCATAAACCACCCAAAGGTTTAATATGCCCTTGCGGAGGATCTTGAATAAGCATAAATAGTGAATTATCAATAATGTTCTTTCCAAATGTTAAATATTGCATATTTACTCCTTAAATTTATTTTATTATAACAAATGATTTTATGATTGTCTATTTTTCTTTAGATATTGACTATTAAAGGGTTTTGCTATAAAATAAATCTTGTTTTTAGGGGAGTTATAAATGGATAAAGAATTAAAAAAAATAAAGAAGTTATTTGGCGAAGATATGATGCATTTTTGTCGGGATAATTTTGCCCTTATTTTAGAAACACCTGACTTACTTCTTAATACTTTAACTAGTAACTTTAATCCGACGCATGAATTATATAAAGACTTAGAAGAATATGGTTTAGTATTAGAATTTAAAGAATATATATTTACGAAAATAGATAAAAAGAAAGAAAAAGAAATAGAGACCAAGGAAACACCTGAAGAACTAATGGCTCAAGCTGGCTATAACTTATATGAATGCCTAACCGAAGAAGATATTCAAAAGTTTCGCAAGTACTATGCTAAGAACGAAGAACTATGTACCTTTTGGACCCACCGGTTAAATGAAGCTCGTGTCTTTTTTGCGGTTAAGAAAAATGTCGAGGAAATAAAAAGAAAAGATTTTTCTAATCCTAAAAGACAAGACGAATATGGAACTAGTGTTATAAGTATTCAGTTTACGAAAGATGGAACCAATACTTTATCAATAAAGAATCGATATAACCATACGGTTAGTAATCCCGATGCGACATTTTCCAATGACTTAGATAATATTATTTCAGGTCTTACGAAAAGTTTTGAAGTATATTATGGTCTAAAACAAAAATTTAAAAATAATGACTTTGAAATCCCTGGTTATGTTCAAGCAAATGATGGAAAATACTACAAATATAATTATGAAATAGATAATGTTTATTATTGTCCAGATAATATTATAATTGATAATTTTAATGTTCAAAAATATGCCAAAGAAGAGTATCTTATTTTAGATTATTTTATTTTAGATTTAGAAAGAAAAGAAATAACTCCCCATTATAAAGTAAGAGATTTAGATTGTTTTCCTAAAACCATTGGTAAAATATGTAAAATAGAAATAAGAAAAGAAAATGAAGAAAAGAAAGTCTTAATTACGCCAATAAAAGGAGAAGTAATAGAAATAGGTTTAGATAAGTTAAATAGAATAGTAAGTTATAAAAATAATAATGTTAAAATAATCTCTAAATGTTTTCTATATATTAATACATGTTTAAGACAAATTGAAATAAATAATGTTGAAGAAATATGCTCATATTTTTTATATAATAATCGAATCTTAGAAGAAATATCTTTGCCTAAAATAAAAGAGATAGATAATAACTTTTTATGTTATAATCAAAAATTAAAATTATTAAATGTACCTAACTTAAGAAAAATTGGTGCCGCTTTTTTGGAAAATAATACTAACTTAAAAGAAATAAATTTACCTAATTTGACAAGTGTTTTAGATGATTTCTTAACAGGAAATAAGCAAATTAAAAAACTATCTTTGCCTAAGTTAGAAAGCGTAGGTCATTGTTTTTTACTAGAAAATAATAACTTAGAAAAAATTGAAGCTCCCAATTTAAAAACAGTTGGTGATGGTTTTTTAGGAAATAATAAAAAATTAGAAAAAATGGATTTACCTAAATTAGAAACAGCCGGTCATCATTTTTTACAAATGGCTGAAAACTTAAAAATATTAAACTTGCCAAATTTAAAAGAAATAGGCCGTTTCTTTTTAGAGGGTAATAAAGAGTTGCAAGTTTTAGATTTACCAAATTTAAAACAAGTAGCCTTTGGCTTTTTAGAAAAAAATAATAAATTAACAGAGGTTCATTTAGCAAGTTTAGAAGAAATAGCATATAATTTTTTATATAATTGTAAATCTTCTTTAAAAGTTTTTATTGCCCCAAAATTAAGAGAACAAAATGATTATGATACCATAGATTCTTTTTATAGGAATCATCCTAATTTAGAAAAATTTATTATTGCTAGACCAAGAAGTCTTATCCGCTTTTTAAATAATGATTAGACTATAGATTTAAAAGAATAAGAAGGTATAATTATATTTAATATAGGTAAAAATAAAGATATGAAAAAGATTTTAGAAGTTATTTTTATTATAGGACTAAGTTTTTTTATAAATTTAATATTGGATATCCTTATTGATAAAACAATTAAAATTAGAAATAAGAAAAAGGTTAGAACATTTCTAATATTTGTTAAAAAAATAAAGAAGTTTACTATATATGCTTTAGCTTTCTTTACTTCATTATCTTTATTTGATTTATTTAATTCATTCTCCTTAACAGTTCTTTCGGGGTTAGGAATAGGTTCGGTAGTTTTAGGTTTAGCCGCTCAAGAAAGTTTGAAAAACTTTTTTGGAAGTATTACTATTGTTTTTGGTAATCCTTTTGAAGTTGGTGATTTTATTGAATGTCCTTCCGAAGGCATCAGTGGGACTGTGGAAGATATTACAATGCGCCATACAGTGATAAGAACAATTTATAATCGGAGTGTAATTATACCTAATAGTCTTATGAATAGTTTAGTAGTTGAAAATTATAGTTATAATAATCAAGAATTAGTTAAAGCAGTTGATTATTTGATATCTTATGAAACTGATATGGATAAAGCTATAGAAATTATTAAAGATGAATTAAAAAAAGTTTATACTATAAATCCTAAAGGATCAAATAAATTTGTCGAATATCCTTATGTTAGAGTATCTTCGTGGGAAGATGCGGGAATAAATATCAGAGCTTGGGTTTGGGGTAAAGATAATGATAATGTTTTTGAAAATATCTATACGTTAAATTATAATATTAAGAAAAGATTTCAAGAAAATAATATTGAAATACCTTATCCAAGAATAAAAGTTGTTAAGTGATAAAAAATATGCTAAAATTAAAAACATAAGGAAGGGTGTTGTTTGTGCAAAAGAAAACTTTTATTCAACTTTTATTAAGTTTTATGGGAATATTGGTTATTGGTTTAGGAATAGGTTATTATGTAGGATCTGATAATATTTTAGACAAAAATGAAAATAATTTTCAAAAAGAATCTAGTTATACAGATGAAGAGTTAGATGCTATTGGGCAGTATCTTTGGTATAATAAAACTTCTCGTTCATTAATGGCTTTAAATGGAAAAGAAGAAAATATTGACCATCTTACAATGGAAAATTTAATAACTATAACTATTGATATGATGAATTATGATGAATATCAAGTAAATTATTGTGACTATAATAAGAATTGTTCAGAAGATTATTATGAAAAAGCATTAATCAAAACTGATGTAATTGCAAATAAGTTTAAATATTTATTTGGTTCCAATAAAAAGTTAGAATTTAAAAATGAAATGAAATTCCCTGATTCATTATTATATTATATTGGATATTATTATGATAATTGTCGTTTTGAAGATGAACTTTATATATGTAATCTTTCAATGGAAGCTGATGATAGTGATAGTGGCTATAATTATTTTTATGGTAAGGCAAAAAATGAAAATGATACAATTACTTTAACAATTTATGGTTATAGTTATATACCAAATTATGATATAGAAGGAGATATTAATGAATATAAAATATCTTCATCTAAAAATAAAAATATAGGAGTTATTTCTAGATATAATTTTGAAATATTTTTGGATAAATTTGAAAAAGAACATCTAAATGAAATGGATGTTTATGAAGTAATTTATAAAAAAGAGGCTAATGGTAATTATTATTGGTATCAAACTAATAATTTAAATAAATAAAAAGGAGAATATTCTCTTTTTTATTTTGGGTAAATTTTGAGAAGAGCTTGAATATTTTAGAAATATACGGTATAATATTATTACGAAATGGAGCATTATTCTAGTCAGTGCAGGTTACGAAGACGAACCTAAAAAATCGTTAAAGAGCAAATCTGTGAAGCTTCTGGTGCTTGCTTCTTACGCCCAGTTTGGGGTGGGTGCTGGAAATGAAGATTTTTTGGGCGACCGTAATGGCATACGATTATCGAC
>CANQIU010000012.1 GCA_947624145.1 uncultured Bacilli bacterium | reverse complement strand
AAGGAATGATTTAAAATGGCTGTAACACATTTTATCCAAACTATTTGGAGTAAAAAAATTCAAGATGAACTTGAAAAAAAATGTAAATTAGTAGATAACTGTTTACGAGATTATGAAGGAGATTGTAAGTATGCGCAATCTGTCAAAATATTAGCAGTAGGAGATCCTACAGTTAATAAATATGATAATACAACTGATATTACCATTGAAGATATGAGTGATGCTAGTCAACTATTAACAATAGACCAAGCAAATTATTTTGCATTCTACGTTGATGATGTTGACAAAGCCCAAAGTGTTCCTGGTTTAAAAGAAAGATATCAACAAAAAGCTGTTCATAAACTTGCTTTAGCAAGGGATAGCTACATTGCTGATTTAATTTCTAAAGCAACTAATGTAACAGAAGTTACAGAATTAACTGAAGAAGGAACTAAGAAAGGAGTAGATGAAGCAATTGTAGCACTTCGTGAAAGAGATTTTGACGAAGAAGGTGTGCTTGAAATTACTCCTAAATTCTATAATTTATTTAAAAATCATTTAATCACATTATCAACTAGTAATCCTGAATACATCAAAAAAGGTAAAGTTGGTGTTTATGATGATTTAGATGTCATTATGAGCAACAATATGAAAAATGATGGTTCTAATGTATATTGTGATATTCGTGGTAAAAAAGCCATAGCTTTTGCTGGTCAAATCAATGAAGTTGAAGCATTAAGAGCAGAAAAAAGATTTAAGGATATTATCCGTGGTCTTGATACTTTTGGTGCTAAAATTATTGACGAAGACCGTATCCAAGTTATTAAATATGCAGTAAGTGAATAATATAAGGGGCTTAATGCCCTTTTTATCGTGTAATAGTTTAGTTGGTGCAAATCCAATAACACGACCAAAGAGGAGAATAGAAAATGAAAAATTTAGTATTAATACCTAATTGTGAAATTTATAAAGGCTTTACCGTCGATGAAAATTCAACATTAGAATATGAAAATAAAGATAAAACGTTAAAACAAGAATTAAAAAATTTAGAATTTATCCAATATCAAAAAGTTGATAGCACTGAGTATAGTACAGAAACTAAAACAACAATTCATTTAAAAAAAGGTATGGTTATTTTATTTGAAGACGAAAAAAATGGTTATGTTGTTCCGGTAAATAAGTATGTAACAATTAAAGAGGCTATACAAGAATTGGAATATATTAAAGATTTAGATACGGAGGTAATAAATGACACTAAAGGAAATGAAAATAAAGACATTTAGTCTAATTGAAGAATATTATCCTGATGAACCTAAATTAGCCGAAGATGAAGATGTTCAAAATAAAATTAATGGTGTTGTTAATCAAATTCAATTAGATTTAATGAAATATCGAAAAATTAATGCTAATACAACAATAGAAATAACTGAAGATGATGATAAAACTATTAGCTTAAAAGATTATATAGAAGATTGCTATCAAATAAATAAGCTTAAATTTGATACAGATGTAGATTATGAAATCCTTGATGATGACACCTTAATATTACCAAAAGATTACGTAGGGGAATTTACGGTTTATTATTATAAATATCCCGAACTAGTAGAATTAAATCCTACAGCTGAAAATTACGATGAAACTTATGAATTTGAACTTGATAATGTTTTACTTGAAATAATGCCTTATGGTATAGCAGCAGATTTATTAAAAATGGATATGATTAGTGGTTATGGAAGATATTTTTATGAACGTTACATGGAAATGAAAAATAGTATTGATTCAAGAAAAAGTAGCGGAAGAATAATAATTGATGGTGGTATTGATGTCTAGTTTAACAGATTTAATAACAAGAAAATACAGTAATTTTAGAGGAGTAGATTTTACAGATAATGACGTTAAAAACTATAGAAGTCCTTTGGCTTTAAATATGTGGAAAGTTTATGAAGATAGTGATTGCATTCAAACAAGACCTGGTATGCAACTTTTAGGTAACTTTAATAATAAAATTCTAGGTGTTTTCTTCCTAAATAAAAATAATAAATTAAGAGTATTAGTTCATAGTGGTACAAAGTTATTAAAATGGAATAATTATCCTAATAGACCCGCTGAATATGAAGAATTATTTACAGGAATGAATATTATAGAAAGTCATTCATTTGTATTTGAAAATACATTATTTATAATGGACGGAATTAATTACCTAGAATATGACGGAGAAACAATAAAAAAAGTAGAGGGTACTATTCCTATTACTTCCTACTATAAAAATCCTAATGGATCAACTTCTATAGATGAAGATACAGATACAGATTTAGTATATCAGCCAGTTAATTGTTTAACTAGTTATCGAAAAAATGTTTTTACAGCTGATGGTAAAAGTACAGATTATTATTTAGATGCTAAAAATCTTGATAGTCCGACTATTTATCTTATGGAAGCCACTGTAGATGGAGCTTTAAAAATAGAAAATATTGATTTTAATGTTGATAGAGAAAATGGAATTGTTAAATTTAAAGAAATTCCTGAAAAAGATAAAGAAGTAATAATAACATATAGCAAAACTGGAGCAAATTATAAAGAAAGAATATTAAATTGTACTTTATTATGTGAATTTGATAATAGAATATTTTTAAGTGGGAATCCTGATTTTCCTAATGCGGTTTTTCATACAGAATTAAATGACCCTAGATATGTAAGAGATACAGCCTATTATGAATGTGGCTTAGATTTAGCTCCAATTAAAGCTATTATACCCGGTAATAATGTTTTATGGGTATTAAAAGATATAGAACAAAATCAAAGTAGTATATATTATTTAACACCTACTTTAGATAGTATTTATAATAAAATTTATCCAAGTGTTAATGGTTCAATTTCTTTAGGGTGTATGTCTACTGGTATTAATTTTAATGATGATATAGTATTCTTTTCCAAAAGAGGATTAGAAGGTATTGCTACAAGTTCATTATATAGCGAGCAATTATTACAACATAAATCTACTACCATTGATAATAAATTATTGTTAGAAAATAAATATAATGATATTAAGATTACCGAGTATAAAGGATATTTAATATGCTTAGTTAATTCTCATATATATTTAGCGGATAGTAGAAGTAAGTTTCAAAGTAATGCTAATGATATTGAATATGATTGGTATTATTGGGAATTGCCATTTAATATTAGTTATGTTAAAGAATATAGACAAAATCTTTATTTAGGTAATGAAAATGGTGATTTATTTATATTAGAAGGTATTAAAGATAATGAACAAGATGTATTAAGTTATTGGACTACACCAAAAGATGATTTGGGATATCCAAGTTATACTAAGACAACAAATAAAAGAGGAAATGTGGCAGATTTAAAAATTATGGGTAATGATAATATTCATGTCGATACTATAGTTGATGGAGTTTTAAAAGAAAAGAAAATATTTAATGATTCAAAAGGCTATATAGCCTATAGAATAAAAGATAAAAAATTTAAAGATATACAAATAAAATTTAGTTCAAATAAACCATTTGGACTTTTTTCATGTACCTTACAAGGCTTTGTAGCGGGTTATATTAAAAGATAGGAGGAATAAAAAAATGGATGAAAGATTAGCAGAAATAGAAAAACAAAAGCAAAATGCTATAAATCAAAGTAATGATTATTATAATAGTATGCTTCAAAACAATAATGATTTATATAATCAACAAATGAACTATGCTGGTGAATATGAAAGACAACAAAATGCAGCTTTAGACAAACAAATGCAATATAATGAACAATTAATAAATCAACAAAAAGATGTTGCAAGACAAAATATGGAAATCGAATCAAATAAGGCTAAAAATGATTATTTTAGTTATATAAATCCTTATGGAGTTCAAGCAGAAAGTATGGCAAGTCAAGGTTTACTTAATAGTGGTGTAAGTGAAACAGCTAAATTAGGAGGATATAATACTTATCAAAATAGACTTGCAACCGCTAATAAAGTAATGCAAGATGCTTTTGTTCAATATGATAATGAATTAAATCAAGCAAGATTAAATAATGATGTTCAAAAAGCCCAAAATGCTTTAAAAAAATTAGAAATGCAAGTACAATTTGCAAGTGATTACTATAATAATCAAAATAATATAAGTCAAAATAGATTAACTAATAATCAAAACTTAGATAGCGAATATTACAATAGATATAATACAGAATATAATAATTATCAAAATGAACTAGCTAGACAAGAAGCTATAAGACAATGGCAAGCAGAATTTGATTATCAAAAGCAACAAGATGCATTGGCTCAACAAAACTGGTTAAAAGAATATAATTTAGCTAAAAGTAATTCAGGCGGTAGTTCTTCTTTAACAGATGGAACAAGTAATATTAATAATAGCACTATAGATTCAAATAATATTGCAACTGATTGGTGGAATGGTCCAATAAATCCTGATACTAAAAATGGTACTTTTGCTACAAAAGATAAAAATGGAGTAGAGTATCAACCTGACAATGTTGGTGGTTCAAAACTTAAAAGCAGTGGAAAGACAGTAAAAGAATTAATTGGTGAAGGTATTATTGCCGGAGGTACTGGAGCAAATGTTGATAGCCAAAAGGTATGGACTACTAACGGAAAATACTATGTATGGGATGGATCTCAAAATAAATATATTGATGTTAGTAGTTTAATTTTTCAAAATGAATCATTAAATCAAAAATCAAATAAAAAGGGAAGCTCGTTTTGGCAAAATTTTAAAAATGTTGCAACTGGAAAATCTTTTTAAATAAAGGAGAAACAAGATGGCAATAAGTTTAGGAGATATTGATAAACAAAATCAAATAAATAATAGTGATTATACAATCATTAATGGCTTAAGGGTTAAGAAAAATTATTTAAATAAAGTTAATTCTAAAAGCAATAAAAATAAATGGTTTCAATCTGGTGCTTTTTCGGATGGTTATCAATTTGGAGATGTAACAAAAACTATTCTAGGAACAGCAGGAGATATTGGAAGCAATATTACCAAAGGCGTATTAAGAGCTGGAGAAAGCATTGGCGATTTAGCCGCCTATGGTGGTGCTCAAGTTGTAGATTGGCTAGGAGCACATAATTATGCAAATCAAGTAAGAGAAGCAGCCTCAGAAGACTTAACGGGCAAAATTTTTAAAAGTCCAGACAAAGTAATAGATAAAAATTCTATATTAGGTGAAAAAGCAGATGATGTTATATCTTCTATTGGAAATATGTATGCCCAAGGAGTAACTTCAGCAAAATTATTAGGTGCAAAAGGTAATATTCCTTTAACTATAGCAGGAAAGAATTTTAATCTTCCGGTTACATCAATAATAAGTGGTGCATCTTCTGGCATGGGAGAAGCTGTTCAGAAAAATGCGGAAGATTGGCAAATATGGGCAAATGGTATTACTGGTGGTTTAGCAGAAGGTATTCCTGAAAGTTTATTTGGAACTTTTGGTATAGGTGGTTCAGATTTAGATGATGCCATAGTAAATGGTATAACTAAAAATATGAAAAATGGTCTTGTTAAATCATTAACACGCGCCGGAATAAAAGCTACTGGTGAAGGAGTAGAAGAAGTAGCATCTTATTTATTAAATTATGGTTCACAACATTTATTAGACTTAGGTAAAAACATGACTGGTGCTAAAGGACCAGATATTGCCGAAAAATTTAATAGTGAAGAATTATGGGATAATTTTTTCTCAGGTGTACTAGCTGCTGGTATAGGTGGCTTGCCCTCAACTATTAGTTCTATAAAAGGAAATCAACCAAGTGGAATAAATATTAATGAAGGTGTAAAACAATTTAATAGAGACAATGCTATTAATCAACAATTAAATACACAACAAAATAATCAATCAAATGGAAAATATTCACAAAATAGTAATATAAATCAAAATGTTTTTCAATTTGAAAAAGATAATAATATTAAAATAAATAATTTTAAAGAATCAGCAAGTAAATATTTTAATAATTCAGTACAAACACATAATTTTATAGATAATATTTCTAAAATAATAAATGATAAAAATTATAATGTTATATTTGATGATAAGATTGTTAACAATAAAGAACAATCAGTAAATGCCCAAATAAAGCCACTTTCAAATGGTGAAGTTGAAATAAGAATAAATCCTAACTCTCCTAAATCAGGAGAGTTTTTAATAATTCATGAAGCAACCCATGCTATTGAAACTCAAGAAATGAAATCGTTAGTTTTAGATTACGCAAGCCAACATGATGATTTTAAACAAGCATTAAATGAACTAAAAAAATCTTATGGAACAGATGATGTATCAAGTGAAGTATTAGCAGATATTTCAGGTCAATTATTTGGTAATCAGGAATTTATTAATAATTTATCTTTAGAAAAACCTAGTGTATTTAAAAGAATATATAATTCTATAATATCGTTAGCTAATAAGATAACCGGTAATTCCCATGAAGCTTTATTTATTAAAGATTTAAAGAATAAATGGGAAACGGCTTATAGAAATACTATGCAAGAACAAACAATGAATAACTTAAATAATAATGCCTCATTTAGCATTCAACAAGATAGTAATGGTAATAATTATGTTAATGTAGATACAGATCAAGATATTTTTGAAGGAAAATCATTATTGGAACAAACAAAAATTGCAAAAAAATATATTTTAGATAATTTTAGAAAAAATGGTTTAATAATAGATGATAATAGTGTTAATGTCACATCTCGAACAGCAAATGAATATACTCATTCTAAAACTAAAGTATCTAAAGATGTAGCTAGTTCTAAAATGAAAGCATCTACTGAATTAAATAATCTTTTAACGATTGCTGAATATTCTCATAGTGATGCTGATGATGGGAGACATAATATTGCTAAAGATGGTTGGGATTACTATAAAGTTAATTTTAGAGTAGGAAATACCAATTTTGAAGGTTTAATAAATATTGCAAAAAATGGTAATCAAAAAACATTATATGATATTACAAGAATAAAAAAGACATCACGAGTTGGCTCAGACAATAAGTCTACTACCACTAATGTGATGTCTTTTAACGACAACAATATAACACAATCAAAAGAAAATGTCAAATTGCTTACTAAATATTCTATGCGAAATAGCCAAAATAATACGTTATTAAAACAACAACAATTAGATATAATATTAAATTCAAATCCAGCAGGTAATGAAACTGCAACATGGATAAGAAATGTTGAGGATATAAAAACATTTGAGGAAACATTACAAGACAGTGACTGGGAAGGCTGGGAAAAAACAGGTTTTGACCCTGATTATGATGCTAATATGGTTCGAGAAGCTTTAAATACAGGCAAAATAACAATATATAGTTCATATCCAATAGAACAAGGTATATTTGTTACTCCATCTAAAATGGAAGCGGAAAGTTATTCTGGGACTGGAAAAGTTTATTCTAAAGAAGTAAATTTAGACGATGTTGCATGGATAGACCCAACTCAAGGACAATATGCTAAAGTAGATAATAAATATTCTCAAAACTCTAGTAAATGGCAAGAATATTTAGATAAGCATTATATACCATCTGGTACTAGAACTAATATGAATGATATTAAAATTCCAACTTCAAAAGATATAAATAAAATAAATATGCCACCTGTTGAAACTAAACAAAATAATAGTAAAGTAATAAATCCTATTGAAATATCTCAATTAACATCAGAAGATTCAAATACAACTCCAAAATTACCTAAAATAAATAGAAATAATGTTAATGATGGAGATAGTAGCTTTTTTAACAATATTAAAGATAAAACTAATATGTTAAATGAAGAGCAAAAAGCAAAAATATTAAGTGAAGACGAAGTAAAATATTATGATAAAGTTACTAACAAAGAAAGTCTAAATGAAGCTTTTGACAGGCTAAATAATAATGGGAAAACTGAAAGTTTGAGATGGTTTCAAAAAGATTCAACAAATGCTGATTCTACAGATGTAGCAGAAGGTTGGATATTAATGAAACAATATGCTGACAATAAAGATTATGATAGTATGGTTGAAGTAGCAAAAAAACTTCGTGATATAGGTACTAAAGCAGGTCAAACGGTTCAAGCATTTAATATCATGGAACGTATGACACCTGAAGGCATGGTTAAATATGCCCAAAGCGAGTTACAAGAAGCATATGATAGAATGGTTAAAAACAAATCTAAAGAGTGGATAGATGAACATCGTAGCGACTTTGATTTAAAACCCGATGATGTCCAATTCATAATGGATACTATGAAAGAAGTAACTACTATGGAAGATGGATATGATAAAAGAGTAAAACTAGCCGAAATTCAAAAATTAATGACTGATAAATTGCCACCAACCAATGGTGCAGGTATTAAATCATGGATGCGTATATCAATGTTATTTAATCCTAAAACTCAAGTAAGAAATGTAGCTGGTAATGCTATTATAATGCCGGTTAATTCATTTGGAGATTTATTTGCAAGTTATGCTGATAAAATTATTGCTAAAAAAACAGGTGTAAGAACTACCGGGAAAACAAATATTAAAGCTATGTTAAAAGGAATTAAAGAAGGAGCATATCAAGCTACTAATGATTATAAAAAAGGTATTAATACTAAAGATATGGAAGGAAACCGTTTTGAAATAACAGAAAGCAAAAACTTTAGTGATAAAACCTTAATGGGTAAGAGCCTTAATAAAGTTGAAAGTATGCTTAATTATGTCATGGATGTTGGAGATAGAATGTTTAGTCAAGCAGCATTTGAAAATTCTTTACAAAATCAATTAGTATTAAATAATACAACAGAAATAACTCAAGATATGTTAGATATAGCTAGAACAGAAAGCTTACAAAGAACTTGGAATGATAATAATAACTATACTAAATTTGTCCTTGATATTAGACGTATGATGAATAAGATTCATATACCTGGTGTTGAAAGCTATGGCTTAGGTGATGTTTTAATTCCGTTTGCTAAAACCCCAGCAAACTTAACTAAGGCAATTGTTGATTATTCTCCAGCCGGACTAGTCAAAACTATTGTAGAAGGTAATAATTTAAGAAAAGCTTTAACAAATGGACAATACACTCCGCAAATGCAACATAAATTTGTTCAAGATTTAGGAAAGGCAACCGCTGGTACAATGTTATATGTTTTAGGTTATGCTTTAGCAAAATCTGGTCGAATCAGTGGGGAAAGCGATGATGATAAAGACGTATCTAATTTTATGAAAAATACATTAGGTATAAGTTCTTATTCAATTAAAATAGGTGGCAAATCATTTACTTATGATTGGGCGCAACCAATTGCCGCGCCTTTATCAATAATGGCTAATGTAACTAATTCTAAAAATAATAAAGGACAAGCCTTAACAGAAGCAGTTGTTGGTTCATTAGATACAGCAGGAAGTATTTTACTTGAACAATCATTTTTACAAAGTATAAATGATGTATTAAGTGATAATGATGGTGTTGTATCAGGATTAATAAATGAAATGTTAGAACTTCCATCAAGAGCCGTTCCTACTTTTTCAAAACAAATAGCGGATATGGTTGACGGTACACAAAGAACATCGTTTGAATATGGTAAACCTATTAAATCAGCAGTTAATAGTATTAAAGCTAAAATTCCTTTTGTTAGTAAAACTTTAGCTCCAACAATGGATACCATGGGTAGAGAAGTTAAAAAATATGGAGGAAAGAATAATATATTTAATGTTTTCTTAAATCCCGCTAATGTTAATACTGAAAATATAAGTAAAAGTGCAGAGGAAATTTATAGATTGTATAAAGTTATAGGAAATACTAATATAATGCCAAGAGTATCTCCATATTATATAAATAGTAATAATGAAAAAATTATTTTGAGCTCTGAACAAAGAACAAATTATCAAAAGGTATCAGGAGAAATAATTGAGAGTGAAGTAGAAAAATTATTAAATTTAGAAAGTTATAAACAACTTGATGATAACCAAAAATCAGACGTAATAAATGATATAGTTAATTATTCTTATAATATTGCTCAAAAAAATATTTTAAATAAAGAGCTTTCTCAAACATATCAAAAAGCATATGAATATAGTAAAGTAGGAAATATTAGTGATTATTATACTTTTAAAAATAGTATAGATGATACTAATAAAGATACTAAAAAAGAAAGTATAAGCAAATATTTAATTAATAGTAAGTTAAATGATAAACAAATTGCTACATTATATAGTGGCTTTTATTCTACAGAAAGTGCTTTAAATTCCTTATTAGAATTGAAAATACCTATAAAAGAATTTATTAAATTAGATAGCGCGGATATTGAAGGAAAGTATAATACTAAAACTGGTAAAACAATAAGTGGCTCAAAAAAGAGTGCATATATACAATATGTTAATAGCCTAAAGTTAAATATTTCTCAAAAAGCTATACTAATTAAAATGAATTATAATTCCTATGATAATTATAATAGTCAAATAATAAATTACGTTAATCAGTTAAATAAGAGTTCTAATGACAAAAAAGTACTTTTAAAACAAATAGGATTTGATAACTATAATAAAGATGTTGTTAACTATATAAAATCTCAAAACATAAGCGTTAGTGAAAAAGAGGCTAAATTAAAAGACTTAGGTTTCATTATAAGAAATGGTAAGGTGTATTGGTAATGGCAAATATAATACAAGATAGAGCAAAAGCTATTACAGCAGAAGATTTAATTAGAAGATATAATTTAGATAATTTAAAAACGGACCGAAAGAATATTACGAATATATATGGAACACTCGTAAAACAAAATACAATAATTAAAGAATTTGTTTCTAATATAAGTATATATAAAGATGAAAATAACGATTTAATTACTTGGTATTATAACGGTACACCCACTTTAGAAAATGAACCATATAACTTATTTGAAAATAAGGATAAGCATATTGGTAATTTATATTATGATAGAGAAAGTGGAAAAGTTTATCAATTTCAAAAGAAAGAAAATAATTATTATTGGCAAGAGCTAGAAGATGATAATTTACTTAAATCTTTGGCTCTAGCTAATGGTGAAGCTGATACATCTGATAATAAAAGACGTATATTTTATAATCAACCAATACCACCTTATGAATTAGGTGATATTTGGTTAGATGAAAATACAATAATGCGTTGTAGGTGTGAAAGAAGTGAAGGAAAATTTAATTCCGCAGATTGGATAATTCAAGAAGATTATTCTAATGAATTATATTTAAAAGATACTAGAGCTATAATAGACCAATTTAAAATGACTGTTGAAAAAGATTTTGTTACAAAAGTTCAGTTAGAAACAACTACTGATAGCATTAATGCTTCAGTTAGTGCTATTACCTCAGAAATTATTACGACAGCTACAAATAAATATGAATATTATGATGAACAAATATCCAATATTAATATAAATATTGGAAATATTTCTTTAGAAGTAAGTGATGTTCAAACATCTTTAGGAAAAAAAATAACTGATCTAGATTCAAAAATTGATATAAAAGTAGGAGAAATAACTCAGTCAATAACGGATAATGTTAATAATTTAGATAGTAGAATTACTCAAACAGCAAGTAGTATTAGTTCTAAACTTAGTAAAGATGATTTTGGAAGTTATGCTCAACAATATTATGATAGATTCTTACTAGGATTTAATAATTCTTCTAAATATATTCAAATAGATACAAGTGGAATTAGTATTTATAGTGGTAGCATAAGTAATTCTTATTTATTAATGCAATTAAATCAATATGGAACAGCGTTATATAATGGCGGTACACATATCGGTGATATTTCTACGCAAAGATATGCTTCTGATAATAGTCAAAAAGGCTTAGTATTTGACCTAGATTCTTATGGAAGTTACATGGGATGGTTTCAAAGAAGTACCAATAGTGGTAATTATTATGCAATGCTTTATTATGCAAGAGCAGGAAAATTTGGACAAACATATGAAGGAATACATTTTGGAACTGATGCATATGGACATGGTCATAACTTATCAGGTTTTAATATGGCTTCAACTACCGCTAATAATTATGAAACAGTTAATAATAAAAGTATTGATGTAATAACTAATATAGATGTTGACGAAGAAGGAAATATGATAGTTGAAAAATCTTCTATTGGAGTAAGGAACGGAATGATTACAAGTGTTCCAAATAATGCGAAGGAGGTGCAATAATGAAGAAAGACGAACCTATTTATATTGCCTCAATAAATAATGAAGAAATAAAAAAGGAAGAACCTAAAAAAGTAACTAAATTCAAAATTAATTTATCTACTATGAAAAAGGAAGAAATAAAGGAGGAATAATGAAAGATAAACCATTAATATTAGCTATTAAAGAAACAGAAGATAGTATTATTAAATTAATAAATGGGTCGGGAATCCCGGCTTTTTTTATTAATGAAATTTTTGAAAGAATAGGTAGTGTCTTAAAAGCAATGTCTGATGAAGAAATAAAAAAAGTTAGCGAGGAATACTACAAAGGAAAAGATTCAAAAGATGGAGGTAAAAAATAATGTTAGAGTTTACGAGAGGTGATAGTTTCTTCTTTAAATTTTACAGAAAAGATTTAGAAAATAAAAAAATAATGGTTAAGTCCGAAAAGATGTGGTTTACTGTGAAAGATAATTATAATAGTAAAAGAAACTTAATTCAAAAGACTTTAGATAATGGAATTATTTTTACTGATGATGGTTATTATCATGTCACAATTAGTCCTTTAGATACCAAAAAATTTAAATATAAAAAATATGTTTATGATATTCAAGTTGAAAATGCAGGAGTAGTAAATACTATAAAAAAAGATAAAGTAAAAATAACTGAAGAAGCTACAGATGAAGGAGGAGAAGAATAATGCAAGAATTAGAAATAGAAGTAGAAAATGAACACTTTGTTAATAATGTCAATTATGATTATAAACCATTGAAAAATAAACCAAGCATAAATAATGTAGAATTAGATGATAATAAAAGTCTCCACGATTTAGGCATACAACCTGAAGGAGAATATATAACTAAAGAAGTAAATAATCTTACTAATTACACGGATACGGAAACTTTAAATGGTTTTTTAAATCAAAAAGCAGATAAAACTGAGATACCAACTAAAGTAAGTCAACTTACAAATGATTCTAATTTTATAGATAAAAATGTAAATAATTTAAAAAATTATACGACTACCGACTCTTTAAATGAATTATTAGGTGATAAAGCTGATAAAGTAGAAATACCTAAAAGCACTTCTCAATTAACTAATAATAGTGGATATATTACTTCTAATGACGTACCAAAAAAAGTATCTGATTTAACTAATGATAAAGGCTATATTACCCAAGACAATGTTCCAACAGATGTTTCAGAGTTAAATAATGACACGGGCTTTATTACAGAAGCTAATTTGCCTAAAAATTTATCGGATTTAGAAAATGATGTTGGATATGCTAAAAAGACTGAAATACCTAAAAATACAAGTGATTTACAAAATGATAGTGATTTTATTACATCTTTAGTAGAAAATTTAGTAAATTACTATAAAAAGACTGATACATATAGTAAGACCGAAGTAAATAATTTAATTTCTTCTATAAAGACGGTAAATATTAAAAAAGTAGATTCACTTCCTGAAGTTGGAGAAACTAATTTAATATATTTTGTACCATCTAGTAAAGCTCAAGAAAATAATGGCTTTGATGAATATATGTATCTTGATACTGGTTGGGAAAAAATAGGAACAACTACTATTGATTTAAGTGATTATCAAACAAATGAACAATTAGAGTTAATTCTTGAAAATTATGTAAAAAATGATGATTTTGTTAAAGAATTAGCTAAAAAATTAGATGCTAATAGTGGAAGCTATATTAAAAATATAACAGCAGAAGGAACTACTATTACAATTACAAAAGGCGATGATACATCGTCTTCTTTTAATACTCAAGATACTACTTATCAAGAAGCAACAACAACTACTAATGGTTTAATGTCAGCAAAAGATAAAGAAAAACTTAACGGTATTAGTGTACCAACAAAATTATCACAACTTAATAATGATGAGGGATTTATTACAGAAGATGCACTACCTAAAAATACAAGTGATTTACAAAATGACAGTGGCTTTATAACTTCTAGTGCAATTCCAACTGAAATATCAACATTTAAAAATGATGTTGGATATGCTAAAAAGGCTGAAATTCCCACATCATTATCAGAATTTGAAAATGACGAAGGCTTTTTAAAAAGTGAATCTGATCCAACAGTACCAAGTCATGTAAAAAGTATAACTCAACAAGATATAACAAATTGGAATGGGAAAGCTAATACATCAGATATTCCAACAAATATATCTCAACTTGTTAATGATAGCGGTTTTATTAAAAAAGATGAATTAGATACTTTATTAATATCATTAGGTTATGCTAAATTTATTGATGGAAAAACAGAAACAAACGCTACAGCTGAATCGACAAAAGATACTAAGAGTGTTTTCTTCTGGACAGGAGAATAAAAATGGGATTAGTAAAAGATTCTAAGATTATAGAAGGAGCAGTACAAAATAGTGCTATTTTTAAAGGTATGTATAAAAATGGTCAGTTAATTTATAAATCAGGACCAAAAATAGTAACATTTCAAGATGGTACAGATGAAGAAATAGCCGCAATGTTAGAAGCTCACTACAAAGGAGAAATCAATATTGGAGACTATTGGCATGTAGGGGATAGTAGATTAATACATGTAGAAAGTTTTTATGCTGATGTGGATAACTACAATGGATGGCAAATAGATGCTCAAAATATATTTATTACTATAATTGGTATTAATCATGATGACTTAACAACCCCAATTAATGGTAAAACAAAAGCGGCGATTACAGTAAATTTTAGAGAATGTCCTTCTCCACAATATAATTATAATTGGACTAGGTCTGGTAGTTCTTATAATTATGATATGAATAATGTATTTAGAGATACTTTAAATACAAAATTATATAATGCAATTCCATCTAAATTATCTAGTTTAATTAAAACAGTTCATAAAAAAATTTCTAAAAAAGATTATAGTGAAAGCGATAAAATATATTCAGGTAGTATTGATGATAAGATTTGGTTATTAAGTGCTGCCGAAGTGTGTAGCGAATGTTCAATAGGTGGTATTACTTTTACAACTGAAATAGAAGGAAATCAGTATGAATATTTTAAAAATTCTAATAATAGAATAAAATATTTGAATAATAATGGTGTAAAGAGTGAAGCAAAATCGTGGGGACTTAGGTCATGCTATATAGAAGAAGATACTGAAGGAAATAATTATAGTTCTGCTATTAGTACAACTGGTAAACCTATTGGAATCTCACAATATTATTATGATGATGGCCAATTAAGCCCAGCATTTTGTTTATAAGAAAGTAGGTAATTATGAAAAATAGTATAATAGATACAATACAAACAATTGTTCAAAACGGGGGGGGGGTTAATTATTAATGGTAAGGAAATACAGGGATTAGCATATAATGGTGAAATAATTTATAGAGCAGAGCCACCCGTAAAAATTTATGGTATTAAAAGAAAACTGTCATCTACATCTCCAGAATGGATAAGAACAGATGATTCTGTTAATTTACGAGCTAACGCTTGTATAGAAACCACTTCAGCTATCAATGATTTTGATAATATTTATCCATGGTCAGGTATATATACTTATAGTTGGAAAAATAATAGAGAATATAAATTAAATGAATCTGGTTTTAATTGGACTGATGATTATATAATGACAAAGATACCAGAATTTTGGTGGAAAAGATGGCAGGATAATGAATATGAATATATTCAAATAGCTGATAAAGAAGTAAAAGATTTTATAAAATCATCAGAATTTAGTATTGGACGTTATTCAGTTAACGGTTCAACATCAAAATTAACATCAAAAAGTGGTTTAAGTCCATTAACTAATATTACTATTAGTGATTTTAGAAAGTATATAAAAAATATAGGCGACGGTTGGTGTATGTTAGATTATAGATATTTAGTAATACAACTTTTATATTTAGTTGAATATGCTAATTATAATAGTCAAGAAAAATTAGGTATAGGTAATTCTTACAGTTTTGATTATCAAAAGTCTGGAGGATGTAATTCTTTAAATATGAAATCGGGTTGTATAACAAATGATTATCAATCATCTGTAATTTATAGAGGAATAGAAGACATTTTTGGCAATGTTGCTCAATTTCTTGATGGATTTTTAACAACATCAAGGTCTATAAAATTTTGCGAAAACCCTGAATATTATGGAACGGAAGCCAATTATTTTCAATTAAGTTATAAAGTAAATCAAGATACAGGTGTTCCATCAAAAGTTGGTTATGACAAATCACATCCATTATATAATTTCCCTATAGAAACTAATGGTTCAAGAACGACCGGAACATGTGACTTTACTTATATTTATCAATACGCATCAAAATATATATTAACAGTTGGAGGATTTAATTATGCAGAAGCATTGTCGTTTGGTGGGGATGCAGATTATTATAGTGGACTCTTCTATTATTATGTTGAATCAGATTCAAAAAAAATAGATTATATAGGAACTAGACTTATAAAATACAAATAAAAAAGAAAGAGGAATATAATGAAAAAAATTTTAGAAGAAATAAAGAAATCGTGGCAATGGATAACTCTTTTAACAGCGGTTATTGGTGGCTTTTGGTCAGTCTTTCATTATTTTGATAAACAAAATGATGAAATGGCAAGGGCAATTCAAATGTCAGAAAAAGCTATAATATGGAATAAAGAAATTCCTGTAATAGAAAGAGCAAGTGTATGCGATGATTATTTATCTCGAGGTTATAATTCATATACTAAAAAATTATGTGAAAATGTAATTTTACAAGATGAAAGATTAACAGAAGCGGAAAGTTCAAACGAACAGACCGCTTTTTTAATGGAAGGAGGGAAAGAAAATGAGCAATAAAACTTATGATATTCTCAAAGTAATAGCTTTAATTATTATGCCAGCAATTACAGCTTGCACGGGAACTATTTTAGAGGCACTTAATGTATCATGCAGTGGTGTAGTAGTTACAATTATGACTGCGATAGGTACTTGCTTAGGTACAATAATTAGCAAATTAAGTGCCGATTATAAAAAGAAAAATAATTAGAAAGAAGGAATTAAAAATGTTAAATGATGAAATTTTAAACGGTATAGGAGATACCGAAGATATTTATGATGAAGAATATATCGAAGTCGTAGGAGATACCGAAGATGTATACGAAGAAAAGGAAGAAGATATAAAATGATGACTAATATAGAATTTGTTAATAAAGCAAAAGATATAGCTGAAAATTATAAAACATTATATATCAAAGGCTGTTTTGGTTCACCAATGAATAATACTAATAAAAAAAGATATTGCAATAATAATGACTATAATAAAAAGCCTGAAAGAACAAAAATGATTCAAAATGCTAGTAGTGATACTTTTGGTTTTGACTGTGTATGCCTTATTAAAGGTATATTATGGGGTTGGTGTGGTAAAGCAAATGCTACTTATGGTGGAGCAAGTTACTTAGCAAATGGTGTCCCTGATGTAGGAGCAGATGCCATAATGAATTATTGTATCAATGTTTCAACAGATTTTTCTAAAATAGAAGTTGGAGAAATAGTCCATATGAAAGGACACGTTGGAATCTATATAGGAAATGGTCTTGTTGTAGAATGTACTCCAGCTATGCAAAATAAAGTTCAAATTACAGCGGTAGGTAATATTGGTCCTAAAGAAGGATATAAAACAAGAACTTGGTTAAATCACGGTAAATTAAAATATGTAGATTATCAAACTATTTCTACCCGAACACCAAGTGAATATCCATATAAAATAACTATTCCTAAAGGAACAGATTTATATAATAAAGATGGAATAAAATATAAAAACCCATGTTCTAAGGATCGGGTAGTAACAGTACAAGGTATGTATAATGGTATGTTAGAAATATATGGAGAAACATTTAACCCACATGTAGTTTATTGTTATGAAAACAATGTTAATTCTTCAAATAAAAAATATCCATATGAAGCGACTATCCCTAAAGGAACTATCCTTTATAATCAAGATAAGAAAAAATATAAAAATGCTTGTCTAAAAGATAGAAAAGTAACAGTTCAAGGTGAAAGTAATGGTATGTTAAAAGTATATGGAGATACTTTTAATCCTCATATTGTTTACTGTGATATCAATAGTATAAAATAATAGAACTAGGTTTAATAAAAAGACCTAGTTCTTTTTTTATGCCCAAATTTGACATAAATGAAAAAATATGTATAATATTAGTTACTACTTTTTTAATATATTTTTAATATATTTTTAATATTGAATTTTTATTAATAAGTGGTATATAATAATATTGAACAGAAGAAAATTTTGTTCTATTGCTTTATCGGACTAAAAAGAGACACCCGTTGTGGTGCTCGTTAGTCCAAATTGATTGGTCCGAGCACCTTATCTAAGCAGATATGGTGCTCATTTTTTAATGTTTCTGATTGTTTTGAATTAGGTACAGAATTATCGCTAGAATAACTAAGTATTCCATAATTCTCCTTAATCATAGGACATCACCTCGCTTTCCTTTTAAATATAAATTTATTGGGCTAACGAGGAAAAGCACCAACTTGGGTATCTCTAGAAAATATTATAATACAATAATCGACAAAAATCTATTTTTATAAATAATTTTTCATAAATATTTTATTAAAATCTAAGTCAGGATAAGTTTTAGTAAACATAGCTTGTCCTTTTTTATGCCATAATTCATTAAAAACAGCATCATTTTGCTTTAATCTATGACAAGATAAACAAATTCTAAGGCAAAGACCATAACGCATTGAATTAGACCTATTTCTGCCCTCAAATATTTCATGCCAAGTTAATTGATATGTAGAGCCACAAATAATACAATGTTCTGTATCGTTAGAAAATAGACTAAATCTATTTCGTTCTAACTTCGATAATTTGGCAGACTTTTTCTTAATACCGTCATTTTTGAAAGTTTTTTTCCAGTTTTTATTTGATACTGAAATTTGTTTCTTATATTCTTTATAGATACAATTATTACATTGTTTTATATTTATTTCTTTATTAGTTTTTTTACATACTAATTTATGATTAAATTTTTGCTTTAAATTAATACATTTATTATTCATTTTCAAACACACTCCAAACACATTTTTATAGTTTTCTAGCGTGTTCAAATAAAATTTAAGTATTTATAAATGCTAAATTATGGGGAAATATTATAGTACAAAGTAAATTTCAATTCCCGCTGGAGCCACCAAAAATGATTTACAAAAATGTCCGATATATTCGGGCTTTTTTAATATTAAAATAAATTATGATTATGAAACAAATAATTTAGGTAAATTAGAAAGGATAAAATAAATATATAAAGTGAACTATGAGAGAAAGTATTAAAATTAAGACAGATAATTATAATTTTAAATTTAGAGTATCTGGTATTGTTATAAATGATAATAAATTATTGTTAGTTGATATGGATGACAGTGGATTCTTATGTTTACCAGGAGGACACGTTGAACTTGGAGAAACAACTGAACAAGCTGTGTGCCGAGAAATGGAAGAAGAATTAGGGTATAAATTAGAAATTGAAAAATATTTAGGTGTAGTAGAAAATTTTTTTGTTAATAAATATAATAAGACAATGCATGAAATATGTTTTTATTATTTATTAAAACCACTTAATGATGAAACTGCTAGGTATAATGATTATTGTTTAATTGAAAATGATAAAGGTCATAATATTAAATTAAATTTTAAATGGATTAATATTAATGAATTAGATAAATATGATGTACGTCCAAAATTTTTAAAAGAAATTATAAAAAATAAATCAATAATTATAGGACATATTATTTTTAATGAATTAAATCAAAATTAAATTTAGTATTTATTTTTTTAAAAAATGGAACTTTTTTTAAATATTTACAAGGTGAACATAATGATTGATCAAGAAACCTTAAAAAAATTTGATGAAATATATGCTAAAACTTATGCTAATATTTTAAAATATGTTATATGTAATTGTTCTAATATTGAAGATGTAAAAGATATTGTTCAAAATATTTATTTAGAATTATTGAAAGTCTTACATAAGAAAACAACATATAATAATCTTAATGCTTATATAATGGGTATTGCTAAAAATAAAGTTAAAGAATATTATCGATTTAATTATAAAAATAAAATAATATCTTTATTTTCTAAAAAAGAAGATTTAGAATTACTAGATACTATTCCTAATAATATTGATTTACAAAAAGATTTAATTCAAAAAGAAGATTTAAAATTTATTTGGAGTTATTTAAAGAATAAAAAGGTAATAATTGCCAAAATATTTTATCTTTATTATTATAGTAATATAAGTATTAAAGAAATAGCAAAAGAATTAAATATAAATGAATCAAATGTAAAACATTATTTGTATCGAACATTAAAAGAACTTAAAAATGTTGTGAAACAAAGAGGTGAAGAAAATGTTTAAAAAACAAATAAAAAAAGAAGTCTTTGATTTTGATCAAGAACTTGATCAAAATTTAATGAAAAAACAAATACTGGAAAAATATGAAAGAAATAACCAAAAAAGGCTTAAATATTTTAAGTGGTCTTTATTACCAATATGTTTAATAGTTATTATAATTGGTATTATATTTTTAAATTATAAAAATGATAATAACTTACTTGAAAATAAAACATATATTGATCAAGAAAATAATATAACTTTAAATATCAATGATTTATCAAAGATGGATATACCAAGTTTAGATGCTGACATGCAAATTATAAGTGGTGTTAATATACCTTATCCTTTTAAAGTAAATGATAATCAAGATGAACAATGGTTTATTATTCCTAGTGATTTAACCCAAACTAAACATTATATTGTTTATACTAAAAATGATAAGAATAGTAACGAATATGATACAGTAGCTAATTATATTATGCTTATTACTGATGGTCATGAAAGAAATATAGAAGTTAAATATGCTAAAGATCAAGACCCAATAAGGGATTATTATTTTAGGGAAGAAAATAGTAGAATAACAACTATAAATGGTATAGATTTAAAAATATATAAATATGGGAATAGTTTTTATACTATATTTAGTTATAATGGCTATAATTTTGATATTGAAACTTCTAATATAACTGAACAAGAATTTTCTAATTATATAGTATCAATATTAAAATAAAAATTATATAAGCAAACTCTATATGAGATTTGCTTTTTTTGATATAATATTTTTGGAACATATATATTTTGTAAGTAAGGTGAAGAGTGTGAAGAAAAAAATAATTATAACTTTAGTAGTAATTATGCTATTAATATTATTATTTTCAATTAGAAATCAATTAAAAGATGGTGGTACAGTAGAATATAAAGCATTAGTTTATAAAATATCAAAAGTTAAAAGATTAATAGTCAAAGAAAAAGATGAAGATGAAAAAATAAAAGAATACGAACAAGGAATTATTATAGAAATACTGGGATTTGAAATATATAACAATGTTAAATAAATTATAAATTTATTTTAGGTATTTTGGTTGTCACAAGTATCAATTTTAAAAAAAACAATATTTTCCTTCATTGAAAATTAATGGTAAAAGTGACACTAATTTTCAATGAAAAAAACACAAAAATTTAAAACAGAACATTATAGATTATAATAAAATTAATATAGATGAAAAGCATTATTTTAAAAAAAGTAATACTTCTTTCATTGAAAATTAATGGTAAAAGTGACACTAATTTTCAATGAATAGTTGTTTTTTTGAAA
Organism: uncultured Bacilli bacterium; assembly: GCA_947624145.1. Classification (GTDB taxonomy): domain Bacteria; phylum Bacillota_I; class Bacilli_A; order RF39; family UBA660; genus Onthocola_B. The sequence goes on along the minus strand of CANQIU010000012.1, from coordinate 1,566 downwards.
ATATTGTTGTATAATCTAATTGAAAATCAGTGGCAAAAGTGACGTTGATTTTCAACGGAGGAAAAATGCAAGAATTTAAAAGAGAACAATATTTAAATCAATTAGTTGCAGCCCGTGAAAATAAATTAATTAAGGTTATTACGGGAATTAGAAGAAGTGGAAAATCATATTTATTAGATCCGATTTTTAAAAAATATTTAATTGCATGCGGTGTAAAAGAAAATCATATAATTAAGTTAGATTTTGATTTAATTGAAAATCATAAGTATAGAGATCCGATAGAATTATTTAATTATGTAAATGCTAAAGTAAAAGATGAGAGTATGTATTACATTCTTTTAGATGAAATTCAATTAGTAGATAATTTTGAAGAAGTATTAAATAGTTTTTTAAAAAAAAATAATTTAGATGTTTATGTTACTGGTAGTAATTCTAAGTTTTTATCAAGTGATATCATAACAGAATTTAGAGGCAGAAGTACAGAAATAAAAATTTATCCTTTATCTTTTAAAGAATTTGTTGAGAATAAAAATATATCAGAAGATAAAGCTTGGAAAGAATATATACAATACGGGGGACTTCCCCCAGTAGTAATTCAAAAAGATTATAAACAAAAAAGAGAATATTTAGCGAATTTATTTGAAACTACATATTTAAAAGATATTGTTGAAAGAAATGACATTAAAAGAAAAGATGTATTAGATGCAATAGTAAATATTTTAGCGTCGTCGATAGGTTCTTTGACTAATCCTTCAAATATTTATAAAACATACCTTTCTATAGGAGATAAAGATATTTCTCTAAATACTATTACATCATATATTGAATATTTGGAAAATGCTTTTTTAATAAAAAAAGTAGAACGATATGATGTTAAAGGTAGAAAGTATATAACAACACCTTTTAAATACTATTTTACTGATTTAGGTCTTAGAAATATTAAATTAAATTTTCGTCAACAAGAAGAAAATCATATAATGGAAAACATAATTTATAATGAACTTTTATTAAGAGGTTATAATGTTGATGTAGGAGTAGTTGAAAGTAGAAATAAAAATGGTAGAACATTCTACGAAATAGATTTTGTATGTAATATGGCAAGTAATAGATATTATATTCAATCAGCATTAAGTATAGATGAACCTGAAAAAAATATTCAAGAATCTCGTCCTTTAAATTATGTTAAAGATAATTTTAAAAAAATAATTGTTGTAAAAGATAATATAAATGCTTGGCATAATGAAGAGGGAATTTTAATAATTGGTATAATAGAATTTTTATTAAATAACAATAGTTTAGAATTGTAAATAATTTATAGATAAAGTTAAATTTAAAAATTGATTATATTTAAGTAAGTTTGCTTTGCGGAAACCTTTGGACAGGGGAAAACTCACTTTTTAGTTATTTTTTTATATAACTTCATGTTTATGTAAGAATTATACCATGTATAATTTGTGATGTAAATTAATGATCAAAACTTTATTAGTTTATGATATAATGTTAAGTATTTTATGGCACGTCTTGAGTATACGAAAGAACGTGTTATAAAATTATTGTACCTAATTT
>CANQIU010000011.1 GCA_947624145.1 uncultured Bacilli bacterium | reverse complement strand
CCCCAGCTGATAAAAATGGTGGTAGTGATGGTCCTTATGGTCGTTTAATTGATTTTGATGGATTTGGTTTCTTAATAAATAATACGGTGGCTAAAGTTTTAAATGCCAAATGGAATACGAAAGTAGGTTCTGGCGATATAGGGGAATATTATTGTAAGTTTGAATCTATTTGTCGACCTAGTGATTGTCCTGATTGTAACTTTGAATGTAAGCCATATGATGATCCTCTTTATCCGGTTATTTGTGATTTTGAGTTATGTGATGCTTGTAAATTTAATTGTGTAAATTGTGTCTTTAATTTAGATGATTTACAACTTAACTTTAAAAATATCTCACCTAACAACTTTAATAATGCCGGCCGAGATTTAGGATATAACTGGTCAGTTTATGATTGGCAAGTTAATACTAATTTAGCTTTCTTAAAATTATTAAGTCAAAAAGCTAAAGTAACTATTAGTGAAATAACTGAAGCTAATGAAACAATCTATGATCCGGGTGATAAAACAAATACGGGTTCAAATTTAGGATTTAGTATTAGATTAACACCTAATATTGTAGAATTTATTAAAAAATATAATGAAGACCTTGATGATAATGGTCGTAGAGATAAAGCTGAAAATACAACTTATAATGCGTTGATGGGTAAAGGCTATGCTAATGATAGTTTAGTTTGTTATAGTGATGAAGAAAAAGGCTTTGGTAATATTTATTGCTTTAGTCGATTTATGGATGAATTAATAGATAAATATAGTGATGAAGTATTATCAGATTTAAGTAAGAGAACAAATATTGCTGATCGAAAAGATAATCCAAATCTAAATAACTATTGGACATTATGGATTCCTGGAAATAATGGTGTTCCCGCTAATGAAGGTTATATTACACCGACATGTAGTGAAACTGATCCAGATTATCCAAATTGTCATGTAAATAATATTGGGGGACCGGCATGGAAATAGGGGTGATTAGTTAATGAAAAATGCTTTTTGGGGTTATTGGTTAATTTTACTTGGTATAGCTATTGTTGTAATTATGTTATTAGTGCAAAACTTATTAACTAGTGGCACACAAGATTATTATCTTATTAAAGAAATAGCCGAAGCCTCAATGGTTGATGCAGTTGACTATACCTATTATCGAAATTATGGGGAAATAAGAATTAATAAAGAAAAATTTTATGAAAGTTTTTTAAGAAGATTTTCAGAAACCGCTAATCTTAATACAACTTATACCGTCAGTTTTTATGGTGTTTATGAAGCTCCACCTAAGGTTAGTGTAGAAATAAAAAGTAAATCAGCTTCATTTACGGTATCTAGAGATTCAACGCAATTTGATATGGTTGAAAGAATCGATGCAATATTAGAAGGTAATCAATTAAATTCAACAAATTAGCAAAACTATATTTAGGAAAAGAAAGGAATAAAAAATGGGAAATTTAATTAATAATTTAAAAAAGTTTTTTACCAATAAAAATACAGTAACAATTGTGGGTTTAATAGTTGGGGTTATTGTTTTATGGTTATTTTATAACTATAGATTAAATCAAGCTATTAGTCCAAGGAGAGTTCCTGTTGCGGCTAAAACTATATTAGCTACGGAAGAAATCAAAGATGAAGATATTGAATGGGTAGAAATAAATAGTTCTTTCTTAAATAAAGCTAAGATAATTACTAATAAGAATCAGTTAGTGGGTTATTATGTTAATGTCGGAACTTCTATTCCAGAAGGAGGATTATTTTATTCTTCCCAAGTAGTTGAACAAAAAAACTTACCTAATTCGATTCAAGCAAGAATACCGGAAGGTTATACTTTATTCTATTTTAGTGTTAATAATACAACTACTTTTGGTAATTCGATGTATCCAGGGGATAGAATTGATATTTATTTAAGAACGACGGACGAAGTAGGAAGATTAGTTTATGGAAAGTTCATTGAATCGATTGAAATCTTAGATGTTAGAGATTCGCAAAATCAAAGTGTCTTTGATTCAACAAGTACTAGACAACCGGCTTTACTATTATTTGCTGTTCCTTCTAATGCCAGGGAAGATGGTAAAAAGTCAATTTATGATTTACTTTCGGGGGCTAGAGAATTATCTGGGATGGAATTAGTTCCAGTTCCAAGAAATAAAAATTATACGGAAGCCCAAAATGAAACAAAGGTAGCTTCAGAAGTTTTAAGGGATATGGTTGAAGAAAAATTAGCTTATATTCCTGATTTAGACAATCCAACTGTAGCAACAGAATAAAAAGATTAAAAGGGTGATTTATGTGAATGATGCAATATTTTCGCAATTAGATTTTGGACCTTTAAAAGAGTTTTTAGAAGAGGATAATATAACTGATATCTCTTATTCCGGGGGTAATACTTGGCTAAAAACTCTTGATAAAGGTGTTTATCGAGTTGAAAGACCCGAGATTAATGATGCAATGATGGAAAAACTGGCTTTCCAATGCTCTAATGTTATGGGTAAAACTTTTAACATGGCGCATCCTTGGTTAGATGCTGAATCAGCTGAACTGCGTCTTAATTTCGTTCATGATTCCATTGCTACCAATGGAATTGCTTGTGTTGTCAGAAAAACTCCGGCCAAAATTAGATTAAACAAAGAAAAATTAATTAGTGAACAATATGTTACGGAAAAGCTTCATGACTTTTTAATAACTTGTGTAGAAGGGCACTGTAATATGATTGTTTCGGGAGAAACTGGTTCTGGGAAAACGGAACTTGTTAAATACCTAGCTAGTCATACTAAAGAAAATGAAAAAATTATAACGATTGAAGATACCCTAGAACTCCATTTAGATAAAATATTTCCGCATCGGGATATTGTTGCTATGAAAACCAATAATATTGCCTCATATTCGGATTTACTTGTAACTTGTATGCGGCAAAACCCCAAATGGATATTATTATCCGAAGTTCGTTCCGCGGAAGCAGTTACTGCCGTGCGAAATTCAATTTCTTCTGGGCATAATATTTTATCAACTATTCACTCTGATCGGGCTTTAAATATACCAATGCGGTTATATTCTTTGCTAGAATCGAATATTGATGTTGAACAATTCTTAAATACAATTCATCGTTATGTTCAATTAGGTATCCATGTTAAAGGATATATGAGTAAAGAATTAGGGCGTTTCCAAAGAGAAATAATCGAAGTTGTTGAATTTTATGTTGATGAAGAAAATAAAGCTTGTTCAAATATAATATTTAAAAAAAGCCTAGATGGCAAATTTTTATTTAATAATCCGTCTAAGTATTTAATTGATTATTTAGGGGTACAAGGAATTGATATTAATCCTAATTACTTTGTAAATGAAGGGGAAACTCCTACAAAGGAAACTAAAACAATTGAATTAGAAACGTTATAATAGAAAGAAGGTTAGAAATGTTAGAATTATTTATTCTTTTAGCCATAACAATATTTGTAATTATCTACCGCAATAATCCTGGTGAAAATGTCTATAAAATTGTCGCTAATAAAGTCGGTAATATTTATGAAAAATATGCCCCATATTCTTTTAAAATGGTTCGTGAAAAAGCCGTAGAACTTGGGCAAGAATATAATGCTCGGCAATATCTAACCCAAATAGTTATGATTGGGGGAGTAGCCGCGGGTATTGGTTATTTTTACTTTTATAGTATTATTATCGCGGTTATTTATGCTGTTATTGCTATTTGCTTTATTCCTTATTTAGCTTATTTAAGACTGCAAAGAGTTTATAGTGAATTTATTTTTGAACAAATTCAAACCTATACGACCAACGTTATAATGGAATTTAATACAACCCAAAGTTTTGTTAAGTCTTTAGAAGGAGTGAGGGATTCAGGGGTATTAGAAAATCCTGTTTTAGAAGATGTTTCCAAAATGATTGATATGAGTTATAAAAATGGGACTATTGATGAATCAATTGCTTATTTTAATGAAAAATACCCTTATTATATGGTTAAAAATATGCATCAATTATTCTATCAAATAACTAAAGAAGGGGCAAGAGATGCTGGGCAATCTTTAGAAAATATGTCCATGGATATTGATGCTTTAGTTGAAGGTGTTTATCGTGATCAAATGGATCGGAAAAACTTCCATGGTCGTTTTATAAAATTCGGTTTAATTCTTTATTTACTTATTATTGTTATTCGTTATATGTTAGGAGAAGAAAACTATATTTCAATGCTAGATATTTGGTATGTCCAAATAATTTTACATGCTATTGTAATCGTTAATTCTTTCTTTCTAATCAGTGGCGAAAAATACTATAATGAAGATGTTGGGGTGGAATAGATGCAAATAGAAATAATTATTATCGCGGTTATTATTTTTATAATAATGACAGTCGGAGGACAAATTAATATTAATCAAATGATTAGTGATAATCAAATGTTATTTATGAAGCTAAAAGAAAGTGATTATGACTTTTATATTAGAGCTAAATATGGTAATAATGTTAATTCGGATATTATGTTTAATAAAAGAATTCAAAATGCTTTAATCGTTATGGTATTAGTATTTTTCTTCTTTATTAGAGATATAAATGCCGTTAAGGTTTTATTAATATTTGTTATAGGTTATTTTATTTATAAAATGCCTTATAATGATTTAAAGAATTATTACAAAAGACATATTCATCAAATTGATGAAATGTTACCACATTATTTAAAAAGTTTAGAAATTTTAATTCAACACTATACAGTCCCAGTAGCTATAGGAAAATCAATGGCCGATGCACCGGAGATCTTTAAAGATGGCTTACAAAATATGATTAATTCAATTAATGCTGGTGATGATTCGATTGAACCATATATGGTATTTGCAAGAGAATATCCAGTTCGAGATTCAATGCGGATGATGCGGCTTTTATATCGGTTAAGTCTAGGTCGCCAAGAAAGAAAACAAGAACAATTATTAACATTCTCACGTTCTATTTCTTCTTTACAACAAAAGGCACGGGAAACTAAATATAAGAATCGTTTAGAAAAGATGGAAAACAAAACAATGAGTATGTTAATTGCAACCGGTTTAGGGGTTATGGTCTTACTTGTTTTAGCGGTTGTTAAATTAATGGGTATCTAATTAATGTAAATGTAAAAAAAAATAATTGATAATTAATAGAATTTTAGGTATAATAAAAATGTTAAGATTAAGAGGAGGAATTATAAATGAAAGAAGCAACTGGAGAATTAAATATGACAGTAGTTACAGTTGTTGCTATTGCTGCGGTAGCCGCATTCTTCTATGCCTTTGTTTGGCCTGGGATTAGAAATCAAATTCAAGCAGCTACATATTGTAATATGGCAAATTGTACAGGAGAAGATAATACTAACTGTACTGCTTGTAAAAATGATGATTGTTCTGAAACTTGGGAAGGTAGTTGTAAATCATATTTTGAAAGACAAAATACAGAAGATAAATAATATATAGGAGTGTAATAAAAAATGAAAGAGGCGACAGGGGAACTAAATACTACAGTAGTGGTTGTAATATCAGTAGGGATCTTGATGGCCTTTTTTTTCGGTGTTTTATGGCCCATATTAAAGGGTGATTTTGAAAGAGAAACGGGTTGTAAATCAGCCATCTGTAATTGTAGTAAAGAAAATAGAGAAGTAATTAAGGGAATTGAATATTGTAAATGTACCACTAAAAGTGGCGATGCAATTAAGTGTGCATATAAAGGGTAGGTAAAATATGAAAGAATCAATAAGTATGACAACTATATTTCAAATAGTAATATTATTTATTTTGCTTTTTACAGCAATAATGTGTTTAACAATTAATAATACTAATGCTTTTGGTGTTAAAGATGAAATTGTTAATATTATTGAAAATGCTCAAGGTAATTTTTTTAAAAATGGTGAAAATGGGCGAGAATTATCAGAAGATATTGTTAATACCATGAAAGAAAATCAATATCGAACTACAGGCCGTTGTAAAGATGGTTATACTGGTTATCAACAAAATGGGACAATGGTTAATGAGGGTGATAAAGCCTCAGTCTGTATTAAAAAAGTCGAAATGACTAAAGAAATAGAAAATTATCTTAAAGGTATTTTTAGTAGTAATAAAGTTGAAACCGATGAATTTATGAATGGTTATTATTATCAAATAGAAGTTTTTTATCAATTAAATATGCCAATTATAAATGAAGTATATAGTTTATCTACGAAGGGAGAAACTAAGATTTTATATAAAAATCGTTAAATAAGGTGATATAATGCGAGAAGTAAGTGGAACAACTTGGACTTTTCAATTAATAATAATATTTATCTTAATATTTGCTTGTTTTTTAACTTTAGTTTTAAATTATTATAAAGCTTATAATGTTAAAAATGAAATGTTAACAGTTATTGAAAAATATGAAGGAGTTACCGAAGATTCAATTGATATAATTAATAATATTATAAGAGATAAAGGTTATAAAAATATGGGTTATTGTCCAAACAATGAAGAAGAAGATTGGATGGGAGTAGATAATTACGATGGTAATTATGAAAAGGTTCAAAAAGGCAAAAAATATCATTACTGTTTTCGAAAAGTTTCCCAAAGTAGAGAACAAAAAAGTGGCATGTATTATTATGTTAAAGTCTTTTATAAATTTAATCTTCCTTTTATTGGTGATGTTGTAACATTTACAATAAATGGTCGAACTAATACATTTATTGGTAATCCAAATAGTATTTAGAAAGGATTTTTATTATGAATATAGTTATAGCTAATAAATATCAAATGCTTTTAAATAGCTTAGATATAGATATTATTAAAAGTATTAATGGTATTTTTACGGTTGAAGAATTAGTAGCTCAATTTTCTAATTTTTATTTTAATAAAATGATTATTGACATAACGGCTTTAAAGGATTATGAAGATATTAATGTTATACAAAGTTTATCTTTAAATTTTGATATGCAAAAAATAATTTTAGTTCTAAATGATTCTGAAAGAGTAAATTCACCTATTTTTTTATCGCAATTAGTTTCTTTAGGAATATATAATTTTACCAATAATGTTAATAATATACCTTTTTTAATTAATAATCCTAATAGTTATAAAGATGTAGCGCAATTTCAAAATTTAAGTGGTTTTAAAGAAAGTAAGTTAAATGAATATATTCCAGACAATAATGTAGGTAAAATAGCTCGGAAAGTTATTGGTTTTTATAATGTAACTGAACATGCCGGATCAACTACTTTAGTATATTTAGCTAAGATTCATTTAGAAAAATATTATAAAGTGAAAGCTGTAGAAATAGATAAAGATGATTTTGAATATTTTGGTGATAAAGATTTAGAAAGTATAAGTAGTATGGATTTAAATAATTATATAAGCCTAAATCAAGATGCTGATGTTATTTTAGTTGATTTAAATGCTAATTTAACTAGTGCCTGTGATGAAGTAATTTATCTTATGGAACCAGGTATAATAAAATTAAATAAATTAATTAAAGAAAATAATCATGTATTTACGGAACTTAAAAATGAAAAGATTGTTTTAAATAGAAGTGTTCTAACCGAAAAAGATGTTCAAGATTTTGAAAAAGAAAGTAATAGTAAAATATTTTATAATCTTCCTAATGTTGATGATAAAAAAGATAATCAAAGTATTATCAATAGTTTTTTATTAGCGTTAGGCTTTAGTCGAATTGGCGAATCTTCAGGAGGATTATTCGATATATTTAATTAAATTAATATTGACACAAATTAGTCAATATTAATTGACATTTACCAAAATATGGGCTAAAATAAAGTTATAAAGAAAGAGGTGTAATTTAATGGACAATATTGGAACAAGTAAAGGTTTTTGTTATCAAACTGTTGAAATATGGCAATTAGTAGGAGTTATATTATTAATTTTTAAAATTGTTATTCCAATTATCTTAATTATATTAGGAATGGTTGATTTAGGAAAGGCTGTTGTTTCTAGTGATGAAAAAGCTATTCAAAAGTCAGCCAAATCATTAGGAATGCGTATTTTAGCAGCTGTTATCATATTCTTTATTCCAACTTTAGTATCATTTGTATTTAGTGTTATTTCAGGATTTTCTGATGCAAAAACTGATTATGAAATTTGTAAAACTTGTGTAACTCATCCAAGATCAGAATCTTGTCTTCATCCAGATAATACTACTGCAGAATAATATAGAAAATTAAAGTTTAGTATACTAAAGAGAAAAGCCAAAATTTACTTTTCTCTTTTTTGATATAATATTTTATTTATGGAGAATGTTTTATCCTGGATTTATAGTAGAAAAGATTAATATGTTGTTGATAATTTATACTATTTAACAAATTAAAATTTAACTTTTATTAATACATTTTTATTTATTTTTTGATTATGTGATATTGATTTTCTAGACAAAATCATTTCATTAAAAGTGCCCTTAATCTCTAAGATTAAAGGCTTTTTTAAAATTGTTTAAATAAAAAAATGTTAGAAACTTGTTATTTGTAATTTTCTAACATTCTTTTTTTATCTATATTCTTTTTCGCCGGTATATGTCCAACCATCTAGGTTAGATTTAGTACTCCAAGTATATTCTACTAAGCGATGTTTATACATATATTCTGTATTTTCATTTAACCGATTATAACCACTGTATTTATAAGCATTATCTATTGTATCTGTAACACATTCACTATTTAGAGAATATTTAATATCAAATTTAATTGGAATAGAATAAATATCAATATTAAGTCTTGAATCATGTTTAAATTTTACACCTGTAATATTATTTACTCGATAAGTTATATCAACAAAGTAATTATTACCATTTTGGTATGGGTTATTAACATTTATACTCATATTACTATTCTTTAATGATGTATCTCTAAATAAGTATAAATCTTTAGTTAAGGAATCATAATATGGATTATTACCTAACATTGTAACATTTGGATCATTTAATTTCATTTCTAAGTAGTTAGAGTAATCTGATAAAGTAGTGAAAGCGCTAATACTTGATTTATCAACACTAATTGATCCTTCTTTAATTTGATTTGCTTTTAAATCTAATAGTTGTAATGTATATGTACTAGAGAATGGTTTAGTGTTATTAGAATAACCAGTAGTATAAATTCTTTTAGTATTTACTTTACAAAAATCATAAGTAGTTACACTAAATTTCTTATTTTCGGCTAATTCGTCATAACTATAGCCATCAGTCCAGTCTGTATATCTTTTAAATTTGTAATATAATGTTTTTTCTTCTGGTTTATTTTCTGGTTTGTTTTCTTGGGGCTTATCTTCAGGTTTAGGTTGATTATTATTGCAAGTACCGCAAGCAGAAATTGTTATTTTAACTTTTTTTACAACCTTTTGAGTTGAAGAAGTGCTTCCACTAGAACTATTATTAGAACTATTATTATTGGTATTACTATTACTATTGTTATTGTTATTTTGATTATTATTTAGATATGTATCAGTTTTATCATCATAATACTTATCATTTTCATCGGGAATATAATCAGGATTAACATCTTCAGTTTTATCCGTATTATTATCCGCGATAGTATTATTTTCAGGACATTTAGGTGCTTCTATAGTTGAGATAATAAAGTCATTATCTTCTCCACAAACTAAATTAACTTTTAAAGCATAAGCTCCATCAGCTGTTTTAGTTGCTTGAATATAACTAGTATTAGTATTACATTTTTTTCCATTATCCGTAAAGTCAATAAGTAACTTTTGATTAAGCATTTCATTTAAGGATAATAACTTAGTTCCCCCAATATTTTCTGGTAATTTTGAATCTGTAAAATATTCAAGTGCTGCTTCCTTCATCGCTGTAATATTAGCAATGTATTCTTCATTTTGCATGCCAATAACCGTATTATTTGTTTTATTCTTATTTCTAGTAAATAACCAGCATAATAAGAAAACGATAATTATAAGTATTCCTAACTTAATAGCTAAGGATACCCAATTAATACTTAATTTTTTGCTGCTTTCTTCGTACATATATCGTACCCCCTTATCTAAATCATATGCCGCTTAAATATTAAGTAACTTTATTTTATCATTTTTTACTAAGAAAGTCAAATAGAAATTAAAGCATTTACATAATAAAATGTCAATTATAAATGGTTTACAAAAATGAAAATTTTGCATTAATATTTTTTAAAAGACTTATAATAATAAAGGTGAAACTAATGAAAAAAATAATAATTATTATAAGTATTTTATTTCTAAGTATTAGTAGTGTAGTTATTTATAAGTTTAAAATGCCCAAGACGATCTTAAAAGAAGAAGAAAAAATAGATGAGATAGCAAGCCAAATAGAAAATATGTCTTTAGAAGAAAAGATTGGGCAATTATTAATTATAAGTATAAAGGAAAATAGCATGAATCCGGAGCTAGAAGAAAGATTAGCTAAAATAAACCCTGGGGGAATTATTCTTTTTAAAGATAATATTACTAATTATCAAAATACTTTAAAATTAATTAATGATCTTAAAGATAATAGCGAAATACCTTTATTTATAAGCACAGATCAAGAAGGGGGAAGAGTTCAAAGAATTTCTTCCTTAGGAGATTTAACCTTTACAACCATACCTTCGATGGAAAAATTAGGTAGTTATAATGATTTTAATTTAACTTATGAAGTGGGTAAAGTAATTGGCGAAGAATTAAGGCTATTAGGAATTAATTTAGATTTTGCGCCAGTTGTAGATGTTGTGAGGGATCAAAACTTTATTGGGGACAGGAGTTTTGGTTCTAATCCATTTTTAGTAGGCTTACATGGTCTTTCCCTAGCTAAAGGTCTAAATGCCGCTGGTGTTATTAGTTGTTTTAAACATTTTCCTAATCATGGATTCACCATTACTGATTCGCACCAAGCTTTACCTATTTTAAAAGAAACAAAAGAAGAACTAATAAATACGGGCTTTCTTCCCTATAAAATGGCTATTGAAGAAAATATAGCCGACTTAATTATGATTGGCCACTTATCTTTACCTAATATAACCAGTGATAACACACCAGCTTCCTTATCTAAAGTACTTATAACCGATATATTAAAAAATGAATTAGGATACCAAGGATTAGTCATAACTGATGCTTTAAATATGGAAGCCATAACTAATAATTATCAAGAAAAAGAAATATATGAAAAAGCTTTAAATGCTGGTGTTGATATATTATTAATGCCCTTAAGTGATAATGTTATAGATATTATTAAAGATTTAGTTTTAGAAAAAAAAGTATCTATAGATAAGATTAATGAATCAGTTAAAAAGATTTTATTACTTAAAAAAACTAAATTATCAGAAAATAGTTTACCTCTTTCATCTGTTGATTTTCAAAAACATCAAGAAATAATTGAAAAATTAAGTTAATTTTGATATGATAAATAATAAGTGAGGGGATATGAGTTGGCTAGTATAAGTGAGGCATTTATTCCAGATATAAAAATGGCCATTAGTAATTCACAAAGCGTTTTTTCTGGCAATAATTATCGCATTACAATCTTATCCGAAAGATTAATTCGTCTCGAATTTAATTTAACCGGACAATTTTGCAATGGCCCAACAATCATGGTAAAAAAAAGAAACTTTCCAGTTCCTTCTTTTAAAGTGGAACAAGATGAAAAATATATTGTTATTACCACTAAATATTTTACCCTTCAATATATGAAAAATAAGCCTTTTTTAGGTCCTAAATATGCCCCGGATACTTATTTAAAAGTATATTTAAATAATACGGATAAAGTTTGGTATTATGGTCATCCAGAAGCCAGGAACTTTAAAGCCAGTGGTTTTAGCTTAGATGATTTTGTTAATTCTAAAAGCAAATTTATTAATGGTTTATATTCTACCGATGGGTTTGCAACCTTAGATGATTCCGATAACTTAGTCTTAGATACAAATGGTTATGTTGAAAAAAGAAATACGACCAATAATATTGATTTATATTTATTTATGTATAAAAGAGATTTTGGTCTTTGTTTAAAAGATTATTATACTTTAACTGGCTATCCGCCTTTAATTCCCCGTTATGCTTTAGGTATTTGGTGGAATCGTGATCGAATCTATTCTTTTGATGATACCAAGAATCTTCTTAAAACTTTTAATCGGTATCAAATACCTATCTCTGTTTTGTTATTAAGTGAATTTTGGCATATTAAAGATCCTCAAAATTATAATTTATATAAAAGCGGATATACTTTTAATCCTAATCTTTTTCCTAATCCCGAAGAATTTATTAAATATATGCATGAAAGAGGCGTCAAAATTGGCTTAAATATTGATCCAAGTGAAGGAATAAGAAAAGAAGAAGAATCTTATAAATTATTTGCTAATGATAAAATCAATCCCGTTCCTTTTAATGTCTTTGATAAAGATTTTATCTTTAAATATATAAATAATATAATCTTACCATTATATAGTAAAGGTATTGATTTTCTTTGGATAGATTATAAAAAAGATTTACCATCCTTACAAGCCTTAAATTATTATCATACTTATTTATTTAATAATGATTTAAGAAATAGACCTTTAATATTAAGCCGTAATGGGCTAGTTTCTTCGCATCAATATCCGATATGTTATTCAGGAGAAACTACGGTTAGCTGGGATACTTTAAAGATGTTACCTAATTTTAATATGTTGGGAAGCAACTTAGGAATCTCTTGGTGGAGTCATGATGTCGGCGGCTTTAAAGGGGGAATTGAAGATAATGAATTATACTTAAGATATGTGGAATTTTCATGCTTTAGTCCCATTTTTCGTTTTAGTGCTAAACGAGGTCAATTTTATAAAAGAGAACCTTGGCTATGGGACGTTAAAACTTATACTATTGCTAGGGAATATTGTTTACTAAGACATCGTTTAATTCCGTATATTTATTCAGAAAGTTATAATTACTATAAAACCGGCCAAACTTTAATTCAACCTTTATATTATTATTACCCGGAAGTTATTGATGAACCTATTTATCAAAATGAATATTATTTTGGTAAAGAACTCTTTATTTGTCCTATAACTAAGCCTATGGATCAAACAATGAACCGGTCCATTGAAAGAGTCTTTTTACCTAAAGGAATTTGGTATGATTTTAAAACCGGAAAAAAATTTATTGGTAATAAAAGATATGTTGTCTTTTATAAAGATGAAGATTATCCTGTTTTTGTTAAAGCGGGGGGAATTATTCCTTTAGCTAATTTAGGTTTAAATAAAAATGATACAAGTGTTCCAAAGAGTATGGAAATTGATATTTTTCCCGGTTCATCTAATGTTTATAAGTTATATGAAGATGATGGCGTTAGTAAATACTATCAAGAAGGCTACTATTTAATAACGGCGATAGATTATAATTATTTACAAAATAACTATACTTTAATAATTCATCCAGTTGAAGGAAAAAGTGCTATTATTCCACCTTTTAGAGATTATAAGATAAGATTTAGAAATACACGTAATGCTGATAGTATTGAAATGTATTTAAATGGAAGTAAAGTAGCTTTAGAATATAAAGCATATGAAGATGATAAAGACTTTGTTATTGAATTAAAAAATGTTGATACAACTAAACAATTAACTATTAATTGCCGAGGTAAAGATATTGAGATAAATGCCGTAAGAATTATTAATGAAGATATTAATTCTATTCTTAATGATTTAAAAATACCTACGAATATTAAAGAAAAAATAGCTGCAATTATATTTAGTGATTTAGATGTTAAGAAAAAAAGAATTGAAATTAGAAAAATTAGAAACTTAGATAAGAAATTTATGAGAATGTTTATAAAATTACTTGAATATATTGCCGAAATCTAATATAATATATTTTAAGCAAGAGGAACAAAGAGTAGTAAATTTAATTGTTCTGATAGAGAGATTTAGTGGTTGGTGAAAACTAAAAGAATAATGAATTGAACTTGCTTTGGGATTGTGATAGGGTAATTCCTTTAAAGATTTAAGAGTTAAAAATTAAGGTGGTACCACGAATTATTCGTCCTTTGGCATCACTTTTTTTTATGGAGGTTGTATGCTTGAAGCTGTAGTTTTTGAAATAATAGCTTTTATTTTAGTTTATATAGTATATTATTATTTTATTTTAAAAAGAAAGTATAAGGCTTTTAAAAAGGGTAAAAATAAAAAAATATATGAACAAATGGAAGTAAGTTATTTAGTAAGTAGATTTAAAATAGATCGAAAGAAAATAAATTTAAATTTATTAAGAATTATTGGTATTATTAATGCTTTTATTATCTCTTTTACCGGAACATTTTTATATTATATACCGGTTGAAAGGATAATGTGGAAGTTTTTAATAGGATTTGTTATTATCTTTTTGCTAATATATGCATTATATGAAATATTAGGAAAAGTTTTAGTTAAGAAAGGTTGGAAAAAATAATGAATACAAAGTTAATAGAAGAAAAATGGATTAAGTATTGGGAAGAACATCAAACGTTTAAAACGGATATCAATGATTTTAGTAAGCCTAAGTTTTATGCGCTTGATATGTTTCCTTATCCATCAGGGGTAGGTCTTCATGCAGGGCATCCAGAAGGTTATACCGCAACAGATATAGTTTGTCGGATGAAAAAGATGCAAGGCTATAATGTTTTACATCCTATGGGATTTGATTCGTTTGGTCTTCCCGCGGAACAATATGCGATTAAAACGGGTAACCATCCGGCGGTATTTACAAATGAAAACATTAAGACTTTTAAATATCAACTTAAGTCTTTAGGTTTTTCTTATGATTGGGACCGGGAAGTATCAACATCTGATCCCAGCTACTATAAATGGACCCAATGGATTTTTAAAAATTTGTTTAATGATGGCTTAGCGAAGTATGTCGATATGCCAGTTAACTGGTGCGAAGAATTAGGGACAGTTTTATCTAATGATGAAGTTATAAATGGCAAAAGCGAAAGAGGTGGATATCCCGTTGTTCGAAAAAATATGAAACAATGGGTTATCGATATTCCTAAGTATGCTGAAAAGTTATTAAATGGCTTAGATGAAATTGATTGGCCAGAGTCCACTAAAGAAATTCAAAGAAACTGGATAGGTAAAAGCACCGGGGCTTTAGTAACTTTTAAAGTAAAAGATACTCCTTATGATTTTACTGTTTTTACAACAAGATGTGATACTTTATTTGGGGCAACTTACTGTGTTCTTTCGCCTGAACATGAATTAGTTAGTAAAATAACTAGTCAAGAACAAAAAGAAAAAGTCGAAAATTATCAAAAAGAATGTTCTTTAAAATCTGATTTAGAAAGAACTGAACTTAACAAAGATAAAACCGGAGTCTTTTTAGGAGCTTATGCCATTAATCCAGTTAATAATGAAAGTATACCTATTTATATAAGTGATTATGTTTTGGCAAGCTATGGAACGGGCGCAATTATGGCTGTACCCGCGCATGATGAAAGAGATTATGATTTTGCTTTAAAATTTAATATTCCAATTATTCAAGTTTTAGAAGAAGTAACTGGCACACCTCATGAAAATGAAGAAAAGAAAAATTCTATCGTGGCTGTTATCTATAATCCGCAAAACGATAAATATTTAACTCTTAATTGGCACTCTTTAGGTGGACGTTTATTTATTGGGGGAACAATTAAAGATAATGAAACCCCACTTGAATGTGCTTTAAGAGAAATAACTGAAGAAACCGGTTTACAAAACTTAGAATTAGTAGCAACTTTACCAAAAATAAATCATCATTATTATGCTTATAATAAAAATAAATACTTTAATATTGAATCAACTGGTTTCTTCTTTAAACTTAAAGATGATTCGATAATGATTGAACCAAAAAAAGAAGAAGATGAAAACTTTACTCTAGAATGGGTAAGTAAAGAAGAAATTATAAATGAAGTTAAAGATGAATTACATGCTAAAACATTTGCTTATGCTTTAAATCCTGGGGCTATGGTCGGTGATGGAAATCATATTAATTCTGAATTTTTAAATGGCTTAAATAAAGAAGAAGCTATTTCGAAAATGATTAGTTATTTAGAAGAAAGAAATTTAGGTAAGAAACAAATTAATTATCGAATTCGCGATTGGATATTTGCTAGACAACGTTATTGGGGTGAACCAATTCCAGTAGTTCACTTAGAAGATGGTTCTATTGTGGCTTTAAAAGACTCCGAATTACCTTTAGTTTTACCCGAACTTAAAGATTATTCACCATCGAAAACTGGGGCTTCCCCTTTACTTAAGGCAACCGATTGGTTAAATGTTACAATTGATGGTCAAAAGGGAGTAAGAGAAACATCAACTATGCCAGGTTCAGCCGGATCTTCTTGGTACTTCTTAAGATATATTGATCCTCATAATGAAAAAGAATTTGCTAATTATGAATTACTTAAACACTGGATGCCGGTTGATTTATATGTGGGTGGTCCGGAACATGCGGTAGGTCATTTGCTATATTCAAGAATGTGGAATAATTATCTTTATGATAAAGGCTTAGTACCTTATAAAGAACCATTTAAAAAGCTTGTTCATCAAGGTATGATTTTAGGCTCTAACGGAATCAAAATGGGTAAACGTTATCCGGAATATTCCGTTAATCCAATGGATATTGTAAATCTTTATGGTGCCGATACTTTAAGATTTTATGAAATGTTCATGGGGCCTTTACAAGCAGATAAACCTTGGAGTGATACGGGCGTAATTGGTTCTAAAAAATTCTTAGATAGAGTTTGGAATTTATATACAACGGAAAATAAAATATCATCGGAAGATAATAAAGCACTAGAAAAAATTTATCATAAAACAATTAAGAAAGTTACCGAAGACTATGAAACTTTAAACTTTAATACTGCGATTAGTCAATTAATGATTTTTATTAATGCCGTTTATAAAGAAAAGAATTATCCGCGCTATATGGCTGAAGATTTTATTAAGCTTTTAAATCCGATTGCCCCATTTATGACTGAAGAAATATGGGAAAAATTAGGACATCAAGAATCAATTGCTAATGAACCATGGCCAAAATATGATGAGACTAAAATAGTGGATGAAGAAATTGAAATTGGGGTGCAAGTAAATGGTAAACTTCGTTCTTCAATTGTTATTTCCGTTGATGAAGATGATGAAAAAGTTCAAGAAAAAGCTTTAAAAGAAGAAAATGTCCAAAAACATATGGAAGGAAAAACATTAGTTAAAGTAATTATTGTTAAAAATAAGATAGTTAATATTGTTGTTAAATAACTCTAGAAATAGAGTTATTTTCTTGTAAATAAAAAAGATCTATTTTATAATTAGAATAGATTAAAAATAAAGGATATGATAAATTTGAAAAAAATAGTTGATGGAAATATGGCTTGTAGTCGAATAGCTTATCTTTTTAGTGAGGTTTGTAGTATTTATCCAATTACGCCATCAAGTCCCATGGCCTCAAATATTGATGCCTTAACTAATAAAGATAATTATAATTTATTTTATGATAAACCACGAGTTTTGGAAATGGAATCGGAAGCAGGCGCGGCAGGAGCAATGCATGGTGCTTTACTATCTGGTTCTTTAGCTTCCACTTTTACAGCTAGTCAAGGGTTGCTTTTAATGATACCTAATATGTATAAAATGGCTGGGGAAATGCTACCTGGAGTAATTCATGTGGCTTCTAGAAGTCTAGCAACTCATGCTTTGTCAATCTTTGGCGATCATCAAGATATTTATGCTTGTCGGCAAACTGGTTTTTGCTTGCTGTCTTCCGCAAATGTCGAAGATGCCCAAAATTTAGCCGCGGTAGCCCATTTATCAGCAATTAAAGGAAGTCTACCTTTCTTACATTTTTTTGATGGTTTTCGCACAAGTCATGAACTTAATACGATTGAAGAGTTAAAATATGAAGATTTATTACCTTTAATAGATTATGAAAAAATCGCCGAATTTAAAAAAAGAACTTTAAATGTCGATCATCCTTGGCAATATGGGATGGCTCAAAATGAAGACGTTTATTTTCAATGTATGGAAGCCCGTAATAAGTATTATGAAGAAATGCCAAAAATAGTCGATGATTATATGCAAAAGATAAATAAAATAACGAATATGGACTATAAACCTTTTAATTATTATGGAAGTAAGAATGCTAAAAATATCATTGTAGCAATGGGAAGTATTACTGATACTATCAAAAAAGTGGTAGATATTAAAGGAGATGTTGGTTTAATAATAGTCCATTTATATCGACCATTTAGTTCAGAATATTTTTTAAATGTTTTGCCTAAAACCGTTAAAAATGTCGCTGTTTTAGATCGAACAAAAGAAGCAGGTAGTCCAGGGGAACCCTTATATCTAGATGTTTTAAGTGTCTTAAAAGATCAAAATATAAATGTTTATGGGGGAAGATTTGGCTTAGCTAGTAAAAATACAACACCTGAAGATATTGAGAGTGTATATGAAATGCTAGAAAATAATCCACATCATAATTTTACCATTGGTATTACAGATGATGTAACGCATCTTAGTTTACCTAAGTCTAATTTTAAATATCAAGAAACTTGTGAAGAAATTAAAATATATGGCTTTGGTTCGGATGGCATGGTTAGTGCTAGTAAAGATTTAATTAAGATTGTTCATAAAAACTTAGCTAAATACGTTCAAGGTTATTTTGAATATGATTCGAAAAAATCAGGAGGCGTAACTGTATCTAATCTAAGAATTAGCGAAGAAAAAATAAATGAACCATATTACTGTACTAATCCCAAAATTATTGTTGTTACTAAAGATATCTATTTTCGTCTTTTTGATATTGTTAATAATATTCAAGAAAAGGGGATATTACTAATTAATACCATTAAGAAAAAAGAAGAATTAGAACATTTCTTACCTAATAAAGTAAAAAAGATTTTAATTGATAAAAAAGTCGATGTTTATTTTGTTGATGCTGATAATATTGCTTTAAAATGTGGTATAAAGGGTAAAATAAGCAAGATTATGGAAGTATTAATCTTAGATTTATTAAAAGTAGAAAATGGTGTTACTTTAGTTAAAGATAGTGTTAAAGAAGCATTTAAAACTAAAGGAGAAGATGTTATAAATAGTAATATATTAGCTATAGATGAAGCTTTAGGTAAAAAAGAAAGATTAGTTTTAGATAATATTAAAATTAATCATACTTTAGAAATTGAAGAAGATGATGATGTTATTTCCTTAGTTAATTCACGTAAAGGAAATGAAATACCAGTTAGTAAGCTAATAGATTTTGCTAATGGTTCATTTCCTAGTGGTACTAGTTTAAAAGAAAAAAGAGGTATTTCAAATATTGTTCCCATTTGGCATAAAGAAAATTGTATCCAATGTGGTATGTGTAGTATCTCTTGTCCCCATGCTGTTATTAGAACTATTAGTCATGATCATAAAGAAAAGGGTCTTCCTTTTATTGGTCAAGATAATTTAAGATATGAAGTCATTATTAGTGAAGATGATTGTACAGGCTGTGGTGTTTGTGCTAATGTTTGTCCTGGTAAATCAGGAAATAAAGCTTTAGTCATGATGGAAAAAATAGCTAAAAAATTAGATGGTAATTTTGATTACAAGAGTATTAATCCTTTAAATAAATTTACGGTTAAAGGAAGTCAATTAGAAAAGCCTTTATTTGCCTTTTCTGGTGCTTGTGCGGGCTGTGGGGAAACTCCTTATATTAAGCTTTTAACACAACTTTTTGGTCAAAGCTTAGTAATAGCTAATGCCACTGGTTGTTCATCTATTTATGGAGGCTCTTTTCCTTCTAGTCCTTATCTTATTCCTTGGGCTAACTCTTTATTTGAAGATAATGCCGAATTTGCCTTAGGTATAGAAGTATCTTATAAGCAAAAAAGAGAAAGAATTAGAAATATTATGCTTAATTCTTTAGATTCAGTTGATAAAGACGTTAAAGAAATATTCCAAGAATATTTAGAACATGAAAATGATTTTGCTATAACTAAAAATGTTAAAGAAAAACTAAAAAATGCTTTAATTCCAAAAGAATTAAAAGAGCTATTAGACTATGTTCCTTATAGAATGGTTTGGGCTATAGGTGGCGATGGTTGGGCTTATGATATTGGCTATGGTGGTTTAGATCATGTTTTACATAGTAATGAAAATATTAAAGTCTTAGTTTTAGATACCGAAGTTTATTCTAACACCGGCGGTCAAGCTAGTAAGGCAACAAAACTAGGAGCTGTCGCGGAATTTGCCAACTTTGGTAAAAAGACCCATAAAAAAGATTTATTTAAAATGGCTATGAACATCCCTAATTGTTATGTTGCTAGCATTGCTTTAGGAGCTAATTATAATCAAGCCATAAAAGCCTTAGAAGAAGCTAGTAAGCATGAAGGACCGGCCTTAATTATTGCTTATGCTCCATGTATTGAACATGGTATAAAAACTGGCATGGGCACAAGTATGAACGAAGAAAAGCTAGCAGTCATGTGTGGTTATACGCTTCTTATGCGTTATAATCAAGAACTTTATTTAGATAGTCCTAAGCCAGATTTTACAAAATATGAAGAATTTTTAGATAATGAAGTAAGATTTAATGCTTTAAAAATAAAAGATCAAACTCTAGCTTTAGAACTTTTAAATGATCAAAAAAACTTTGCTTTAGATCGATATAACTATTATCAAAATCTAGCTAAGAAAGATAAATAATATGTTAGCGGTTTTAAATAATATAAAAAAATACTTACTCCAATATCTTTTACTAGATATATTCTTAACTATTTTAACATTTATTGCTTGGTATTTTTTTAAAGATAATTTAAATATATTTATTATCTTAATAATTTTAAATATTTTAATAGATATTTATATTGGCTTTACTAGTGGTCGAGAAAATGATTTATATGAAGTAGGAACTTTATTTATTATAATAATACTTTATCAAATAATAACTTATAATCTAATAAAATTAATTTATCCTTCTTTTTCCGTGATTAGATTATTATTTTCTTGGTACTCAATGATAAGATTAAGTGCTTTTCCCTATCTTATTGCTTCCTTTTTAGGCTGGAAAAATTATTAAAAAAAATACGGAGATCCTTTAAGGATCTCCAAAAGAATAAAAAGGGGTTGACTAGTGTGATACTAGCACCAATTCGCCTTTCTTAAGTGAATTGGTGATTACTATCCTAACCGATTTGTTTTCATTTGTCAATCGTTTTTTTACAATTTTTGCTAATTTTTATAAAAATGTTGATAAAGGTATCTTTATCAACATTTTAGAATGACTTTAAAACTAATATTTGATATAATTTTTAAGAAGGAATAGAATATGAATATTGAACAGTTAAATAAGTTAGGTCCTAAAAATAAAGCCTTATTAAATAAATTAAATATAAATACTTTAGAAGATTTAGTAACCTACTTTCCTTATCGATATAATTTTATTAATATTACCAATACTTTAACGGAAACTACGGAAGTAATCTACGTTAATGCCATTATCTTAAGTGATGTTAAAGTAAATTATATTCGTAAAAATTTTAATGCTTTAAGTTTTATAGCTTCTTTAAATAATTTTAATTTTAAAGTTACGATATATAATCGAGCTTTTTTAAAAAATAGTTTAACTATAAATAAAGAAGTATTATTAATAGGTAAATATAAAAAAAATACTAATACATTTATTGCTAATGATCTTAAATTTAATGTATTTAATAATAAAATAGAAGCAATATATCATTTAACAGAAGGTTTAAAATTAACTAACTTAACAAAATATATAGAAGAAGCTTTAAATAAAAATATTTTAATTGAAGATTATATTCCTGATTCTTTAAATCAAAAATATAATTTTATTTCAAAAACATTAGCTTTAAAATATATTCATTTTCCCATTAATGTTGAACAAATAAAACAAGCTAAATTAAAATTAATTTATGAAGAACTATTTGTTTATATGTTTAAAATAAATTATATAAGTAATATAAATAAAAAAGTTCAAGGTTTAAAAAAAGAATTTTCTTTAGATATAATAGATGAATTTATCGCAAGTCTTCCTTTTAAACTAACGGAAGATCAATTAACAACTATCAAAGATATATTAAATGATTTAAAAAGTCCTAAAAGAATGAATCGCTTAGTCTTAGGTGATGTGGGAAGTGGTAAAACTATCGTTGCCGTCGTGGCTTTATTTGCTAATTATTTAAGTGGTTATCAAGCTTCTTTCATGGCGCCTACAGAAATACTGGCTAAACAACATTATGAATCTTTAATTAATTATTTTAAAGAAACTAATATTAATATTTCTTTACTAACGGGAAGTATGAAAAAGAAAGAAAAAGAAGAAGTATATCAAAAAATTCAAGCAAAGAAGATTGATATTGTTATTGGAACTCATGCTTTATTAAATGAACAAATTACCTATGCTAAATTAGGCTTAGTTATCACCGATGAACAACATCGTTTTGGGGTTAATCAAAGAAATACCTTACAAAATAAAGATAAGGCTAAGGTGGTAGATGTTTTAGCTTTAAGTGCAACTCCTATCCCCCGGACTTATGCTTTAACTATTTATGGAGATATGGATATTTCGCAAATAAAAACTAAACCAAAGATGCGACAAGAAACTAAAACATATATTAAATCAGAAGAAGAAATAAAAGATGTTTTAGAAGCTATGTATCAAGAACTAAAACAAAATCATCAAATATTTATTGTTTCTCCATTAATTGAAAACGAAGAGGAAAATGATTTAAAAAGTGTGACGCTTCTAAAAGAAAAAATGGACTTAGCTTTTAAAAAAAAGGTTCGAATTGAAATAATTCATGGGAAATTAAAACAAAGTGCCAAAGATGCTTTAATGGAAGAATTTAAACTAGGTAATATTAAGATCCTTATTTCTACAACGGTAATTGAAGTAGGAATTGATATTCCTAATGCTACGATGATGGTTATTTATAATGCGGAAAAATTTGGTTTAGCAACCTTACACCAATTAAGGGGAAGAGTAGGAAGAAACGACTTACCAAGTTATTGCTATTTAATTAGTAAAGAAAAAGATAATGCTCGGCTTAAAGTTATGGAAGAAAGTACCGATGGTTTTTATATTAGTGAAAAAGACTTTGAATTAAGAGGACAAGGTGACTTATTCGGCGTTAAACAAAGTGGAGATATGACTTTTAAAATAGCTAATTTAAAAAATGATTATAAAATACTTTTAAGAGCTTCACTAGATGCTAAAGAATATATTAATTCCTTAGAATATCAACAAAATAAACTATATAAAGAGCTGATTGAAGAAATAAATTTTTTAGATTAATCTAATTAAAATTTTGAAAATATTATTGACAAAATTCAAAAATATTAGTAAGATTAAACTAGCATGATAGACATCATGCTAATAACCTGAACTCTCTTACGATTCTAAATGTGAAGAGTTCAACCAAAACCCCCTAAAGGAGCCGAAAGGCTCCATTTTTGTGTGTTTTAATTTATATTAGTTTAATAAAGTTCTACTAATATTTAGAAAAGTTTATGTTAGTTTATAAAAAAACTATAATTTTGGTAGTTGAAGCAAAACCTATTTTACCACAGTCGATTGACTTTTGTGGTAAAATAGGTTATAGTTATATCAAGAGGTGATTGTCTTGATATACTCATATAATGAACTT